>BQJA01000128.1 GCA_021604405.1 Nitrosomonas sp. | reverse complement strand
TGCACCCCGCCTATCAACATCAGACCGCTCACCAGCATCGCTATCTTCAGCCAAAACTTGGCAATCATGTTTTTCTCCTTTTGCTCAAAATCTTTTCTCCTTTTGCTCAAAATCGTAGCTATATTTTTTTATTCTAACTTTATATTCTAAACACCTTAACGCGCCTGAAATCCTCTTCCCACACGTTTCATCATTAACCATGACAAAAGCAAGCGTACTGAGTCAACTCTGCACTGTCAAGAGAATTTAGGCACCGTTCACCTGCTGCGCACTAGACCTGGTGCAGCGTATCTTTTTCAGTCAACTATATGTACTAAAAAGAAAACTGACTTTGCTATTACGCAGCGCTCAGCGGGTAATTTATGATTTATCCGCCGTTTCAGCAGCTTTTTTTCGGCGCATGTAATAAAAAACACCACCGCCAATTACTACAACCGCTAAGAGTATTTCCATCAGGCCAAAACCACCGCCGTGGCCGCCATGGCCACCGCCTTGCCCAAAACTCACTGGAATACGTAGCGCTGTCTGCGCATTACCGGCATCATCCTGTTTCTCCAGCAAAACTGCATACTGACCTTTTTCTTCGATTACCGTTGAAATCACGATAATTCCAGATTTATACTTCTCTGGCGGGATATAGACCAAACCGTGTTCATCTGCATGCGAAACATCATCGTGACCAGTGTGACCATCCATATCGTGACCGGCATGTTCATCCATATCAGCCGCGTCATGATTTTCATCACTAACATTTTCCTGGCTGGCTGCGGCCGCCTCGTGCTTTTGACCGCCATGTCCGCCATGTTCATCCTTGACTAACCGGACAGCAAATGGAGTTTCTCGTGCTTTGCTGCCTGTCAATTCAATTGTCAAATTTACGTTTCCAATATTTGGTACATTTTGACAATATGAATGCATCGGCGGTAAACCACCTGGTGGCACTTCATATGCACTGAATGTTACTGAAAATTCTTCTGACTCTATGACACAACCGGCCGCATCATGATGCCCTTCATGCGCAAGCATTAACTGCGCATGGGTCGGCAACGCCAACAGTAATGCCAATGCAGCGCCCCCAAATCGTGTTGCCCAACCACACCTAACTGTTCCCCTCATATATTCTCCGTACGTATTTAATTAATATAGTTCTTTATGAATCATAACTGCCAGCGCAGATGATACGCAAACAAATGAATCCGGGATTGTATAACAAAAATTTCAGAAGATTAATCGAAATAAAACCCGGACTGCTTTTATTCCTGGCAAGACAGCCGTTCATCCAGTAATTCAATCCAGTGCCTGACGGATAGCGCTGTCCCACTCTGCAGATGCATCAGACATCCGATATTGGCAGTGGCGATCTGATCGGGAGCACCGGCTTCCAATGCAGACACCTTATTTTCCAGTAATTGTTGCGATAGCTTTGGCTGGAGAATTGAATAAGTCCCTGCAGAACCGCAACAAAGATGCGCGTTTTGAACAACCGTTAATTCAAAACCAGCAGCGATCAAGATTTTTTCGGCTTTGCCGCGCAACTGTAACCCGTGCTGCAATGTACACGGTGAATGAAATGACAAGGTTTTCCGGTTTAAATCTGAGCGAGGTTGGCTTAGTAACTGCTGCAAACGCTTAAACTCGGCATCAAGTATTTCACTGATGTCGCAAGCCAGCTTGGAAACGCTCGCTGCTTTTTCCGCATATTTCGGATCATGGCGCAGTAAATGACCATATTCTTTGACGGTTACACCGCAACCACTGGCGGTAATAACGATGGCTTCTACTTCTTCCTGCTCAATCACTGGCCACCAGGCGTCAATATTATGACGCATCGCATCAAGTCCTTCTTCGTGGTCATTCAGATGATAGGCAATGGCACCACAACAACCCGCCTGCGCCGCCTTGATCAGGGATATTCCCAGACGGTCCAGCACTCTTGCACTGGCAGCGTTAATGTTAGGTGCAAGCACAGGCTGTACACAGCCATCCAACACCAGCATTTTACGTTTATGCCGCGTAGCCGGCCATTTTTCTGCAGGCTTTCCCTTTGGTGGGACACTTTTTTTTAGTCGCCCGGGCAGGAAAGGACGCGCAGTTTGTCCCAGCTTAAACAATGCAGCAAAAACACGGGTATTGGGCAAAATCTTGCGCAACAGGGTGCGTTTGATTGTGACGCTGGTTTTGCGCTTCACTTGCTTTTCGACGATGCCCCGGCTGATATCAACCAGCCGACCATACTGCACACCCGATGGACACGTCGTTTCACAAGCACGACAAGTCAGGCAGCGGTCAAGATGCAACTGTGTTTTTTCCGTGACCGGCTGTCCTTCCAGCATCTGTTTCATTAGATAAATACGTCCGCGTGGACTGTCCAGCTCATCGCCCAGCAACTGATAGGTTGGACAGGTGGCCAGGCAAAAACCACAGTGCACGCAACTACGTAATATCGCGTCGGTTTCCTGTCCTTCCGGAGAATTTTTTATAAAATCAGCGAGATTGGTTTGCATATGAACATTATAAATCTGGATACAGTCTGCCGGGATTAAATATTCCTGCCGGATCAAATTGCTGTTTGAGCAATCGATGTAACTTCATCATATTTGGCTCAAGGGGATGGAATACGCTAACGCATGTCTGATCAGGTCGAAACAAGGTGGCATGGCCACCCGCATTTTTTGCCGTTGCACGGATGGTTTCCGCATCGACCGAGCCATCACTGACGAACCAGCGTAATGCGCCATTCCATTCGATCAACTGCAGACCAGGCAACGCCAGCGGCGGTGTGGTTGGGTGGATTGACAAACGCCAGAGGGGTTTTGTTTTCTGAAAAAAACCATGCGTTTGTTCCTGCACCGCTTTCCAGAATTCTTTACCATTACTGATTTCTTCACCGCCAATTTTTGCTTGCGCAGCACGGATCGCCACCTCAGCGCCTGAAAGCCGCACCGTCAACTCATTCTGATAAAAACAGGTTGCGGAAACCGGCAGCGGTTTGCCTGCCCATCCGTTCATTTTTTCAATCGCATCCGCTTCCGTCAGTTGCATACGCAAGGTTAAATCCGCCGGTGGCAGCGGCAATATTTTTAACGAAATTTCAGTTAACACACCCAATGTACCCATGGAACCGACCATCAGGCGTGATATGTCATAGCCCGCCACATTCTTCATGACCTGTCCGCCAAAACGTAAATCGTTTCCACGTCCGTCCAGCATTCGCACACCCAGGACAAAATCCCGAACCGCGCCGGCAGAAGCCCGCCGCGGACCAGAAAGCCCGGTTGCCACACAACCGCCCAACGTCGCTGCCGAACCGAAATGTGGCGGTTCAAACGCCAGCATCTGTCCATTTTTAGACAATACCGCTTCAAGTTCGGCCAGGCGCGTGCCGGCACCGGCCGTCACAACCAGATCAGCGGGTTCATACTCAATCACGCCAGCGCAGGCTGTTACATCCAACCTGTCATGATTCTGACCGGTGAGCGAATCGCCATAGAAATCCTTGGTACCGCCGCCCCGTATCTGTAAGGGATTTTTTCGTTCGGTGGCCGCGCGAATGGCAGCCGACAGTTGATCAATCATTTCTTGCATATTTTCAAAACCGAGGCAATTCAGGGAATTTTTCCTCACCCCGATGCACATGCATCGCGCCCAATTCTGCGCAGCGATGCAAGGTAGGCACCGCCTTGCCGGGATTGAGCAGCCCTTCCGGGTCAAAAGCGGCCTTGACAGCATGAAAAATTTCCAGCTCGCCGGCTTTGAATTGTGAGCACATTTGATTAATTTTCTCGATTCCCACGCCATGCTCACCCGTTATTGTTCCACCGGCACGAATGCACATCTCCAGTATTTTCGCGCCAAATTCCTCTGTCTTTTCCAATTCACCAGACTGATTGGCGTCATAAAGAATCAACGGATGCAGGTTTCCATCTCCGGCATGAAATACGTTCATACAGCGCAGCCCATACGTCCGGGATAGCTGATCGATGCCGCGCAATACGTCCGCCAAATGCTTGCGTGGTATTGTGCCATCCATACAGTAGTAATCCGGCGACACTCTGCCCGCCGCAGGAAATGCCGCTTTACGCCCGGCCCAATAGCGCAGCCGCTCCGCTTCATCATGTGAAGTACTGATTTTAGTCGCGCCACTCTTGCGCATGACTTCATTAATTCGAGCAATCTCATCGGCGACTTCCTCTGCTGTTCCATCGGACTCACACAACAGAATGGCAGCCGCATCCAGGTCGTAACCGACATGCGCAAACGCCTCCACCGCTTGAACGGTGATTTTATCCATCATTTCCATACCGGCTGGAATAATTCCCGCAGCAATCACATTGGCAACGGCGTTGCCCGCATTGTGCATATCGTCAAATGCCGCCATAACCAGCTGGGCTTTTTCGGGCATCGGCAACAGCTTGACCGTAATTTCTGTAACGACCCCCAGCATGCCTTCGCTGCCGGTCATTAACGCCAGCAAATCATAACCCGCATGATCCAGACTGCCGCCGCCTATCTCCAGGCACTCTCCTGCAATCGTCAATACACGCAATTTAAGAATATTATGCACCGTCAGCCCATACTTCAAGCAATGCACGCCACCCGAATTTTCTGCCACATTGCCGCCAATCGAGCAGGCAATTTGCGACGATGGATCCGGCGCATAATACAGCCCATACGGCGCAGCCGCCTCACTGATTGCCAGATTTCTCACGCCCGGCTGGACCCGTGCGGTGCGTGCTAACGCGTCAATTTCCAGTATATTGTTAAGTTTTGCCAGTGACAATAATACCCCTTTGCTATGCGGCAAAGCGCCACCCGACAAACCGGTGCCCGCTCCCCGTGCCACGACGGGTGTTCCGGTAGTATTGCAGAGTTGCAACACCTTGGTGATTTGATCTTCAGTTTGCGGCAGTACAACGATCATTGGCAACTGCCGATAGGCCGATAAACCATCGCATTCATATGGCTTCATATCTTCAACATCATGCAATACGGCATCTGATGGTAAAAAAGAACGCAGTTGGTCAACGAGTTCGCCAGGCAACATGGTTTTAATCCGGGAGTTTGTGTATTTCATGATTCGCCAGTTTTTCCAGCATCCTGATAATTGCTGAATTGTCCCATTTAGCGCCCCCATGAGCAATGCAGGCATTATACAATTCATGGGTTGCGGCGGTATTTGGCAAACTAATCTCCAAAGCGGCTGCACTGGCCAAAGCGATAGCCAGATCCTTTTGCTGTAATTCGATACGAAATCCCGGTTCAAAACAGCGATTGATCATACGCTCGCCGTGGACTTCCAGTACCCGTGATGAAGCAAAACCACCCAGCAAAGCCTTGCGTGCTTTTTCAGGGTCCGCGCCCGCCTTGGATACAAATAATAACGCCTCGCTCACCGCTTCAATCGTGAGCGCAACAACAATCTGGTTGGCGATTTTGCAAACCTGCCCGGCACCGTTTTCACCCAACCGCGTCACGGTCTGCCCCATTATTTCAAATACGGGCTTCACCTTATCGAAGACCGATGAATCTCCGCCCGCCATAATCGTAAGCGTCGCATTCTGCGCGCCAATATCCCCGCCGGAAACCGGTGCGTCGATATAATCATGACCCAGTGCATTAATTCTGGCGGCAAATTTCCGTGTTTCCAATGGTAAAATTGAACTCATATCCACGACGACTTTCCGCGTGCCAGTATTAACCGGCAAGCCAGCGGCAACGCCATGGTCACCGAACAACACTTTTTCAACATCCGGGGTATCCGGCAACATCATTATAATAATGTCCGCTTGTTGCGACACTTCTTGCGGTGTTGCGCAGGCAATCCCCCCTTGCGCCATTAGCTCATCCGGTACGCCACTGCGTGTCTGCAAGTATAGTGTATGCCCGCTCTTGATTAAATGTCCGGCCATGGGTTTTCCCATAATACCCAGACCAATAAAACCTATTTTTGCCATTCTATGAACCCGATTAAAATTGTGCAGAACATTCACGCTGACCCGTTCTCTATTCAGTATATGGATTTAAACGCTGGTTGTCTGCATTTTAAAACAACCGGTTTCGGATCTATTGAAATATTTATGCTGAATAACTATATACACAAATATATTGGCACAGGCTAAGCAAACATTCCGCATCAAACTTATAGACATGATAATAACCAAGACGTTCTAACCAAAAAAACACAAGGAGGTGTTACCATGGATTTACATAAACTTAACCCTTGGAATTGGTTTAAACATGAAGAAAGCGAAAAAGATAAGAAAGAGACTGTCCCGGTTCAGCGGGATAACTACGCCTTGTCACAATCACCGTTCGTAAACAACATCAGCCAGCTTCATCATGAAATCGACCGGCTGTTTGACGATACGTTCCGTGGTTTCGGTCTTTCACCTGTGTCGCGGCCGCCATTGTGGGACCCGATGCATCACAACGATTTCATGCCGGCATTCAAGGCCAGCGTTGATGTTGCCAGCGATGGCAAGCAATATACCATTTCATTGGAAGCGCCCGGCTTGGAGCAGAAAGATGTCTCCCTTGAATTGAAAGACCGGGTTTTAATTATCAAAGGCAATAAACAACAGGAACAGGAAGAAAGCGACAAACATTATTACCGTATCGAAAGACGCTACGGCGCTTTTGAACGGGTCCTCGCATTACCCGATGATGCGGACAGCAATTCAATTCATGCCACGATGGATAAAGGGTTGTTGAAAATAACTATTCCGCGGACAAACGTTGTTGAATCCGAGGCTAAGACCATTGAAATCAGCAAAGGCTAGCATCATGAACCGTGCGTCATATCATGACGCACGGTATAATCGTTAATCACCTCATTCTATCCTCGGCCGCTATCAACAACTGCATTTGCCTGACAGCAATAACCTGTCGCGAACCGATTTGCTCTCTATTGCCTCAGAAACAATTTTAAAATTTTCTGGCACAAATCCTGCTAATAGCAATCTAGACACACTGAATGTGTTTTTTAAAAACTTAAAGGAGATTCACACATGCAACAAGCACAAAAAGGTTTTACATTAATCGAACTGATGATCGTGGTGGCGATTATCGGTATTTTGGCTGCAGT
>BQJA01000127.1 GCA_021604405.1 Nitrosomonas sp. | reverse complement strand
GCATCGGGTTGCCAACGACTCGAGGATCAAGATCTACACCGCACATTTGCGCAGGCACGCCACGAAAATTCATTTGCGAAACAATTCCTGCACCTGCGCCAAGATCCAGCACAACTGATTCAGGCTGTAAGTAAGCGAGTATTCTCTCGCGGAATAAACGGTCGTCCCAATTATTTTCAGATGCGGGATAGAGCTTTTCATCCAACCAACTTATAACACCGCTCATTAGATACTCCTCTTATAGAATGGTACAAATAACGATTTAGAATTAATCTGGTACGACTGTCGGCAAGAAATTTCAGCAATTTCAGTAACACTAGGCACAATTTAATTTGCGTTTTTTGATCCATACAGCAACGCAACTCTTAAAATATAAGTCAATTAGCTGATCTTGAGACGGATCTTTCCAGTCTGGGTACGTACTGGTGCCTCGACAATCTGCAGCTGCCATTCGATGTTAAGATCGTTCAAGTCAAAACCCTGCATGAGTGTGTTAGCTTGTACGGCTTTATCACGCGGCGTTACCACAAGCGTAATTCGACCCTGACCTTCATCACGAACCTGTAAGTGCAGTAAATGCTCAAATGCATCATGGTGACGTCCAAAAATAATAGCCGTAAGTGCATGCTTGTTTCCGTGACGATCAACCACAAAATCTCCCACACGCCCCTCGCTAATCCGGAACTCCAGTGAACTACCAAGTTGTGATATCGGCGCTATCAAATCGCCAGTATCATATCGAATAAAAGGATGCACCCGATTATGTAGCGAGGTGCAAACGAGACGGTAATCTGCGCTGTCTTCAACAGGCACCGCCTCGGCGTAACCGTATGTAGGCAACGATGTATATACGCCAAGCGCTGTTTCTCGCGCTAGTACTGACATTTCACTATGACCATACCAACTCACCACATTCGATGACAATATTTTCTCGATTACAGTGCGATACACCGGTGCTGGAAATTCTGAGCCCAGCAAAACACCAAATAGCCGCGCACGAAAACTTGCTACTAGAGGCGCTTGTTGTTTAGCCAGCGCATCAGCAAATTCAGCAACTAGACTTGGATAACCATGCAGCCAACGGATCAGTATGTTTCGCGGCAAAGCTAGCACTGACTTTACAACCTGCGACATCGGGCAATTGGCATTTACTACATATTCGTTATGTACCGCGTTGTAACGTAACGGCTGTGATGGATCGAAATGCTTTCCACGGAATGTCAGCTTCAAATGTTGCTGCCGATAACCGTGGGCCTTCCATATATGATGCATATGTGCCCATTCACGCGCGAAGGCCTGATCATCCAGAAAGAATTCCAATGGCTGCCCAGAAGTACCGCCGGTATTAAACTTCATTCCTTTCGCGCCTTGCGCTAGGCGAGTCGCAAGTGGAACACTCTGTAGATCCGCTTTTGTAACAACAGGCACTCGTTCCCAGTCACCCAAAGAACAGAAATCAGCTACAGAAAAACCCTTGCGCCGGTAGAACTCGCGATAAAATTGCACTTTTTCACTGACATAGCCGAGCAATAAGCGCATTTGCTCAAACCGCCGTTCGTTCAATGTTTCAATGTTACTACTATCGGCGCGGGCAATTTCCTTCTGCGTTTTCTGGTATACCGGACCAAGACGAAGCACAAATGGCACATTTGCCAAAGGGCGGCCTACGAATTCAGGAAGGTTTTCAGCCAAGTTCTTCAGTCGTGATTGTGCTGACACGTTATGCACTCCGCCTCATAGCCTTAACCCCACTCTTTGCCGCAGCATCAATCAATACTTGCCGTCCAGCTACCCACTTATCTCGAACCCAATTGCCAAACAAGCTATCTGGTTCCCGATAAATCGGCAGTAGTTTTCTTTTCAACCGATTCTTTTTAAACCAGTTTATATATTCATCGTGTGAGAATCCTTCAAAAACAGCTTTCAGTGAAAAATTAGCCGCGTCAACATTTTCGTTAAATTTATAAGTTACTGTTGTTGGAGGACAAAATTGCACGTGATGTACTATATCAATTTCTCTTCCGAGTTCTAACGCAGTCTGGTGGAAACTAGATTCAGGGAAACGCAATTTTCCACCAAAGAATTTACCGTATGAGAATGCCCAATTACCTAAGCTATAGGCTATGGTTCGACCTTTATAGCGTTCAACTGGACCGACAATATGCGGATGATGAAAAATTACCGCGTACACACCAAGATCAATTAACTGGAAAGCAAGCTTGCGGTGTGCAGGTTGCGGGTAGCGTTCGAACTCGTAGTTACCGTGAATCACAACAGTAATACGAGCATGTTCTTCTCGGCGAATAATTTCCGTAACTTGCTGGCGCACATTACGACTTTCAAAGCGATTTACTCCGGGTCGACTACCATTTGCTTCTCGACAACCGATCACTGGCCATCCGAAACCAATAACTAAATACTTAATTTCATCATTAACGACCGTCTTCTCCAAGGATGCAACATGGGTATTCTTCCCGGCGCCAACGGTATCCATACCTAGTTGTCTTAATGATCTCTCGGTGATATTGATTCCATCTACTACATCGAGAATGTGATTGTTTCCAATAAATGATGGTGCGAGAACAAATTCTTGAAAAGAATTTATCCACTGTGATGAATTGTAAACTCCCCAATTTAATGATTTGGGTGAATCAATTACAGCACCTTCAAGATTCAAACACCAGGGTTTCTGCAATAGCGGAGTCGGAAAATTTGAAAAGTAAAAGCAATCACCATGAGCAATCGCAACATCTCCGGCAAAGATCATGGATTGACTCCTTCAATTGGATTGATGAAAAGATCGCGGTTACGAATAAAAACATCTGAATCAGTTGTTTTTTCAATAGCAAATAATTGCGCGCGGCGCGCGATGGTTTCACGCTGTTCGGCTGTCCAGTTACTCGCTTCTTGAATAGCTTCAGCAAAAAGTTCAAATGAGTTTAATGGAAAAACCCATCCAATATCTCTTCTTTTCACTTCATTCCATGGCGTCTGGTCACTGATTAGTACAGGCAATCCAGCCGCAAGCGCTTCGTGTATGACATGTCCATAATTTTCTCCGCGGGTAGGAAAAAAGAATAGATCATGTTGTGCCAAAGTCGGCTTAACTAGCTGCGGGTGAACCTCACCTTCATAAATGACTTGTATATTTTCAGGGCAGGAGGCAATCAGTGATTCACATTTTTCCCAGTATGCAGTTATCTCCTTTGGCCCGTAAATAGTGAAAATAACTGGTGATTTGACTTGCATTAGTACTTTTAACGCATAGTCTAAATTCTTCATCGGAGAAATGCGTGACAGAAAACAAACATGAAGTGGTTCTATATTGCTTCTTTTTTTGTGTGCAATCTCTAATTGTTCTTCCACCGGCGCAAGATTCATCGCCACTCGAACATCTTTATCACGTACGAAATCGAGTGTGCGCAGTAGATTTTCTCGTTCCTGCTCGCTGGATGCATGCCAGACCAGATCGGCGCTGAGACTGAAAGTCTTTGCAAAACGAAGATAAATCATTTTTTTTATACGCTTAAGATTCAGCGCGCCGCTCGAGAACTCCCCCCTTGGTGCTAGTATTACTGAAACGTTACCCAATAGGCCTACGCGCCGAGCCCACAGGATCCGCTGAGTAAAAGTGTTGTCGAAGAAACTATTCAAATAAACAACATCCGGCCTTACATCATTGAACAGTTTGACAAGCTTGCGAATTGAAACTCTTCGAGGTTGGAAATAAAAAACTTGCGCGAGACCAACCGCGTTCCATTCACCATGCAAAATGTCACTATATGGTATGTTTGTTCCAGAGTCACGATCCAGCGTTACAATACGAAAATCGATTTCATTGCCAAGCCTGTCAACCATGTTCGATAGCGTACGGATCGGACCACCCGCACGATAGCCTGGAAGGTAGCGCCTGTTAAAAGTAAGCACAACTGGTTTTTTGTTCATAAATACAAAATAATTTATAAAAATTTTGATACTTAAAAGGAGCAATCCTTCTTAGCTGTGGCAAAAAATTAAGATGAGTGCCATTTATATATCCCGGAATTCCAGTAACTTAGAAATCATATAAAGCCATTGCCATGTTCAATTATTGCACTTATGTAGCCAATGCTTTTGAACGAGAAATATGCCATTAATGGGTACATTACGATATGATTCCCCTTCCCTTCTCTCAGCAAGAAGAAATAGAATACAACCACCCCAATCATGTTTACGCGAGCAGTACCTAAAAAGTCTGCTACAAGAAATATCGGCAGCATAGCCATACAAAACCGGGCTCTATCCTTAGTTACAAAAATTCCAATCAAAAACAACCCAATCAAGTTAACAAGCGAAATAAGCCCACTAGCCTCTTGTTCGGAATATCCAACTGTTTTTGAAACTATAGCCTCGGAATAATTAAAGAAAATGAACAATAAGAAAGCAAGCGCTACTGGTATGATTACAGCCGATTTAATTAACAACGACAGCCTAACTCGCCTAAGAAAGCGAATCTTGGATAGCCTCTCAAACAATAATGATAAATAATTAATAAGAGTCTGAAAGTGCGCTATTGGCGCCAAGACCGAAAAAACTTTAGAAGGCCAACCCGATGTGATCGCTGCCAAAATTAAGATTAGGTATGAAAACTTAAGACGCTCAGCAGACGTAAGCAAAACCAAAAAATAAAAGTTTGTCAGCAGTAGTAGAATCAATATTGCCGATACATTATATTTCCTGAGAAAGAAAAAAAATACCACGACCAATATAACGTTGAAAATCGATATATACGTGTCCTTTGGCACACCTAGGTTTGCACCAACCCACATCAGCATCCCAAATATTGGCTCAGAACCTCCAACCAGAGACACTTGCAGCCTTGCAATTTCTTTAAAATCTGCTCCTTCAAGATGTTCATAGAAATTTCTGTAATGCTCCTGATCTCCATATTGATATGCGCCGAGAAGGTAAATAGAAACCTGGTAAGTAACAATCGACAATATGACAACGATAATCAGGTCAAAAACTCTTGATTTTTTATTATTAACAGATGCTTGCAATACTGATCTTGAAAGCTGCGGCAAAACGTATCCATCATGCGCACTTTTTTTATTGATCTTAGCCAATCCGGTTTTTGTCAGTGTTTGCGCTCTATAAAACATAATGAAATGGTTCAACCTATGAATTCTTTTCTGCTAACTGCCGAGAATCCTCGCCCATAATGCCGCCACAACCAGACCTGACCAGCTGTGGTTGTAAGCACCATCGTGACCGAGGTTGCAATTGCTGCTCCGACTGTTCCATAAACTGGGACCAATATTAGATTCATCATCACATTCAGAGCGACGGAAGTGCCGGTCAGCGACATCGCTATCCAGGCAAAACCAAACATGCTGAGTGCGACGCCAGAATGTACGTTGATCGCATAAAAAATCCGCCCTAACAATAAAACCATCAATGGCCCAAGTGCGGGCAGATAAGCGTCACCAAAGAAAAAAGAAATAACTGCTTCGCCATACAGAAAAAAAATTGATGAGAACAAAATAATGATAATTAGTCCTAACCGGTGCGCATTAATCATGACGGATTGCAAGCCATCCAGATCACCTTTCGCATGCAGCTTAGCAAGCATTGGTGCGATGGCTGTCGATATCGCAACCAGCACGGCACCCACGCCACTACTGAACTCTACCGAAACACGATATTGCCCAACATCCACCGGTGTAGCAAGAAACCCCAGCATCAGTACATCAGTCTGATAGTTCAGTACCTGCGCCCCAGCCAGCAACAAGAATGGAAAGCTTTGGCGCAATAACTCAGTATAAGATGTATCTGCAGCAGTAGCTTGGCGTACAGACGTAGGCAAGCGTTGCAGCAATATAAATCCGGCCAAAAGCAGAGCCGCTAAGGCGGCGAAACCATGAACCAGAAGCGCCCGCTCTGGATTCAAAGTTATTCCCGAGGCATAAAACGCCAATAATAGCAACAGAAAAAGGAAAGGACGTACCACTTCACTCGGTATCTGTCCTTCGATAACATGCCCCAGTCCCCTGATGGCACCTGCACCCGTTGCAGTTAGTGCTAGAAGCGGTACCAACAGAAGCCCGATTAGCATCACAGTGGGTGAAATACCCTTAAAATTATCGTCGAAATTCCACATTCCGATAATTCCGGCAGCAAGCAAGAGTAACGATACGATTAAAACAATCTGGCCTGAACCGAAGAGCAGCCTTTTAAGATCAGAATACGCATCTTGCGCACGACTGACAGCAACTCCGCGTACCAGAAATGTAGGGAATCCACACTGTGCGCCGATCACCAGCAGTTGCACCAGAGCCATTGTGAATGCATAAATACCCAGTGCTTCCGGACCCAGCATCCTGGCCAATATGATTCCTATAGCGAATTGTAGCAGCACATAGAAAGCCTTGATCCCGGCACTGCCGAAACTCCCGCGCAGAAGTTGTCCGCGCATACTTTCCCTGGAACCAACAATATGCTTCAGCCGTTCACGCAACTCACAAATCCTTCATCTTTGTTAACAATAATATGCATTTCGACTTTTAAATGACCGCAGCGAGTAAACGTACAAAAAGAAGGTCTGTCCTTGTTGAAAAATACTGTCGTTTTGTTTGTATTGCATGACTTAAAACTGCAAACGGTTGGATCCTGGGATTAAATTAAGCTAAAACATAAATTAACTACTGAATAATCACTGCCTGAAGTCGGAGACTCCTAAGTTCGACTGAAAATCAATGGTGGCACTGTAAATCCATTTATCCGTTTTTTTGCTTCATGAGCATTAAGTTACACTAAATAATCTGCCCAGACAGATGCCTCATCTTCGTCCTATCCCGCGATATATAATTCCTTGAGAAAAAATATCCTGGCTTTCCAGGCAGTTTCTTCCATCTATAATCACTTTGATACCGAGCTGCGCAAGATCCATTTCTTTTATTTGCGTTATGTAGTTATCATGATCCGTAACAATCACAACCGCCTGAGCGCCTTGCAATGCCTGCTCAAGAGAATCCACTGTCGATTTTGACTTGATCCAGCTGTCATATACCCGAATTTCTGCCCCTTTACTCTGAAGTAACTTGTGAACGGCAAAGAAAGGTGATTCCCTGCCATCATCCACGTTCTTCTTATACGCTACGCCAAGGATAGCTATCGCCGTTCCTTTGATGGGATGACCGCAGTCATTCAATGCATCTTGCAACAGGTTAATG
>BQJA01000126.1 GCA_021604405.1 Nitrosomonas sp. | reverse complement strand
TGACGAATATGAGTGCCCCGCTGGTGAACGCGCCATCTATCGTTTTAGCCGACAGGAAAGTGGAAAAATGATTAGGCGTTATTGGTCATCTGCATGCACTAATTGTTCGATGAAATCACAATGTACAACAGGAGAATATCGGCGCATCAGTCGATGGGGGCATGAGGCTGTACTTGATGCTGTGGAGACTCGAATTAACAAAGAGCCAGAACGAATGACAGCAAGAAGAAACACTGCTGAACACCCATTTGGGACAATAAAACTATGGATGGGCTATACACATTTTCAAATGAGGACGCTAGAACGCGTCAGCACAGAAACGAGCCTGCATGTTCTTGCCTATAATTTAAAACGTGTGATGAATAGCTTAGGCGTTGTCGCATTAATCAAAGCCATGCAGGCGTAATGCCTGTATCCGCCGTATGAAAAGGTCTTCGCTCAGCGTAAATAGAGATTCCTGGTGAAATATTGTCAAGAAATGCATCATCACATAATAATAATAATGATGATAGTCAGCTTTATCGCTTAGATCATTTTTAAGCTGAATTATGATTACAGAATTTATCACTAAAAATAGATTTTGAGTTTTCACACAGTCTGGGTCGTAAGCAGACAGCAGGGCTGTTAAATTTATACTGCAAAAATGTCAAGCGTAGGGCCATAAAAATGCATGAAAGCGTTTATATATGCGGCTGCCAGTGGCCTAGCCTGGAGAATTACCCGTAAATTTACCCGCCTCTAGGACGGGCTGTCAAAGGTTTAAAATAGCTTGGTTTTTTTAGTCAAATCTACAAGTAAATACTCAGGTGATCCGGTGCGATTTAGGGCAAATGTCCATAAACCCGCTTCGATATCGGCGCTTCTGACTTTTGCGAAAGACGGCCTGGCTATTAACATTTTTCCTTTTTGCATAAAATACAGACGCTTATAGCCAGGTTGCTGGTCATTGGTGACAAGTACGATTAACTGACTAGACATAGTCTGCTCTAGGGATAAGTTCTCCCTGGCCACTTGGTCGATGCTCGTGGCGTCAAAAGACCGTTTGCCTATGCCTTGATATCTGCTTCCGTTCGCTGTTTCTGTTTCATTTATACATCTCCAAGGTGTGAACCTATTATGAAATGCGGTTTTTGAGCATAATATTGGGTTCTTTTAGAACCGCATAAATTTTGCTCCACCAAGGACCCTTTTTACCAATTAAATAAATGACTTATAGCTGCATGAGAAATATTAAAAGCAGGGTGGTTAATGTTGCTTGTGCCAGCACGAGAATTCTTAATATTTTCTGTGCAAAAACGTGATCCGTTTTTAATCGTCTTAGCATTTGTCTTTCCCTATCAGTTCGTTAGATTCCAATCGTCGCTGATGCCTATCGCGGCCTTTTTTAATAGCGAGCCCTGCGGTTAGTTCACCTATGCCTGCCTCGCGCGCAGCATCATAAAAGTTCTTTTGAATCTGGCTGTTATGAATAGTTCCCGTCCGCTAAATGATATACGGCATACATCTGATGGATCAGGGTTTGTGTACGATCTTTGCGTCCAGGCTGTTTAACCATTGCGAGTCTCTCGGCAAGTTCCTGTTGTCTGGTTTGGTCGTTGTAGTCGTGCCCCCTGTCGAAAGCATCATCGATAACCAGGTAGATAGCTGCACTATCCAGATTTGGCGCTGCTGCGTCTGCCAGTTTGTCGCATAGCACCACGATGTCATCGATATCGATCTGGTTCGCCATACGAAACGCCAAGAATGACTGTGTTGATAAAACATTCTCATGGTCGCCCTTCGCATTACTAATCGTGTCTATGTGGCTTTGGATAACATCCATGGCAGGAAGTGGATTGTGAAATGACGAAACTTCAAAACCGTGTTTTTGCCAGTAGCTGCCTATGGCCATTTCTCCTTCTCCCTCCATTCTCTTTGCCAGTTGAGAACGCTAAAACCGTTGCTGTATAAGGGCTGAGGCCAGTTTGTTCTCGAATTCTCGATTCCTCTAATACATTCATAAAAAAATAGGCATTTATATTTAATAGAGAGAAAGAGAGAGAATAGAGAATTTATATATGTAAACCCTTTATCCATAGGCTTCTTAGCGTTCTCCAATTTATAGAGAATCGATGAGAATTAGAGAACCACATAACATGCGGTTTGAGCCTCCCTTTTTTGTTCTATTTGCCTGGCCGAGAGCAGATGCATAAGAAGCTCGTCTACTTCCTTAGTTTTCATCTTCAGCAATTTCGTAAGTTTGCCCTTGGGCATGTATCCCTTCTGACAATATTTTCTAAACTGACGATCATCTGTATACGACCTGGCGTTCCTAATTATTTCTAACGTTTTATTAATCCGTTTTTCAAATAAGGTCTCACCAAAGCCACGGTCCAGCCCCTGGATAAACGATTTGATACAAAAGCTGACGAAGTCCCAGGCCCACTGCACATGAGAAGACTTAATAATCTGGCCGTCGCCTATTGCTAATAGCCCCGCGATTCGAATGGTCTGTTCCTCGGCCCTCATCCATAAATTAGCGAACTTGCCTGTTTCGTCTAAGCCTTCAGCCAGGTGCACCAACAATTCGAATGCACCTGGTTCGTACTCGAGAGACAAACCGCTGGGGTATTCGACTGCTAATGTTTCGATCTCGACCAGCTTACTTTCTAATTGCTTGCTAATGGCTACATCAGGTGCTCTATTAATTGGATTTTCTTCATTGGTTCCTACCACCAGAATGCGGTTTAAAAAGCCGTTATCGATTGATTTAGCGGTTATGCCGTCTAGTAGCTCTAATGGTGTCGTCGTGGCCAGTAGGTTGACGTAAGGCATGTCTATGCGGTCTATACTCCGTTTTGAATCAGCGAAGGTTTTGCCTGCATAAAAATCGCGGGCCATTCCATAAAAAGACATTAGCTCTTTCATGAAATCCTTTTGATGAACGGAGCCACGGTCTGATAAAGCATTTTGCAGATAAAGGCCGAACTCATCCACCATGATTAGCGCTTCTTTATCAACCGATAAGGCCCTAAGCAGCGCAGCCCCGCTGCTCATAGTCTCGTGCATTGCTGATACTCGGTTGACCCCATGCGCAAGCCGTTTAACGGCCCGGCGCGGATCCTCCTTACCTTTCCCCGTGTCGCCTGTGAGGCACATGTATAGATTCAGCGATGTTCCGCTTTGGTTAACATAAGCTAGATTGTGATTCAGGTATGCTAAGGTCGCTAACGCGCCAGCAATAGCAAAGGAATTAACGGGCTTGCGGCTGCTATTAAAAATATAGTCCGCAATTTCACCTGCTAAACCCGGCGGATAATCGATATTAAATTTTAGCGGCGGATCGGCCCGATATACCTCTGGTAAATCTTCGATACTTGTAGGCGCCGACACCGGATCCAACATAGGCAGGTCAGTATCATCAGGCGGGGAATAGTCGTTGGTATCAGGTTCTGCGCCACGCCAGGCGCTCTCCATGGTCGCCGTAATTTCTCCCGGTTCTAAACCTATCTGTAAGGCCACTGAATGCAAAGCACTATGCGCCTGACCATAATCCAATTGCTTACCCTTCACCAATCCGAATAAAAAATAAGCCGTGTCATTTAAGGTAATATTACGTGTGCCCTCTTCTGCTTGCCGAAGTTTATTTAACAGCCCTATGGCGTAGTCTTTAGCGCCAGAATTGTCTCGTGGTGAATCGTCGCCAATAAGGTCGCTTAAATCATTGTCGGATTCTATTAGGTCAGTTTCAGGGCCATCGTCACCTATGAGGTCGCTAATATCATCATATTTTTCTCTAGGCTGTTCTGGCACCAGGGTGCGAATAGCGGCAGTTGAATAGGTCTTAGAATTTCCGCCGACTATTCGCACCATAAACGGGTTTTTAGCGTCCTTATTATGGGTGAAGCCAGGCACGCGCATGACACGCGCCAGGTCGCATACTTTAGGGTCGCCACCATAGGCACTGGCTAGAGATTTTTGAAAGGCTTTGAAATCTGAAATAGGGAAGTCATTCACTAGCCAGTAAACGTGATGCTTACCTGGCGACGTTTCAATGACCTGGCTAGGTTCAACCGGATAGTCGAATGTGCGGTTAAGGTCTACCTGGTCAAGATCAAGGAATACAGCGCGCACACGTTTGATGTTGGCATTGCTCCGGGTGCCGTTGAATTCCTGGACGGCGAAAAATACGGCCCCGCCATTTTTATTAATCTCTACCAGGTCCGGCGAAACGTCCCAAATATCGCCCTTTAGGCTAGAATTTATCAAATGTCCACGTTTTTTCGTTGAATCGTCGAACGTTTGGTATAAATTATTGTCATTCTCAAACAACCATGTATAATTGGATTGAGTGTTCTTTGCGCCGCTTTCTCCGAGCGGCGTTTGTTTTTCAGTCATATTATTAATACCCCAGCAATTTTTTTATATCCTTCACCCGCCAAGCTAATCGGTTTCCAATTTTTATTGGGTGGATAGGCCCGGTTTGCAAACAAGACCATTCGCGGAGAGTTTGGGGTTTACGGTTCAAATAATAGGCAGCCTCTTTTGTAGTAACTGCAAAACGTGTAACTGTGTCAATCGTTGGATACATTTCTAATCACCTTTATAGAATAGATCGTGATTAGGTATTATTCGCCTGGTTATCTGCAGGATGAAGTGTCAACAATAGGAATATTTTTTACCCTATTTTTGGCACAGTACCTTAATGTATGTTTTTGTGCTTTGCAGTTACAAAGACAAAGGCAGGGGTTTTGATACAGCTATTTGATGTATGACTTTTGAGGTTTGCGGTGCGAGACCGCCTGGTAACTGCTATTTACAGTCGCAAGGCAGGCGCTAAAGCCTGGCAGTTACAAAGGCAGGTACGAAGGAAAGACCAACAATAAGATTATTTTTGGCAGAGTTCTATGTATGGCCTCGTGCTTTCGGGTGCGATGTTCAGGAAGGTAGACAGGATTTTTACGGCATGCGAATAAATGGTCTTACCTGATTTTCTGCAATCGTATACTGAAAACGTCCAAGGGATGGAATGACGGGTAAATAATGCGTAAAACCTTCGCGCTGCTGCTTTTTTTGCGCCATCATTTTTGCGTCCAGCTTTAGGTTTACCAATCTTTTGAAGTGCTTGTGTTGTTTCAATATCGATCTTTCGCAGTCTCTTTCTTGCAATGTCTATGTCGTCACACACTTTGTAAAGATGCGCACCAGCTCGCCAGTTAAGCCCCATTCTAAGTTTGCGCTCCAGTTCCCTGATTGATTTTTGCAAATCTTCCATGGTGGCTAGTTCTTCTGAATCATTAGGGATCTGTTTGTATAACTCTATGTCGGCACGATAGTCCCCAACAGTATCGGCCACGCTGGTTATAAATTCCGGGTCATTACAAATATTGGTTAGTATTTCTCTTTGCTCTTTTGTAATATCGGCCGGTGAGGACCATGCGCCAACCGGGTTAATATATTTAGGTTTTGCTTTCGGCATTACGTTTCCTTTCAAACGCTCCTTTGGTAAAAAGCTGTGCCAGGTCAGTAAAGGTAACTGACTTTTCGGGAGCTACCCTAGGCACAACTAACCTTTTATAACATGCAATCCTTTTTGCGGGATAAACTCAATTCCAGCCTGCTCTAATACCCAGGCTTCGATATTGATATGCCATTTACGCAATAAATCCAATGGTCTTCTTATATAATTCTGTTCTCGCACGCCTTGTGGCTTATGGCCTTGAATCTGTGCAGCGATACCGGCAGGCATCTCTATCCATTCGCATAGGCTGGCAAAAGTGCGGCGCAATCCGTGAAGCGTTAGCGGTGGTAAGCCTGCAATGGTTAAAGCCTGATTATGGGCGATACGTGGCTCTGCTAAGCGGCCGCTGGCTGCTGTAGGGCTACTAAAAACCCATTGATTACGGCGTGGCAGGTTCGATAATAGACTGGCCACATATGGCGTTAACGGAATAATACGCTGGCCGTCCACCTTATCTCGCATGGTTAGACTGTTCCATTGAAAATCCACATCATCCCAGCGTAAATTCGCCATTTCCTCACGCCTAGCACCAGTTAATATCAAAGCTTGCAGATAGGTGCTAATGACAGGGTTTGATAATTGCCTTACAGCATTAAACCAAGCTGGCAATTGTTCACGTTGTAACACGTCATTTTTAACTTTTGGTCTGCCCAGTATTTCACGTATATCTTTGCTCTGTGCTGGATTGCTGGTCATTACCTTTTGATAAACAGCGTGATTCATGCACCAACTGAAACATGCACGCAATAACCTTAAAGCTAGTCTTGCGCGGGTTGGCCTAGTCAATGCTTCCTTTCGCGCCCAGTCAATCAATCGTTCTGATGTTATATCGACAAGTTTATCGTTAGCTAATGACGCCAGTTCGCCTGGGGTGGTCAGTTCTTTGCGGCGTGGACGTGGCTCACCACCAGGCTGCATGACTCGCACATGGTCGTGGGAATGACGTTCTGACCAGTACGGTTTACGTGCTGTGATGTATTCATCCCAGACCATGGCCAGGGTAATCGATTCGCGGGTTTCCTTTTCCTTAAGAATGGCGGCTTCACGTTTCTTAGATTCTTCTGCATGGGCTTTAACTTCGCGTGGATCATTGCCCCGGTCTATAAGTATTTTAATGCGACGTGCTTCAGCCTGTGCCTGGGGTATCGTCCAGTGGTCGGTCGAGCCAATCGTTGTGCGCATGGTCTTGCCGTTAATCTTGCTCTGGAAAATGTAACGCTTGGTAGTTGAGCCAGCTGTTGCACGCACGCCTAATCCCGGCACAGCATCGCACCATAAGAATGCTTGTCCAGTTTTTGATTGGAAGTTAGTTATACGTCCCTGTGTCAGCTTGATTTTTGCCATTTATTTTTGTAACCAGTTTGTAACCCTCAGACGAGTATACAGGCCAATAATTATCAACGCAACCGTAACAGGGAATTTATTTAACTATATGTAAATAATAAAAATATGCTATTTTCTGAATGGTAGTCAACACTGGCAAATGCTGTTTTGGTAGGACTTTTAATCCGTTGGTCCAGGGTTCGAATCCCTGACGGCCTACCAAATAAGACAAGCACTTAGTCAAATATTGGCTAGGTGCTTTTTCTTTTATGAGACATTATGTAGGCACTGTGTAGGCAATTTGCATCAACAAACAAATATATAACTCACCGTTATTGATGACTTAAAGTTATTCTATTAAGTCTGGTCAGTCACTCAAAAACAAGTCTCAGCAAGTCGATTTAGTGCATTGCGTTCCTTATCGCTGTAGCGCAAACCGTATTTATCCTTAACGGCTCCCACCGCTTATTCTTATATGGACTCCTCCCTTTTTGCAAGCAAAATTTCTGATGGTTTCAAAGTGCAACTGCTTCCGTATATCCGGCTTCTCGTTGGATAGTGTAATCTATCCGAGCCATGATGGATTTCGCGCGTAAGGTTCAAATCGCCCCAGCGGCT
>BQJA01000125.1 GCA_021604405.1 Nitrosomonas sp. | reverse complement strand
CGATATCATTCATTATTTGGTAACCCCACTGTCTTTATTAAGACTGGAAGCTTTGCGTCCCCACCTCACGATGGGTTTGCCTTTGTCAGTCCTACTATGACGGCAATTTTCCGATAGACTTGATACCTGTTAATTACGCTGTTTCATTCTCTTGTTTTAACAGGGTATTAACGACCTAGTGGGAATTGGGATGGGGATGGGGATATAGAAACTATTAACACGCGCGGTAACTCGCTAACTAAACTTTACCTGTCCGTCGGCCAGGAAACCCATGTAAAACATAAACAGATGCGGCATTTAAAATACTTCAGTGAATTCGAATCGGACAGCGATATTACTTGCAACGGAAAACCGGCGAGCTTCGTAATGACCGACAAAGGAACTGCAGGCTAAATGGCGATAAGATCTACGCTGCTTAGGCCCAGTTCGGGGATGAAAATAACGGATATTAATAATCAACCGATATTTTATAATTTTGATGATGTGACAATATTGATTGCATAAACAGTTCATGGGTAATACATGGTTATCACTTATTTAAAAGAAATTGCCTATATCCATTAATTGTTCTTGATACAAACTTTGTAGACAATGAAATCCGGTCAATATTCTCAAATCGGAGAGATTAAAACATAACAGCGAAATAAACTTGAGCAGACAATAACACGCTAGTCGGGGGAAATTCCTGTCGAGAAGTGAATACTGTCAAATTATTCAAGTTTGGCAAATACTTCCTCAAACCTACGCAAATTAAGATGATCTGTCTGGTGATTAAAACATTGGGGTTGAAACGTAATGTCCTTGGTTGAATCGTATCTAGCTTCGTTTTTTTTCAGAATCTCCACTTGCGTAAAGTGTAAATACATGTGCTCTGTTAATAATATCTCCTGCCAATAAAAAACAATGCGTTCGTTATCCGTAACCCCTTGGCGGCACGCTTGCAATTAAAGCCGGTATCTGTGCAATTCTCATTATTATATGTTATTCATTCAATCTAAAACGATGCCTAGGGTCTGTTGGCTGGTGGAAATACATCGAACTTTCAGAAAAACATATTGCGCCGGAAAGTACTTTTAGATTTAACATAAGTTATATCAACTGATCAAATATTTATAGTACAAGATCAAAGTCTGTTTTCCTAAATCTTTTGAATGAAGGAGAAATATTATGTCAGATTTTAAATACCATCTTGGAACTAACAGAAAAAGTTTTTTCTGGGATTGTTGGGAATAATTGGAGTCAGCGCCGGGCTTGTGTTTTCCGCCGATTCAGAGCGCTTAGACCAAAATAATGGAATTCAAGATCCAGAAAAATTAGTACCCCCGATCGGGCCGCCAGCCATAATTAATGACTGGGAGCAGGATTACCCCCAATACCAACCGATTGGAAATGGAGATACAGTTGCTGCTCCAGACGTAAAACCTGGGACACCGAATCCTCCCGATATTCATAAATTTGGCGGTACCGCATCAAGCTCTTTCATTATTGATTTAAGTCCAGATGAACCATTGAAACAAGTAATTGAACGCGAAAGGAAGCAACGGCCGAAAATTCAGCAGCAACAGCAATCATTATTGGAAGAGCGGTACGATTTAACACCTCGTTTTGAAGAAGGTCAGATCATGACTCGAGGCAAACCCATTCCCGTAGGTCCAACTGCTATCCTTAAGAATGGTCTGTCATTCAAAGAACTGGCCGAGAGAACGCCAGAAGAAATCAAAAACGAAGAACTTTTTCCATATCTTCCCCTGCCACACCCGTTGCATTCGACCGGCGGCATGGTATTCCCAAAGATGATGACAGACATTCATCCTGAACGTGAACGGTACGACGTAGTCTTCGATATTCCAGAACATTTCTTGCCGGAATTTCCACCGCCATTATTTTTGACTAGCCGTCCGGACTTGGGAGATGTTTCTCAAGGACAAGAAATCACAAATGAAAATTTCTACAATTTATTAAGTGGCATATTGCCACCAATTCAATTGGACGGAGTCCGATTACTAGTGGAAAAAATCCCACAGCAACAATTTAACGCCACCGATAATAGAAAAACTATAGCGGCGAGCCTTGGCGTATCCTGTTTTGATTGCCATGTTAACGGTCACACAAATGCTGCAATTCATCTTGATCCCAATACGCGCCCTCAACTCAGCCGGTTCCGAATCGAGACGCCCACTTTACGTGGTGTCAATATTCAGGAAGTCTTTGGGTCAAAGCGCGCTTTAGCTTCGGTTGAAGATTTCACGGAATTTGAAAACCGATCTGCCTATTTTGATCACGATCTAGCAGCTGCCGAAAAAAAAGGCCGAAGAGATTTAACAAGATCCGAAGTAATGAAAATGGCTCAGTTTCAAAAACTAATTGATTTCCCTCCTGCGCCAAAACTTACTGTATATTGAAAATTAGATCCACAAAAATCGACTGAACAGGAATTACGAGGCGAGAATCTTTTTTATGGAAAAGCACAATGTGTTGCTTGTCACACTCCTCCCTACTTTACCGATAACCTGATGCACGACCTTAAAGTTGAGCGTTTCTATGAGGGTCGCGCAGAAGGTTCATTCAAAACTTTTCCTTTAAGAGGTATCAAAGATTCTCCACCATATCTGCATGATGGTCGTCTACTGACCTTAGAAGACACGGTTGAATTTTTCGTGCTCATTACTGGTGTAAAGTTGACTAAAGAAGAAAAAGAGGATCTGACCGTTTTTTTGCGCGCTTTATAAACAAAAATTACTTGCAATATTTGTTCCCGAGAATTGGTCAGCAAGGCGTTTCTCTTTCATATGAATTCCGAGAACAACCCCCTCCAGCAATTAACCAAGGCTGGTGGGGGAGCTTGAGTATCAAAGTGAATTGTTATGTCACAGTACTAAGACTGATGTATTCTTACAAACGCTTTGGTTAAGAAGAGTTCAGAAGATTTTCCGAATAAGTGTCAGCCTGCATCAGAAGCCGGCGCTTGTAGCGTCGGCAAATATTGACACGACGATGCATGTAAAAATATCATGTATCCGTCGGACAACAAGTTAACCATCAAGATTATCATCTGTCTGAACAAGCTTGCCAAAGCGCACGGCATCCAGCAGAGACGCATTTATATCAAGCAATTGAAATTACTACGCTTAGACATCCAGCATTGTCAAAATGTGAAAAAAATAGCCAAAGCCAGAAGCGCACTTAAACGACTCACTACAATTGAATGGTCACTTTGACCAGAACACATCATTGAGTATCAATCGGGGCATCGCAAACTTGTTTTCTTGGTTGTGCGGAAATTCCAATAAATTACGAGTTTGTTTTTATCTATCTTTAAAATACTTATTTCAAAACATCAACAGACCCAAAATTTAATTTAAAGATTACAGAACGTATTTATAAAAATTAATAATTAACATAGTTAATATGTAACGCTAATCACCCTATATTAAACTGGTTTGCCAAATGCGGTAATATGAGCTTTAACATTCGCAATTCCTAATACCTGTTTCGATAAGATTTTTTTATTTTGCATCCAGTTGCAATCATCTATTTCATATTACGTGTGAATAAACAACGAAATAAGCTTTACATTTTGGAGGCTTAATCATTATGAAACCAGCATTGGCACTATTTGGAGAGTCAGAATGCGATTCTATCCTCGAATTTTATAAACAAACACGGCTGTATTCTGAACATTTGATCAGAAATTTAAGTGCTGAAGATTGCCAATTGCAATCCATGACGGATGCCAGTCCTGCAAAATGGCATTTGGCCCATAGCAGTTGGTTTTTTGAAACCTTTTTACTGATACCGTATTTGTCAACTTACCGGACATTTAATCCGCATTTTCAAGTTTTATTTAATTCTTATTACAATGGGGTTGGCGAACAATTTGCCCGCTCTCAGCGGGGGCTTCTAGCAAAACCAAACTTAAATGAGGTCTTGCAATATCGCCATCATATAGATAAAAATATTGAAGGTTTATTTATTAATGATTCAGATATCGCGTCTCATTTAACTGAAATTATGACCTTAGGCATTCATCATGAAAAGCAACATCAAGAGTTGCTGTTGATGGATATAAAACACGCTTTTTCAATAAACCCTATGTATCCTGCTTATTCATTAAATCCTGGATATTCGACAAGAATTAAGACTGCAGCGCCTTTAAAATGGATAGAGTTTGAAGCATGCATTTTTCGAATGGGGGCAATAAATGACGAATTTGCATTTGATAATGAGCGACCCAGGCATCAGGTACTCATGCAAAATTTCAAGTTAGCTTCTCGTTTAGTAACCAATAAAGAATTCTTAACATTTGTCAACGACCGAGGCTATGAAAATCCAGATCACTGGCTTTCCGATGGCTGGTCGCATATCAATAAGAATGGGTTAGACTCGCCATTATATTGGGTTAAGAAAAATAATCGATGGTTTGAATTCACACTGGAAGGTCTAAAGCCGCTTAACTTAGAACAGCCGGTTTGTCACGTTAGCTTTTATGAAGCAAGTGCTTACGCTGCATGGATGGATAAACGCTTACCTACTGAAGCTGAGTGGGAGTATGCAAGTCAATCAGTCACTGCGTCGAAAACAGAAGTTGAGCAGGAACGTTTTCACCCTGGGATAGCATGGGGCGAAGGGCTTGTGCAGATGACAACAGATGTTTGGCAATGGACTTGCAGCGCTTATATGCCCTATCAAGGATTTAAACCACTTGCAGGGGTTATGGGTGAGTATAACGGCAAATTCATGGCCAACCAGATGGTGTTGCGCGGTGGTTGTTGCTTGACCCCCTCGCATCACTTAAGAAATAGCTACCGGAATTTTTATTATCCTCATCAATCTTGGATGATGAGCGGAATTCGACTTGCGGATGATATGCCATGAAAATAGCGACTGATAAAGTAATCACGGATATAACTGACCTGAATTTTTTAACGGATGTATATCAAGGGTTAAAAAGCATTCCAAAAACTTTACCCTGCAAATATCTCTACGATGATTATGGTTCATTACTATTCGAGCAAATAACTCAATTAAAAGAATATTATTTAACCAGAGCCGAGTTAGAAATTCTAGATAACCATATTGAGGATATCGCGTTACAACTAGGGTCTGATGCAATAATAATTGAACCTGGCTGTGGGGCTGGTCATAAAGTGCAAAAATTACTTGAAGCAGTTGATCAACCGAATACTTTTATTCCGTTTGAAATTTCCAGGGAGATGTTGAAATATTCTGTGAACAGGCTGAATACAGTATTTCCACAGTTAAAAATTAAACCGTTATTGGGAGATTTCACGCATCAAAAATTTGTCCAACAGATAACGAACCAAACAGAACTGAGCAAGTCTTCAAATGTAGTGTTTTTTCCGGGCTCGACCATAGGCAATTTTTCAAAAACAGAAGCGATTAAAATTCTAGAAAACTTTAAACGATTAAGCGGTATTAATGGGAAGGTATTGCTAGGTATCGATCTGATCAAAGATAGAAACATGCTACTAAGCGCTTATGATGATGCGAAAGGTATTACTGCACAATTCAACAAAAATATTTTGACGAGGATCAATACTGAACTTAATGCTGATTTTGATGTTCAGGAGGGTTTTAAGCATTTTGTTAAGTTTAATGAAAATCTTAGTCGGATTGAAATGCACTTGATGTCTTGCAGAACACAAGTTGTACAGATCGCTGAAGAGCGTTTCCATTTTAATCAAATGGAAACTATTCACACAGAGAACTCCCACAAATATTCAATCGCGTCATTTAGTGATTTAACTTTCCAGGCAGGACTATCGATAGAAAAATATTGGTGTGATAACGAAAATAGATTCGCAGTTTGTTTGTTAGCAGCTTAATTGTACGTATGCTCATTACTGATGTATGTCAAGACCGCCGCACTTGAAATATTTCAAGAAATTTGAAGAATTTTTGCCTTGATTATAAACAGAATCACAACCACGTGGCCTTAATATTGCCCTCGAATTGGCTACTGCACAAACCCGGAAAAAGGCTTACGAGTCATTTGAACACTGCATTGAGAAATTCGGTCCGAGATATCCAAAAGCAATGGACTGCCTGGCCAAAACAAAGCTTCCATGTTGGCTTTTTCTGATTATCCTGCTGAAAACTGGCAGCAAATCAGAACCATCAATCCAATTGAGTCCGTATTTGCCACCGTCAGATTGAGAACGACCAAAACCGTGAATTGTGACAGTCGGACAACACACTGACCATGCAATTTAAACTAATAGACACAGTCCAGAAAAATGGTTTCGGTCAAGTGGCTGCAAGCTGTTAGCGAATGTTGTCAATGGGATTAAATCATGTATGAGAATAGCTCGCTGGAGTTTTGCAAGAGGCTCGGATATTTTAAGTTCTTTAAAAACGACTAATTACATGTATTACTAATTTCTTGTTTCGCGATGTATATTATTTTGTAGTACGTCGGAAAAATATATGGAAAAGATGAAAAATACTATGCGGGTTTTTTTTCTTTCAATAATTGGTATGTTCATGATATCTCCCGTTTACAGTGAACTGAAGCCTAATGACTCGTATATCGCAGGCTATGCTACAGGTTTACTCAAACGTGATTTTGAACTTGACTTATCTACTTTAGTTGTACGGGATGGGATTATTACATTGCCTGCACATAACCTTACACCTCAAGATTGTATTCAAGTGCGACAATTATTATCTGAAATCCCGGGAGTCAATGGAATAGAGCTGCAAATAAGCGATAGCCAGCGAGACATAGCTGTTTATCCTCCACCCGATACAGTTAAGCAAGATAATATTGTTGCTAATAATCCTTTAATCCCAAACTCAGTAGCTTTTCCTACAGGTTTTTTGCCAACAGGGCATTTATTTAAACCATTACTTGCTGATCCGCGTTGGGCACACTTTTCAGCCAGTTATCGCAATTATGTTGGAACGAATATTGATGGAAATAATAATGCATCAGTTAGTTTTGGTGAAACTATTCCATTTTATCGATCCAATCTGGGCAAAACTACCATGCAATGGGAAGCAGGGCTACAAGCTGCAGTCTTTAGCGATTTCAATCTCGACGCTAGTTCGTCTGATCTGATCAATAGTGACTTCATTGGTTCTGTTTACTCAAGTATGCGTATGGGGCAGTTCTCTGCTTTCGCGCGAGTGTTTCACCAAAGTTCACATCTTGGTGATGAATTCTTACTCAGAACAAGCTTGGAACGCATTAATCTCAGCTATGAAGGGGCAGATCTCAGGCTTTCGTATGAATTGCCTTATGGTATTCGAGTTTATGGAGGCGGTGGGGGTATCTTTCATAAACATCCATCAACAATCAAACCTTGGTCAGTTCAATATGGACTTGAGTTCAGGAGTCCTTGGCGTTTCGATTTCGCAGCGATAAGGCCGATTTTAGCGATTGACTTCAAGAATCATGAACAAAGTAACTGGGATGCAAATATATCCGCCAGAGCCGGTATTCAGTTTGACAATCACCAGGTATTTAGCCGCAAGCTACAGTTTCTGATAGAGTATTTTAATGGCAATTCTCCAACTGGTCAGTTTTATAAAGAGAAGGCAGAATATCTTGGGATCGGTGC
>BQJA01000124.1 GCA_021604405.1 Nitrosomonas sp. | reverse complement strand
TTCTTAACGGCATTCCAAATGCTACATGCTTTGCCTTGGATAGACGGAGTAACGCTAACCCCTTTGCTAATTGACTTTTGTTATTTTCTTTGCAGAACGTTCACTGTTTATCTTGTCCACACTATCTGTGGATAACTTTGTGGTTAATTTGTAAGTTCCGGGGTTAACCTACCATTTTATAACCATATTTCACATTCTGATTAACTTTTGAGCATTTTGTTTCGCCCTATAAAACTGTATGTTAGTGTTAACTCTTCAATTAATGTATCTTCTCACGAGACGAGTAATCAGATCGGGGTTGTCATGTGGATTATTGATAATGTCAAGTCGGCTTGTTTCCGACGGGTAATCGATATAAATAGAATGTAATTATGGTGTTAGTTGAAAATAAGAGATTGGTGCGTGTTTGAACAATAATCTTTATATGGCTTTTAATGTGACATGGAAATTGGTATTTGAGTTTCTCGATCATTATCGCTATAAAGCGATGATGGCTCTATATTGCTTTAAGCAGCTATAATGCTGTGAAAAAACGCTGATTCCAATACGATTATGCTTAACATACAACAATTAACTTATTTGCAAGGTGGCGTACCATTACTTCAAGATGTGAATTTCCAGGTGTTTGCTAACCAGCGCATTGGCTTGGTTGGTAGAAATGGGAGTGGAAAATCAACCTTGTTTCGGTTGATACGCGGGGAAATTAATCCCGATAGTGGTGAAGTGGTCTTACAATCTGGTAAGACCATCGCTTCAGTTGAGCAGGAAATCATCAACTCAAATCAACCTGCATTGGAATTTGTTCTTGATGGTGACATTGAGTTGCGTCAGCTGGAAAAAAGAATCGCCAGAGAGTCTCATGATACCGCTTGGTTTGAGGCGCAGCAACGTTACGAGGCCATTGATGGTTATGCGGTTCGTGCCCGTGCAGCGCAGCTTCTAAATGGGCTGGGCTTTGCCAGCAGTACTCAAAATAACCCAGTTTGTCATTTTTCTGGTGGTTGGCGCATGCGTTTGAATCTGGCGCGTGCGTTGATGCATCGTGCCGATTTACTGTTGTTGGATGAACCAACCAATCATCTCGATATGGAAGCAATTATCTGGTTGGAGCAGTATCTGGTCAATTATCCAGGCAGCCTGATACTGGTTTCCCATGATCGGGATTTTCTAAATGCGAGCGCTACGCGCATTGCTTATATCCGCAATCGGCAAATTGACAGTTATACCGGCAATTATGACGCGTTCGAGCGTGCCCGTGCTGAACGGATGACGCAACAGGTGAATGCTTTCCAGCAGCAGCAGAAAAAAATCACGCATATGGAAGATTTTGTGCGTCGTTTTCGTGCTAAGGCTACCAAAGCCAAGCAGGCTCAAAGTCGGCTTAAAGCGCTTGAGCGTTTAATTCGCGTGGCACCGGTGCATGTTGAAGACGGCCATTTCCAGTTACAGATTGAAGCGCCGGAACGCAGTCCCGATGTCCTGTTACGTGTCAAAGATGTGGATTTTGGCTATGATGGAAATTTATTATTCAAACGTGTCAATTTCATTCTGCAGGCAGGGGCAAGGATTGCGCTGCTGGGGCCGAATGGTGCGGGAAAATCATCGTTTATTCGGTTACTAACTGGTGAAGTTAAACCAGTTTCTGGTATTCTGAATGTTGCGCCCGATATTCGTATCGGGTATTTTGCACAACATCAGTTGGAATATCTGGATGGTGCCGCGACACCGTTACAGCATATGGAACGGTTGGCGCCCAAAGAAACAACACTGGTTTTACGTAACTTTCTTGGTCGTTTCGGTCTGGCAGGCGATAGTGAAGACCGTCCGGTCATCAGTTTCTCCGGCGGAGAAAAAAGTCGCCTGGCATTGGCTTTGTTGGCTTGGCAAAAGCCACATTTGTTGCTTTTGGATGAGCCGACCAATCATCTCGATTTGGATATGCGTGACGCGTTGACGCTGGCGTTGGAGGAATATACCGGGGGTGTCGTGCTGGTGTCGCATGATCGTAGTCTGGTTCGTGCTATTGCTGATGAGTTATGGTTGGTTGCAGACGGTAACGTTGAATTGTTTGACGGTGATCTGAGAGACTATAAAAAATGGGTTGAAGCGCGTCGTTCAAACGAAATGGTGCAATCTCAATCGGCGAAACCGCAACAAAAAACGGCATCAAGGCCAAATAAAAAAGCATTATTATCAAAGCAATCCAAACTGGAGGCCGCTCTGGCAATTGCGCAAAAGGAGCTGGCAGAAGCAAGCCGACAATTGGCTGATCCAGCGACTTATATCCATCGTACCCGCGACGAGATTGATAAACTGAGTGCGATACATGCGAATTTAGAGGCTAAAGTGGCCGAGTTGGAGGAAAACTGGCTCGCGCTTGAAATGGCAATGGAAGAGTAAGAACCTAATACGGACGCCAATTTAATTGGTACCATGCTGAGAATGATCTGAAAAATTACTGAAAATCGATTGAATCCCCGCACTATTACTAACAATATTTTACCTTTCAATCAATAATCGCCTATCAAGGCGATTATTGATTTAGCTGCGCGATTTTGCAGCTTCTTTTGCATGTGCAATTTGTGTATCCGTCAAATATAAAAGTGCAGCTATTTTACGAATGATATGCCGCTCGTGTGCATCGATCTTTCCATCAGCAAGTGCAATAAGCCAGAGGTCTTCGACGAGTTCGCAGCGTTGTGAATTGTTCCAAGCGTCACATAATTGACGCGTGAAGCCATGCAAACTTGTCGATTTATCTGAGGTATCTTCGGCTAATGCTATCAACTCTGTTATTTCTTCACGAGATAGACTAAATTGTTTGCGTAATTGTTCGGCCATCTGTTGGTTTTCAAACAGATGAATATCGCTATCCGACTTGACTACTTCAAACATTAGTGTCGCTGCAGCTAATGCAATATCATGATGGTCCGGTTCTTTTAAAGCATGGCTGTCATTAAACCGGGTTTTTATAAATTGCTCAAATGTTTTTAACATGCTGAAATATTGTAATTCTAGAATCCATTATGGTTACTGTTGATATTTTGGCAGAAACCTGAGAAATTAGATACGACATAGCATAAGCAATTTCTCACGATGGAGCAGAAAATTACCGGGTATAACAGATGGCATCCGTGTATCGTCCGTCGCCGGCTAACGGCTGACATGGAGAAAACGCTTTTTTGTCCGGTACTGATGAAAGGCCTTATGCGTCATAACTGCCTAAAATAAAATTCAATTATATATCTTGGCTTGCTTGATTAGCATTATCTATAGGTTGGTTGCAGAGTCCGAGGATTGCTAAGATGATGCCTGCGCTGCATATAATAACGTGGATGTTGGTATATTTGATAAGTCCCGTAGGAGCGTAAATTACCGGAATTACTCGGCTGATGTCTTAAATAGCCACCGCGATCGTATAACCCTCGTCCCGTTCCTCGATCGTAATACCCGTCAGGATAATAATTACCGTAATATGAACCTGCAAATACTGGTAACGTGAAAATCCACGAAACTGTTAGTATTATTAAAAACAAAAAAATCTTTTTCATGATAGTTCCCCAAAAAAGTTGCGGGTACTTGGATTCGAACCAGTATCTTTCTGGTTAAAAGCCTGGTGTTCTGCTTTTAAACTAACCCGCCTTGTTACTTAGTGTAGTGATAACGACTCACCCCATACTTTATGAGTTTTGACCGTCAATGTAATTTGAATCGCGATAAGTGGGTTGTATCCCTTATTGATAAGGATTGCTGATAGCCAGAGATTCTCGGCCATTGGCACATGCGATTCAATTGCGCTGAAATAACCCGAAACCTTTTGTTTGATTTTTGCTGTTTGGGTACAGGAAAACAAACATCCTTTTTCACTAAATTTTTGTATTGTTGGTCGCTTAATACTCTAAGATCAAAGCAATTCTAAGATAAGGGAGATCACTCCTCTTTAATGCAGGACATTTAAACTGATTTTCTTGTTATGAAGTAGGATATTTGTACTAAATTGGCTTGTTGAATAATATGCAGAAAGAATTCGATCTGTCAATCAGTACTGAAAAGTTACAAAATATCCAAGATATTGCTCGTATCCTGAATTGTTTCATAATAATAAGCCGGAGGAATTACTCTTGGCATTGCAGTGAGTGATACTATGGCGCCTACTGAACAGACTAAAGTTAAGAGCTATTGAATGGCCGGGCAGGTGAATTTACAAATTTCCAGCGGCCATGAACTGTATTAATCTGACGAATCCTGGAATTGATAATTACTGTAGTTGGGCTTTTAATTATCCGCTTGCGACCAAAACCAGCCAGTCAATTTCATTCTATAAGCTTACAACAACAAGGCCAAATAAAATGAAAAAGCAAGTATTGTCATGATTTTCAGATCTGTATATCGTTTCGTTTATGATGATATTTAGTTAGTGAATCCGGATAGTGCATCTTCTGCAGTATGATCAGATTTGTTTGTGGGTATTACAAAGTTCGTTATGATGAGAAATAAATCGGCGCATTGTCAAAAAGAATAATGAAATAGCATGGGACTCGAGGTGTTAAATTTCATTTTTGACGTAATACATTGCGTCATTTCGGATGTTCAATTCTAGTTAGCTGATAACTTAAGAATTTCAAGAGGAGATAGAGATGAGCACATCGCACAAAACCTTCTGGATGGCAACGGCCCTACTGGCCAGTTCGGTGGGGATGGTGGCGGCGCAGGAGACATTCGATCGCACAGTACTGCCAATTGCAGAGCCGAAGCCACCGACTTACACGGAGCTCGACGCTCGCAATGCCAAGGCTCCACCGCGCTTCGAAGTCAAGGCACCCGAGGGGGCGCCCAATGTTGTGATCGTGCTGATCGACGACGTGGGCTTCGGTGGTCCTAGCACTTTTGGCGGCCCGATTCGTACTCCGAAGCTGGATGAACTGGCCCAGAACGGACTGCGCTTCAACAACTTCCACACCACAGCGCTGTGCTCGCCGACACGCAACGCGCTCAAGACCGGGCGTAACCATCACACCGTCAATAGCGGCTCCATCATGGAGACCTCGACGGCGTTCCCCGGCAATACCGGACAAAACCCCAACAGCGTGGCACCGCTTGCGGAGATGCTGCGCCTGAACGGCTACAGCACCGCTGCCTTCGGCAAATGGCACGAAACCGCCGCATGGGAAACCAGTGTGTCGGGCCCGTTCGATCGCTGGCCCATCCATCAGGGGTTCGATAAGTTCTATGGATTCATCGGGGGGGAGACTGACCAATGGTATCCGCTCGTCTATGACGGTGTGATCAAGGTCGACCCTCCGAAGATGAAGGACTACCATTTCACCGTCGACATGACGAACCAGGCCATCAACTGGGTGAAGGCCCAGCAATCGATGACCCCCGACAAGCCCTTCTTCGTCTACTACGCGACCGGGGCTGTGCATGCGCCGCACCACGTGCCGAAGGCGTGGGCAGACAAGTACAAAGGCCAGTTCGACAAGGGTTGGGACCAGGTCCGCGCCGAGACGCTCCAGCGGCAGAAGAAGCTCGGCGTGATCCCGGCGGACACCCGGCTGGGTAAAAGGCCGAAGGACATCGTGGCGTGGGACACGCTGCCAGCGGAGCATCGGCGGTTGTTCGCCCGCCAGGCCGAAGTGTTCGCGGGGTTCCTGGAGCAGACCGATCACGAGATCGGACGACTCGTGCAGGCGCTCGAAGACATCGACGAACTCGACAACACCCTGTTTATTTACATTGCCGGCGACAATGGCACCAGCGCCGAGGGCGGTTTTGTTGGCATGTACAACGAAATGACCTACTTCAACGGCGTCGTCGAGAAGGTGGAGGATCTCATCCCGTTGATCGACGAGTGGGGAGGGCCGAGCACGTTCCCGCATATGGCGGCCGGCTGGGCGGTTGCCTTCGACGCGCCTTTTACGTGGACCAAGCAGGTGGCGTCCGACTTCGGCGGCACCCGCAACGGTATGGTCATTCACTGGCCGAAGGGCATCGAAGGGAAGGGCGGCCTGCGCAGCCAGTTCTCGCACGTCATCGACGTCGCCCCGACGATCCTCGAGGCCGCGGGTCTGCCGGAGCCCACGAGCGTCAACGGTACGGTACAGACGCCGATCGAGGGCACCAGCATGCTCTATGCGTTTAACGACGAGACGGCACCAGAGCAGCACAAGACGCAGTACTTTGAGATCTTCGGTAACCGCGCGATCTACCACGAGGGGTGGTTTGCTCGGACCATCCACCGAGCGGCCTGGCAGACGACCAACCTGCCGCCGCTCGAAGAGGATGTCTGGGATCTCTACAACGTGAAGGATGACTTCAGCCTTACCAGGAACCTCGCCGCGGAACAGCCCGAGAAGCTGAAAAAGATGCAGGCCCTGTTCCTGCAGGAGGCCGAGAAGCACCACGTGCTGCCCATGGACGACCGGATCATCGAGCGCACCAACGCAGCGATCGCGGGCCGTCCGGATGTCATGGGTAATCGCACGTCCCTCACTCTCTACGAGGGCATGCAGGGCATGCTGGAGAACACCTTTATGAACGTGAAGAACCGCTCCAGCAAGATCACCGCCGAGCTTGATATCCCAGCCGAGGGCGCCAACGGCGCGATCCTCTCCCAGGGCGGCCGCTTCGGCGGTTGGTCGCTGTACGTGAAGGACGGCAAGCCGGCCTATACCTACAACTTTCTTGGGCTTGAACGCTACACGGTTGCTGCGCTAGAAGCGCTACCAGAGGGTTCCGCTACGGTCGTCCTCGATTTCGCCTACGACGGTGGCGGCCTCGGAAAGGGCGGGGACGCTGCGCTTTACGTGAATGGCAAGCAAGTCGCGGAGGGACGGATCGAGCGGACCCAGCCCAACGTCTTCTCGGCAGATGAGACGGCGGATGTGGGCCTCGATAATCAGACTCCTGTCGCCGAGGGCATCGGTATTGGTGCGGAGACGCGGTTTACTGGAAAGATCAATAAGATCACCCTCGAAGTGACACCTATGAAGTAGTGATATTTGATGCCACTTAAGCTAAACAACCGGTTGCAGCGGACGGCGCTAGCGCGCCGCCACTGAACCGGGTCGTTATCATTGGAAAAAGCAATCTTGTCTTATCTCACCGTCACCTTCGGGTCGCAAGTAATCTGTCAGACTGTATTAAGTCCGCATTAAAAAATCAGGAAATAGTTTGAACAGCTGCGATTTGGTCGTAATGTGTAATTCCGGTGAAGTTGAACAGTTATTTCTATCCAATTTAACAAAGAGTTACATCAATGCGTCACGAATCGTTTTTTTCTTTATTCGTCCATCTTGAGTCAATAAATTGTTTTGTTTTCCGTATGGATTCTCCTTTCAGTTGTAGTCGGTGTGCGTTATGCATTAATCGATCTAAAATGGCATCGGCGAGTGTGTTATCACCGTTGCCGGTATACCATTGATCTGTCTGCAGCCGGCTGATAACCATCGTGGATGTCACGCCATGATTTTCAGCAGAACGCTGTGGCGGGCGGGCTTTAGGGTTCAACTCCACAATCGCTAATTATTGCCGATTGCATCGATCCGGGATAATTAACGATTAGTAACCGTATAAACGGTGTCCGGTCTCCGTTATAGGTACGCCAACAACATGGGCCGTAGTTCAGTATCATAGAGCGTCTGGGAAGCTGGTTTGAGAAAACAGTGCTTGAAGAACCTTAACACCTGGCGACTTACTTTTGAGGTGTAAC
>BQJA01000123.1 GCA_021604405.1 Nitrosomonas sp. | reverse complement strand
CAGCTAGGTTCAGCGTGGTTCCAAACGCCCTTGAAATATTTATTCCTTTAAAAAAGTGATTAATGTTTAGTGCTCTTTTTATGTTTTATTTTTGAGGTTACAAATAAAGTGGAGATTGCCACCAACAACATTAATATCGAGGATGTTTAAAATTCTGTGTCAACTTGTAAATTGCCCTAACGTGCTTCGATTGTTGAGCCACTTACAACTGTTCTGGTTTAATGGAAATGAACACATTGATGAGAGACAATATTATTGTTACTGATCGAGGTGCTTATGAAAGAAAAGAAAGTTTGCAAACGCTATGCGCAGTCTCTTCATTTGAAACAAGTTGTTTGCGCCATTCAGGTATAAAATGTTGGCAAAAATCGTCTACATCGCAAAATAATTGTGTTAAATTCATGGCAAGCAGGTTCTTAAGGAAAATCTAAGTGTGGAAACCTATATTTTCCTCTTTTTTACAAGAATCTGCTTGATATTTCTTATCCCGAGCTCAGGTTAAGAAAGGAACTTCAGTCTAGCTATCTGCAATCTATGGCGAACAAGGGTTATAACCCATTAATGGCCATTTAAATGGCATTGGCAGTTAAAGCTAATGAAACACGGGGTGAGTTACCTTATATGTAGGATGTACAAGCAAAGCGCCGTCCACCAAACGATGGGTACCAAAGTTGATGGCGCTTCTTTAATCCACCTTACAAGCCAGTCAAATGCGTAATAAGGAAATTATTCAGATCGAATCAGTCGGATTGGCCAAGAATCGCTTTTATTTTTTGTATGAGTTCGACAAGCAAAGAATTTTTAGGCGGCTTGTTTTTTAGTAGAAATTCCCATTTTCCGTCCTTATATTTGATTTCTACTTGGGTACGTAACAACCAAATTACGGCAGCCAGTGAAAGAACCGTCGTGCCGCCATCAAAACTTCGAGACGAAGGGCTATTATTCAGTAACGCCTGAATGGTTTCTAGCTGTTGCGAATCTTGTTCGGCGATAACGGCCAATGTAGTACGAGCCAGTTCAGTCTGCTGTTTCGCATTGAGCGGGGGTTCGGTCAACCCGGTTAATTCCTGTGCCTGAGACGTATAGTTGATATCGGATTGTGCGAGCAACTCCAACAACTGAATCGCGTCTTGGTCATTCAATATAGAAAGTTGATTGGTGAGTGATGACATGGTCAGATATCCTAAAGCTTGTCGGTTTCTTTGTTGATTTTGGTAATCAAGTCATCAAATGAACCAATTGCTTGATCCAAGCCGGTTTGTTGCCATAAATTTTTAAACTTACCTAGGTATTGGGAATTTTCTATATGAAGAAATAAAGTAATGAATTTTTTAGCCCAATATACCGCTCCATCATCTTCTATTTTGACCAAAATAACCAAAATCTTAATTTGCCATTGCATTACTTCTAACCAGTGATGCTGTAAGTAATATACTTCCAATAGCTGAACATAAAACCCAACAATATCACTCCCAGATCCCAACTTTTCCACAATAGGCAATGCTTTCAAGTACCATTTTTCAGCACTTGGAAAATCTTTTTGTAAAATAGCGAGCTCACCTAGTTGGCCGTAAGTACCTGCAGAAACGAAGTTATTTTTTTCTTTTTCTATAATATTTAGTGTTTGAAAAAACCATTGCTTTGCTAATTCAAAATCTTGTCGTTTTCTTGCTAATACACCCAACTGGTGGTATGTCTTAGCTATACCATGTTCATCACCGATTTCATCTTTAACCGCCAAGGATTTCAAATACCATTGTTCGGCACTTGCAAGATCAGATTGTTCTTCTGTAACTCTACCTAATTGATGGTAACATTTAGCCAATCCGTTTTTATCGTTCAATTTTTTAAAAAGAATTTCAGATTTTAGGTACATTTGTTCTGCTGTCTTGTATTCTTTTTTAAACTGTGCCATACGACCTAAATGCTGGTTTGTGGCAGCCAAACCTGCCTCGTCATTTAATTCTTCATAAATCTTAAATGAGTTTTGATAATACTCACTTGCTCTAAAATAATCTCGGCTTTCTTCAAAGTCTCTACCGATTGCGTTGTAGTCTAAAGCTAAACCTGTTCTGTTATCTAGCATTAATTTTATTGAAATAGACTTCTTGTACCATTGTTCAGATTGGGTGAAATTACGCTGTTCAGATGCTATTCTACCTAGTTGATGATAGATTCTTGCTAATCCAATTTCATATTTTGTTTTTACACAATTTTCCATTAGTTCCTCAAGCATTCTTGTTGCATTTTGAAACTCTCTGTTAGAAAAAAAAATGTTAGCTAAAAACCACCTCAGAGTCTCAGCATAAATTTCTATCTCTAGAATTTCTATCTCTAGATCTTTAGCCAAAAATAAAGCATAATGAAAATTATGCCTATGTATATAAAAAGAATAGTCTATCTCATTCTTCTTTTTAGAAGTCAAGTAAGCCGCAAAAAATGCCATAATCTTAACAAAAGATTGTTGCATGGCTTGTGTTGCAGGATATTGATCCCTGAGAAAACCATTCAGAGCCGGGTGCATAGAATAAACTTTTTTATCGTATAGATGAATATGAATCAGACCTGCGCGTTCTAGTGATGTACAGCAAGATTCAATAGTGCTGTAAGTAATCTTTGTCTGACTTTGGTCGGCCATGTGCATTATTCCTTTTAGAGAGAAATATCTTTGGTGCAGACCGATAAACGATAGTACTACGTTATATTTTGTAGGAAAGTTCTCCCTCAATAGAAACAGTGCGGTATAAATTCTGCGCGTGCTTTCATCATGTCTATACATCGCAAACCCTTGCTCCAGTTCTGCATGCAAATTACTTGCGTTGGTAGTGTGGTCCAGTCTGAGCAATACCGCACGTATCGCTAGTGGGTGGCCTTCCAATTTTTCAATCAGCTGTTGTATCTCCGGGTCACTACGGTTCAGGGTCAGTCCTAGATCACGTACCACAACATTACAATACTGCCAGCATTCCTCGCCACGCAACCCTCCGATGGGCAAGCGATAGCACTCGGTTTTAGATAACCAGGGTTCCGATGAGCGACTGGCAATGAGGATCTTGGTTTTGCCGTTTCGCAATTTCAGCAAGAAGTTTTTGAGCAAAGCTTGGTCGTCATTGGATAATAAAGGCGTGATTTCGGTGCCTTTAATACCACAGGCAGATTCAAAATTATCCCAAACCAAAATGTATGGGTGTTCTTTAAACACCCGATAAAGGTCTTCCAGTTGTTGTTCGATCGGCGAAGCCAGCGCATCGGTTCCGAAAAATTCGAATACCATCTGATTAATCAGATATTCTGTGCTACGAATGTCGTCGAAACGGAACCAAAATACATGTTGCAGCAAGCCACCAGTTTGTTGCAGCCATTGCAGGAAGCCTTGCGCCAGAGTAGTTTTTCCGACACCAGCCATGCCGTGAATCAATAATCCGGCCTGCGGCTGTTGCCGTATAGCGCGTTCCAGCGTATGAATTGCACGGTCACGGCCGATGAAACCATAATCCCCCTGTTCGGTTGCCGCTGGTGGTAGCGGTATACGATCCATTTCAAGCGGCTGTGAAGCAGTGTTGAAGATTAAATCATAGGCCTCTTGCTGATACAGTACCGGCACCATCCAATCGTATAGCGGATGCTCTCCACGCGAACACAAACGCTGGGGATGCGCAAGCATCGCCTGTCGCCCAGCACGCGTGGCTTCCGCGACCGAACCTTGCTGAAACAGGCTTAGGTAAAACGCGGGCACAAACTGCTGCGCCGCGCTGACATAGAGGTTATAACCCATCGACACCACGCTGCGGATACCCGCCTTGAGCAATGCCGCCGCAACGGAGGCAAACGGGTCGTTGTCGGCCTGTTCATCGATTTTGGCAGACTGGCAGGCATTCAGCACGGTGATCGGGATGGTATATTCACTGAGCAGTTGGGTGAGCCGTGTAGATTCGATGGCATCGGCCGTGCCCTCGATCGTTTCAAACACAAGTCTGCCTTGAGACCCTTTGAAACTGTGATTGCTGCTGTTTTGTTGGCAATCATCTTCACCGTAGCCGCCATGTCCGTCAAAATGGACGATATGATAAAACCCTGGTTTTTTTCGTAACGTCGACCGCAATTGATCAAAAGTCGGCGGACGCAGCACATCGACGCGCACCGGTACAATCTGTTGCGCGGCCAGTTCAACTAAAGGGCGCGCCAATACATGATAACTAACGTCTTCATCACCATAGGGGCGCGCAATAACCAACAGGATATTGATACTGTTCGTGGGCATGTCATCCGGCAACGGACGTGGATCATGCAGTTTATTAAGTTGCCGTTCTATCCGGCAGGAATGAGCCAGCGCAGTTCCTTCTGGGTCGTGCAATGCTTCCCACGGCCATGACAGCACATGCGGATCATCGCTGGCGATTTTGAGCGTAAGTTTACTGAGATTGTTTCTGTGCGCATCCTGATACCAGTCACGCGCCTTGCCCTGGAACAGATTGGAAAAAGCCGCTTTACTCCATTGTTCCAATGTATCCTGAATTTCTTGCGCGAGACTGATGTTGGGTTCAAACGGGTAATCAAGAAAATGCTCCAAATACCAGCGTAGATCATACGCCAGATTGCTGTTGCCGCGATTTGGCACGGTAATTTTATCAGGCGCTGTAATTATGACAGGCACGGTAGTTTTGCCGTCACTTAATCGCGTGACGGTAAACTGCGCCTCACCGTTTTGTTCACCTTGATGGCGGATAGTCAGTATGTTAGACATGATTGGTTTTAATGATTACTAGCTTGCTCCAACTTTATAAGATTAGCTAAAAATTGACAATAACAAGCTTGAGTCAACCCAATGGGTTTTGTGGGATATCTGTATTTAGGTTTATTGACATCCACAAAACTACTCTTATCGTATATACGCCAACATCAACTTGCCGCCATCTGTTGAGCCGGCTGTATTCACGAGAAACTGGTCGAAAAAGCGTCATATATGGTCCGCCCCGTATTGCAAGGAAAAGATTAGTTTGCAACAAAAAGAATAATGCGTCCATATCCGGCCTTAATATGAGTATCAAAGTACCTTTGGCCCTGATGGAATCCGCGCATTCCCGCCTCATCAAATCTTCGGCATCAATATGTACCCTTGACCGTAGCAGGTTTATAGGAATGCAGGTGTTACCTTTTATGCCATCATTTGAATTTTATCCGCGCAATTTGTGCTACCTGTTATTACCCTAGTAATCTTTTTTCTGTACTTATTTGTCTTGTTAGCATCATTTCTGGATTAGTCAAGTCTCTGTTGAGTAGATAACTGGCTACTTTGTTTATTCTATACAACTGCCGCAGCATAGTTTTCCTTTTTGCTCAATAACGTCCACGCAATGCGCGCATTCTTGTTGGCTACCCCAACTGCTGAGATATTTTTACCCCGCCGTTGATCAAGTTCGCTGACCCATCGGTTACGTTTTTCCAGACGCTTTTGAGCAAACCGAACGACCGCTTTTCCGCCATTAATTAACAATGTCCGTAAATAGCTGTCACCTCGCTTGCTGATCCCCAGTAACCTTGTCTCGCCACCAGTAAAATGTTGTCGTGGCACCAAGCCTAATCAGGCTGCCAGCTCACGCCCATTCTTGAATGCATTGATGTCACTAACCGCTGCGACCTTGACCTTTGCACACAACAAGCCAATACCAGGAATAGTAAGTAAGCGTTGACAGTCTTTATTCTGTAAACTGATTGCTCGCAGCTTCTGTTCTAACGTGGCTATTCGTTCGTCAAGATGCACCATCTCTTCATAAAGTTCAACAAGTAGTTCGCGAAATAATGCGGTTAAGGTGTTTTCTGCGTCCTTGGGAATTTCTGGTATCCGCGTTTTGATACAAGCGATCCCCTTAGAGATGATGATGCCGTATTCCAGTAACAAGCCGCGAATCTGGTTTGCTTGTGCAGTCCGCTTGGCAACCAGTAGACTCCGTATGCAATGGACACTTTGAATGTCTTGCTGTTCAATTCGTTTAGCCGGAACAAAACGCATATTGGGACGTTGCACTGCCTCACATATCGCTTCCGCATCGACCGCATCTATTTTGTTGGACTTAACGAATGGCTTGACAAACTGAGGGGCCATCATTCGTACCGTGTGCCCAAAATTAGTAAATGTACGCGCCCAGTGATGTGCGCCGCCACATGCTTCAAGTCCGATTAAACATGGCGGTAGGTTAGCGATAAATCCAGTTAATTTATTGCGACTCGACTTTTTTCTAAGCACGGTTTGACCTATTGCATCTATCCCGTGGAGCTAAAAGCTTTGCTTCGCTAAATCAATTCCAAGCACTTTAATTTCACTTTTTGCTTTACAATCTTTCATGGTTCGCCTCTCTTTTATTTTTGATGTTTAACAACATTAACATCATGGCCCTTTTGAGGCCTTTTGGGAGGTGGGGCGGACCATTCCATTAAATCTGTTCTTTAATTATATTTAAACTTCCCAAATTAACCACTTTACTTCCGGATATCAATCACCAAAAAAATACCAATCATCGTTAACTATTCATGATTGAAACTACCGGCTAACTGTAAATAAACCGGCACAATAAATGGGAATGGGTCATTTTATAGTGAAATACACGCAATCATCTCTTCTTCAGAAAAAAAACAATTTCCTCGCCAGTTTCCGACATCGACAGTAACGCATGACCCGTTTGATCAGCAAAAACCTGGAAATCAATAACAGCGCCGGGATCGGTGGCGATAATTTTAAGTACCTGTCCACTCGTCATGTCCACTAAATTTTTTTTCGTACGCAAAATAGGCAACGGGCATACCAGGCCGCGCGCGTCCAGTTCCTTATCAAAATTCATCTGTTTCCTTTGTTATCTTTATGGAAATTATTCCGTATTAATTGCTGTCTTGCAGCATACTGCGTCATTTAAAATTGGCCGGGTCATAATTATAAAAACTAACCATGACGATTTTGCGGTTAATTGTAATGGAAAAACTATCACTTGATGGGTTTGCATGATATTACTGAAGATATTTCAGTGACCGGACAATCTGAGAGAAATGGGGTGCTGGTCTAAAAGGGTTTAGAGAAGAGTGACTTCGGAGTGACGGTTTCCGGGGATGTGTTATTTAATGCAACGTGCAATCGCCGCCTTATGATGACGGAACTCGCAATACAATCTGGGCACTTAATCTACAACAGAACAATGAGGCAGGCATTGCAATTTATAAAGCATACAGTGAGACGCTTTAGTCTACCGAGCACGTTGCGCCATTTAATACAACGACCAATTGATATGACAGCACTGCTGCATGAATTATAAGATCTTACAAAAACCGGTTATTCGTTGGTGGCGGAACCGCCGGCAGCCTATTCTTCACTATTCTTTTCAGTTTCCTTAAGCGACGCATCGAATAGCCCGCGAACTTCGGCCATTGCCAGCAAATCGGAATCCTGCTTAACGGTATTTTCAATAACCCGTGCGCGAGCCAGCAGCGCGTCTCGCGCGCCGTCAGCAAGGATCACCGGGATACCAAGCATTGCGTTTGCTGCCATGTGCATCCGATCAAGATCGATGCCGGTTTCTTTCTCGCTGGCCAACATTTCGATTTTCTTTGAGACATTAGCCAGCCGTTGTTCAACGCTGACGTCATCGTCTTCGAGCGGCGCGTGACTTTCGAAATAGACTTGACCATTTTTCCAGCCAGCAAGAAACGGCTCGTTAATAATAGTCACTGACTCTCCAACGCCGATCAGATCGTAAAGCAGCGCGATGTCTTCCGGATACAGGCGAATGCATCCATAGCTGACACGCATGCCGACGCCGTAAGGCTGGTTGGTGCCATGGATCAGATAACCCGGGATATCCAGT
>BQJA01000122.1 GCA_021604405.1 Nitrosomonas sp. | reverse complement strand
CATGGAAGCATGCGGTAGTTCTCACCATTGGGCGAGAAAGTTAGGTGAGTTTGGGCACACAGTCAAGCTCATGTCACCCCAATTCGTCAAACCTTACGTGAAGACCAACAAGCATGATATGGCGGATGCGGAAGCAATCTGCGAAGCAGTGAGCCGACCGAATATGCGTTTTGTGCCGATCAAGAATATTGAACAGCAAGCTATCTTGTCAGTGCATCGTGCTAGACAAGGTCTGGTCAAGGCCAGAACTGCGCAGGCAAACCAGATACGCGGCCTGCTCTCTGAGTTCGGTATTGTTATCCCGCAAGGTATTCACTCGATTGCCAAACGAGTGCCTGACATTCTGGAAGACGCTGAAAATGGTTTACCAGGAACAATGCGTCATTTACTGATGCGGTTGAATGACCATCTTAAAGAACTGAGTCGACAGGTGGAAGAATTGGAATTGCAGATCAAGTTGTGGCACAAGGAGAACGTATCCAGTAAAAAATTGGAGGCGATTCCTGGTATTGGTCCGATCACGGCGAGCGCGATTGTCGCAACAGTAGGGAATGCCACAGAGTTCAAGGGTGGTAGACAACTTTCAGCATGGTTTGGATTGGTTCCAAAACAATATTCTAGCGGTGGCAAGCAGTTATTACTTGGCATCAGTAAACGTGGCGACACTTACCTGCGCACTTTACTGATCCACGGGGCACGAGCGGTCATCCGTCTTGCCGAGAACAAAGCTAAGCCAGAAAGCTGGCTGTGTAAACTGATGGTGCGGCGCAATAAAAACGTTGCCGCTGTTGCGCTGGCGAATAAAAATGCTCGTATCATCTGGGCGTTGCTTGTTAAAGGCACAACATACTGTCCTAATCACATTACGGCGGCAGTTGACACCAAAGTGTGATTAAGGTGATTACTGAAGATCTAATTATTAACATTATATTAAAAGCATAGGTAAGGAGAAAAAATTCTACCGATTGCACAGGCAATCATGGCATGATGGCGAGACTGGTCAGACCGTGAGTGGCTAAACCTGAATTAGACCAAGTGCATAGAGCACGTTGGCGTGATGAGGCGCTACTCAGCGGATTCCATCAGGGACAGAGGCAATGTGTCTCACATAAAGTCCGGATGTATGGCTGCAATCTTTACCTTCTTAAAATCATCAATTGAAAGCTTGGCTACTGCGGGCGTCCATGTATGGTCTAATAGACCCGGACAACCCAGTTAAGAGATGATAATCTAAACAGAATGTTGAAAATGGTAATATAAAAAGCAGTACATAAAGGAATACAAGTTAGATGCAATCAGTGTGGTTTTGGATCAGGGTTATACCGTAGCGGAAGCAGAGCGCGCAATCTAGATATTTGAGCAAATATATTGGGGTGTTAGTGCCGCACTAACATCTGCTAAAAATGGTACCAATAAATCGTGTGTCGTTTAGCTGCGACTAGTGTGCGGCCAAATTGTATTATACGTGGCAACTATTTAATGATATATAACTGTTATTTGTCGTCTCATCTTTGAGACAATAAAAAATACCTAAATAATAATAAGTTAATAAATACATGCGAATTTATTTATAAAATATAACAACAGAATTTATTATTTTCTTGATAAAAGGTATTAGATAATATTTTTATCAAATTGATTTAAATATAAAATATTAATATGGTATAGATTATGCTTATACTTACCGCGATGGCACCATTTGGAGCGCCACCAATTGTGTATTATTTAACTTTATAGTCAAGTGAGACACTAAAAATGAGAATAATATAAAAGCATACTAAAGGGTGCGGCGACAGACTACGTCCAATGTAATATCTATTCGATGTTAATATCAAAAATTTTCAGATTCAATCATTAAGCAATAAAAGTGCGGTAGACGTTCCACTTCTTCTGTGGCTGGATCGATTGGCTGAATCTCCGTTCTTCGCCGCGTTGCTAATCTACTCTGGTGTACATCATTAATCGCACAAGGACATTGGAATATGTTTCGATCGCGCTGAAAAACTATAAAGTTCTGCAGAACGCAATTGCAGATCGTCCGAATGACCAATATATCTGGCTTTAAGCCATAATCTGAAGCTGCCGCGTCACATAGCCGGTAGTGTACATGTTGAACTTTTTGGGTATGACAATGAATACAAATAAAAAATTATCTTTTGGTGGGTTTTTAATTGCAGCTGCAGTAATAGTGGTTGCTTCTCCTGTGCTTGCTGATGAATTCTCTAAATTTTCATCTATAGTTCAAATTAAAGACAATAATATCGGGGCAATGGTCAATTCAGATGATGGGATTGAAGAGTCTGGTGCATATGGATACGCTGTTGTAACGGATGCCGCGTTAGATAGTATTTTGATTACTGCGACTCATGGCGGTGTATTGGACAGTGCCGCACAGACTGACGCAAGTGATGCGAGCTTTCACAATCATTACGTATCAGTACAAGATTCGCAAGTAGATGGTTCAGGATTATGCCCAACACTGGAAATCAAAGACATCTCATGGGATGAACCAGGGGATGTAACGATACTTGACGATGCCGCAGTATTTGATGGTCCAGCCGAATTTAGCAGTACGCACAGCCTAACCGGGGATGACGTAACATTTAGTAACCTTGGTCCGGTGGGATCAGTGGTATCATTTTCAATTACACCTGTCGATGTGAATGGTAACTTTAGCGTAGATCCAATTGCTGCAGTCTGTATTGATGCGGTAGGCGTTGCGGATCCCATGATAGACAAGTCAACACCAACCCCAACCCCAACTCCAGCACCCGCATCCGCACCAGCACAACCATGATGATGAATAAATTATTGATTGATTTTGGTGACCAGCGTGGGGTCCGTGCGCCGGAGACAAATCTGATGCAACAATCTGTGTTCATTTTTATTTTTCTCTTACTGGCTCATGCACCAAGCAATGCCGGCTCGCTGGTCAACGGTGCCTGGTCTCCGTCAGGTTGTGGCGAGAAACCCGAGGCGCCCATTGTGGATTCGGCCAGTGCTGACACATTCAATCGGAGTGTCGATGCAATTAATGTTTGGCAAGATCGTGCCGTGAAATACCTTTCTTGCCTGGTCAAAGAAGCAAATGCAGACAGTAAACTGATTACCGATACGGCAAATGACATACAGGCTAAATTCCAGGAAGAAATTGACCGGGTCGTCACTGAGGCTGACAACGCGAAAGCTGAGTTGGAAGATAGATAGCTCGATAAATCAGAAATATTTTTTCAGGTTCGCCGGAATGGCAAATAACTAAACTACTGGTCTGTTTCCTGGACACCGCCGAATTCGGCGACCACACGCTGGAAGTTCGGACTGTTTCGTATCAACTGGCGGCCGGCTTCTATCAGCTTGTCCACCTGCTCATCACTCAAACGGAAGCTGGTTGGGATGAGGTTGAAAAACTGCAGAAGATCCGGTTTGTCGATGTGTTTGAAACCCAGTTGAATAAAATGTGACTCTACGGTATGTCCCGGGGTCGATACTTCCTTTGCCCAGTGCGGAAGAATATTTTTCATCAACTCCAGCGTGGCAGCGCTATAGCGACGAATTTGCGTCGCTGACACCCTTGTAATGGCCTCCTCCAAGGTTGGTTGTGCGTTGGATTGCTCCATTGTCGGCGCAGGGTCCGTGGAGGCATTGACTGAAATGACGATCAGTTTGCTGGGCGGTTTGCGGTCCAGACGTTTCAGCATAGCCTGTGCGCCGCCCGCCACTTCTATAACCTCGTAGATTGCGCGCAGACCCAGATTGTCGGTGATTCCTCCGTCTACGAAGTGCACGTATTTGCGTTTGTCTTTGTTCCTAAATGTCTCCAGACCCTCCACAACTTGAAGCAGTTCCGGATTATTTCTCGATCGTTCTCTACCACTCTCCAGCCATGACAGCATGTCAGGATCACAGCCCGCGTAGTTTTCAATCACCACCGGATCGAATAACACCGGCACGGCGGAGGAAGCCGTCACCGCTCGCGCGACTGGATACGGATCGATGCTGGAACACAGCAGACTGAAAAACTCTTGGATAAACGAGAAACGTACCCCGTAGCCGAGATCGGAAGCATTGATCAGAATAAGCGGACCGTTCTGTTGTTTCATGTCTGCAAACGTCTTGTTGCGGAACACTTTCTTTTGATAGAGATCAATCGACATTTCAGTTCTGCCTTTCTTGCTGAACCAGCGCAGCGGATTAAACAGGGCGTGAATCAATTCCGATTGGATATCGCGCTTGAGGAATACATCCTCGAAGTCTTCAAAAATACGATCCCCGAAAAGACCAAAGTAGGCAGATGTAAAACTGCCGCCAGAGACTGAACTGATGACATCTACTTCATCGAGCATCCTGCGCGGCTGTTTGTTAATCAAAATAACGGTGTCGCGCAGTTCCAGCAAGACGCCGTACGCCAGGGCTGCAGCACGCGTTCCGCCACCTGAGAAGGCAAGCATCAAGGCTAAATCCCCGGTACCCCTGTAACCGGCAGTCTTGAGCGAATAGTTTTGTTTCAATGAAGTTTCGGTATCGGCTTTGTTATCGATTATCCCGTACGACGCGCACCCGGGAAGTAGCAACAACGTCAGCCCAAGAATTATAAACTTCACGATCAACACCTTCGATAAATGTGTTACACAATTCGGTAAAGGAAATGGTTTGCGAGTACTGAATTGTACCAGTATTCAGAAATGGTGCTATTCATCGCTGAAATCCAGCCAACTAATAGCCGGGAGAAATTGTTGAACAAAATCATGCGGCCGTTTCGCAGCGGTTGAGTTACCAGATGTAAGGACATAGATGCCTGAACGTCCCAATGTTAACAGAGTGTAAAAGTAGAAAAATCCACTGACCAGGGCAGGTATATTCAATATAACGATGATAGTATGGTAGTGGTTAACCTAAAACTGACCGATGAAATTTTCAGATTCGCTGTTCAATGGTCACAGCGAATATCACACTGAGAATTTAGCGAACCGACAAACCATGCCTTTTGTGGCGCTGCAGTCGCACATTCTAGACCAATTATTGGTGATTTAATAGCGTTGATATTATGTTGCAGCATTATTGCTCAGCCGCATCGATAATGCAATGCGGTTGCGCTTTTCATCAACCGACATCACTTTGACTTTGACGACTTGCCCGACTTTGACGATAGTATGGGGATTCTTAACAAAGGTATCGGCTAATGCGGAAATATGCACCAACCCGTCCTGATGCACGCCAATATCGACAAACGCGCCAAAAGCGGCCACATTGGTGATCACGCCTTCGAGCACCATACCGGGGTGTAAATCCCGGATGGTTTCAATGCCTTCTTTGAAGGTGGCTGTTGTGAAGGTGGAGCGGGGATCCCGTCCTGGCTTTTCGAGTTCGCGTAGAATGTCTTTAACGGTTATCGGGCCAAATTGCGCGTTGGTAAATTTTTCTGGATGGATTGACTTCAGAATCGTTTGATTGCCGATCAGCGCCGTAATGCCCAGCTTAACATCAGTAAGAATCTGTTCGACAATCGGATAGGATTCCGGGTGTACGGCGGAGGCATCAAGTGGATTGGCGCCATTTGGGATACGTAAAAAACCAGCGGCTTGTTCAAAAGTTTTGTCCCCCAGGCCGGGAACTTGCAACAAGTCGGTGCGCCGGGTAAACATGCCTTTGGTGTTACGGTAGGCAATGATATTGTGTGCAATTTTATTGTTCAGGCCGGCAACATATTGTAATAAAGCCGGAGAAGCTGTATTGACATTGACGCCGACGGCATTGACGCTGTCTTCTACGATGGTGTCGAGCGTCTGTGCCAACTGCTTTTGATCCACATCATGCTGATATTGACCGACACCAATGGACTTGGGTTCAATTTTGACCAGTTCAGCCAAAGGGTCTTGCAATCGCCGTGCAATTGATACGGCGCCACGTAATGATACATCCATGTCCGGCAATTCTTCAGAAGCAAGTTGAGAAGCCGAATAAACCGAAGCACCGGCCTCCGACACCATCAACGCAGTGAGCTTGAGATGCGGGTATCTTTTTATCAGATCTCTGACGAGATGGTCGGTTTCTCTCGATGCCGTGCCATTGCCGATGGCGATCAACGATGCCTGATGCTGTTCGGCCAATTGCTTTAAGACCGCTATGGCACTATCCCGGTCATTTTTTGGCGGATGCGGATACACGGTGGTGGTGGTTAGTACTTTCCCGGTGGTATCGACAACGGCCACTTTTACCCCTGTTCTAAGTCCGGGATCAAGGCCGATAGTAATGCGTGAATCTGCAGGTGGAGAGAGCAGCAAGGCTTTAAGGTTTTGCGCAAAAACCAAAATGGCTTCGGTTTCGGCATGTTCCCGCAGATTGCTCATGAATTCAGTTTGCAGGTGCGTAAAAATTTTGTTGCGCCAGCTTGAGCGTGCTGCATCGATCAGCCAAGCATCTGCCGGGCGTTTCTGATCGAGAATATTGAATTGCCGGGCAATCATTAGTTCACATGGATTGAGCGCGGTCGTTGTATTGCATATGTTCTCTTCAATTTCTGAATCCAGGCGCAGCTTTAGCTTTAAAACATTTTCCCGTTCACCGCGTAATAGCGCCAGCGCGCGGTGCGAAGGGATTTCTTTAATCGTCCCGGAATAGTCATGATAATCGGTGAATTTGGTATCGGTATCTTTTTTATCTTTGGTGGCCTTGGCAGTCAAAATGACGTGCAACCGCAGATATTCGCGCAAGGCCTGTAGTAACGGGGCATGCTCGGCGAAGCGCTCTACCAGGATATGCTGTGCACCTTGCAAGGCCTGACCGATATCGGCAACACCTGGATTGCCGCCTTCCCCGGTAGTAAAGGGCGCTCTCAAATACTTTGCCGCTTCGGTTTCAGGGTGTAACCCTGGGTCTTGCAACAGTGAATCCGCCAACGGCTGCAAACCGGCTTCATACGCAATTTGTGCTTTGGTTCTGCGTTTCTTGCGGTAGGGCAGGTACAAATCTTCCAACTGTGTCTTGTTGTCAGCGTGCGAGATGGCTTCGCGCAATTCCGGCGTCATTTTGTTTTGCTTTTCAATTGCCGCGATAATTGCAGACCGTCTTTTTTCAAGTTCGCGCAAAGCATGCAAGCGCACATCTAACCGGCGCAATTGCGCATCATCCAATCCGCCGGTGGCTTCTTTACGGTAACGCGCGATGAATGGGACAGTAGCGCCGCCATCCAGTAATTTGATGGTGTTCAGAATTTGCGGTAGTTTGACGGCAATTTCATCAGCGAGGCGGTGTTCGATTGATGGCAGCATGAATCGTTATTATTAGATTATAGATTATACAATTACAGTGTTAGACAGTGTTCCCTGCGATCGTACGGAGAAATTGAGGTAAGTAGGGCAACAGTCGTTAAAGAAAAATAGCTTCAATTTGTAGTAAATTATATCGTATGTTTTTTTATAAATTCGGGATAAGATAAAAGGACCTGCGATAATCCGCCATGTAAGACGGATTTCTCTAACGTTGTTGCGCTTGCAGTTTAATTTCCCTCGGACAACTAACGCCCTGTACCTGGCATCCTCGAACGCGGTAAAACACTGTTTGAGTAATTCCGGATATCAGGATTCTTTTAACATTATGATCTTACAGGTCTGGAAAGTTATTCCTGCGGTACAGGTTCATCAGCGGGAAAATCCAGTTCAACTTTCGCGCCATCTGGATCATGACAAAATAGCTGCCAAATACCTAATTCATTCAAACGATTTAATTTGTATTCAAGTCCATGTTGTTTGAGCGTATTGATAGCCGACTGTAAATTGGTGGCGCTAAACGCCATATGGTCAATGACGCCTGGCGCACTGTCCGGCATCGGTCGTTCGGCCATGATATGCAGGATGGAATGCTTCTGGTCGCCAGTGTATAACCAGGCGCCGGT
>BQJA01000121.1 GCA_021604405.1 Nitrosomonas sp. | reverse complement strand
ATATTGTTACAGCAAAACGTGATTTTTGTTATGGTTCAGCTAATAAGCAGAGCTTACGCAAAGATTCAGCGCCTATTTATTTACTGTCAAGAAAAATTCCGGCATGAAATGAATTGATGGATATGCTCGAAAACAATTTCTCTGAATATAGTCGTATATTTTGTCCAATAAAAACCTGCACCAGTATCAACAGGTTCATAACCAGGAAAATGCTGTTAATCCATGCTATAGAGGTGTCGGCGCGTCTGGCTCGAATATTGTTAAGACGATAGCCATACTTTCCTTGTCCAAATCAGCCATACCGCTTTTTATAAGCTTCAACCTGGCCTTGAAGGTCATGAACCTTCGTGTTGCGCATTCCAGTGAAGTTCGTCGACGTGCGCCAGTCCGCTACCTGTTAGGCTGACGCTTATTTTGGCGCCAAATTCTACTGTACTGCCTTGCTTGCCCCGGATAATTGGCCGAATATACGGTTGACTGATGCTGACGATGCGATCATCGAAACGCCGGGCATGGGTGATATACATTTTATATTGCTGTTCAAACAGAAGTGGCAGAATCCAATAACGGCGCAACAACCAGTTGGGTAACGGCAAGGGCGTACCATACGGATATGTCGTTAACATTGTTTCAATATAGCCTAAGTTGCGACGAAGAAACTGTAATTGCTGCCTGATGCCGGCACGGCGCCTTTTGTTTGAAGGACGCTTAAGCTTGGTCACGCTGAGGTAGGCTTTTCTGGCAACCGCCCGGTAAGTGCGTGGTTTCCTTTTCTGCGGGTGGCTGCTGCGGGCATGCAGTTCATCAATGATGCGTTCACTCAGTTCACGTGCTTCATTCAGCAGTCCAAGATCCGTCGGAAATCGTATCGCTTGTTCCACAACACTCGCGTCAACAATCAATTTGCCATGATTCCGGGGCAGTTCGCCTGATAGTGATGGTTCCGCAGTGATTGTTTTTGAATTGTCTCTCGGAGCAGCTTCGTCGCAACTCAATGCAGTCGCAACACTATCATCGTCTTCAACTTGTATAACCCAAGGCATGTTTGTTCTTACATACGATGGAATGAGCGTGGACAAATGTAATATGCTCATTTACTATATTAACGAGTAAGAAACTTACGCTTGAATTTGAAAAATTTCTGGTTTCGGTTTCACTTACAATTACATGAGGTAATAAAACCATGAATAAATTAATTTTGATTCTTTCTTTAGTGCTTCTGTCTTTTATTATTGCAGGATGCGAGGAGCAACAAGGGCCTGCTGAACGTGCCGGCGAAAGTATAGATCAGAGCATGCAAGATGCCGGAGACGCGATGGACGCTGCTTCTGAAGACATCAAAGATAATATCGAAGACATGGGTGACGAAGTAGAAGATGCCACTGACTAAGTAAGATGTGTTGTATGAGTTGAATACTGAAAACAGTGTTTTTTACATTATGCAAGTGTGCAGCAGATAGTCGTCGTTCCGGCACTCGCTTTCTATAGCGGGAAAGCGAGTATCCACATCAAAATCATGGGGTAGGTTTTATTGTTGATTTTTAAAAAATAATAACTGTATATGTTTAAATTATTTTAGAGGGTCTAGAAATTTCCAATTAAGACATTATTTCCAGGTAACTGATATCGAATAGATTCCAATATCGCATCGGTTTATCTTGGTGTTTTAGCGCATTTCTTTTTTCCAACCACCTCTAATCCCCTTTGCGCCTGCGATTGGTGAGGCTATCCGCTCCATTATCATTCGATCATTCGGCGCAGTTTTTCCTGGCCTGATTTTGACATCTGGAAAAATTTCGAGCCGCATCGTTTTTGGCGGGAAGTTAGGCACTGATTCGGTAAACCAATGCAGCTACAATATTTGCTTAATGTGCACTAATTACTATTTCGATCGAAGTTCTGTCAATCTATCGAGGTTTTATAGCTATTGACAATTAAAACACTGAAATAATCGCCCGACCTGTCATTAACATAGTTAATATCAGATGGATGACAATAACGTTATATTAAAACCCGTTAGATAGCTAAACAAAGGAGATAGTATAATGAGTCAGAAAAATCAAGGCGAAGGCAATAAAGAAGCGGCTAAAGAATATAATGAGGCAACAAAAAATTTTGTTGAGTCTGGTGGTGTAGAAACGAACAAAGACCAGCATAAAAATCTTTCAGACGAAGAGAAAAGAAAGCTTAGAGAGGCTGAAGAGAAGGGAAAAGATAAAGCAAAAGAGTAAGTCTGAATAATTCATGAAATGATTCTAGGATCATACACACTTTATAAATTTGAATATAATATTTTGCTTGTTTATTTGGATTTATTGCCATCAATGTCGAGAAGTTAAGCTGGTAAACTTTGCTCATTAACAATGTGTATGGAAAGCCGTGTGGATTAGTCTAATAACAGTGTTTGTTGCGATTCGTATAGCTAACGATCTTATAAGAATTGCAGAGAGCAATGTATTTATTCGAGAATAGAATGATAATACTTCCCGCTGATGCGAGAAAGATGAATCTGATTATTGTTGTCCATTCACTTGAGACCGCATTAAATACGGCGCTATGCACTTTGGGGGAAGACAGGCGGTCGGCATCGAATTTAACTCATAAATTAGCGGCTTAAAATTGCGCCGCTACTATGACATATTTCTTGTTGCGCTGCGTTACCAGTTTGCTGATTCAGCTTTATATTCGACAAATCGGATGACTGCTCGTACTTCGTGGACCAGTAAAGTGCGCAAGCAAGTATTGCCACGTTTGCAGATGCCAAGTAATAGTTGCGTGCCACCACTGGAGTATTGTTCTGGAACCAATGCTAACCAGGCTGCCAGTTGCCTGCCGTTCTCGATTTCTGTGGCATATCCCACCGCTTCCACAATCGCGCTCGCTAAGATTGGGCCAATGCCGAGAATTGCCTTTTCAGTTTTGACTGGTTTCGTTTTCCTTGTGCCACAGCTTGATTTGTAACGCCAGCTCTTCCATCTGACGTCCCAGTTCCTCAAGATGGCCGTTCAATCTTTCCAACAACTTGCGCAAGGTACCCGGCAAACCGTTCTCGGCATCCGCCAGTATAACTGGCATGTATTTGATGATCGATCGAATTCTCCGTGTCAAAATAATACTAAATTCAGAGAGTAAGCCACGTATCTGATTTGCTTTGGCGATTCTGGCTTTGACCATACCTTGATTTGGGATGGCATGAGTTTGATGGAGAGCCCAAATTCATTAAGTTTTCTCGCCCAAAGTGGGACTACCACAGGCTTCCATGCCAATCAGGCAGGGAGCTAAATTAGCGAAAAACTTTATCATCTTGTTCCAACACAGCTGCTTGCGCAGCACAATCTTGCCGCGGTCATCCACACCGTGAATCTGAAACATTTCTTTTGCCAAATCAATACCTATTGTTGTAATCTTCATGTCGGACGCTCCTCTCTGTTTTATTGGGCTTTACTACACCACTACTTTGGCACATTGATGCCGTTTAGGGTAGCGGGCATCCATTCCATTATTTTTGATCCGCTATTGACACATGGCCTTGTTTAATATGAACAGAGCTAACCATTGTTATACAAATATATCGTTCCGTACACTTCGCGTTCCGCCACAGTCCAATGCCATCACCTGCCGAACCAGTTATGTATCAATCTGTACTTGAATTCTGGTTTCACGAGACTTCGTCGAAGCAATGGTGGAAAGCGGACCCAGCGTTTGATCGGCTGATCGCAGCGCGCTTTTTTGATCTTCATAGACTGGCAATCCGCGCAGAGCTGTTTGAATGGCGCACAGTCCCGAAAGGACGACTGGCGGAGATCATTGTACTTGATCAGTTTTCGAGGAATCTCCATCGTGGTAACGGACTTGCCTTCGCAAGCGACACAATGGCACTGGTATTGGCTCAGGAAGCGGTAGCTTGCAAGGCCGACCTCGCCCTTTCACCCGAAGAGCGTGTCTTCTTGTACATGCCATACATGCACAGCGAGTCGAGGTTAATTCATCAGGTTGCTGCAAGCCTCTTCAAGAAAAAAACACCGAAGCAAAACTATGATTATGAACTACGGCACAAAGCGATTATTGACCGGTTTGGCCGCTACCCGCATCGCAACACGTTGCTTGGCCGTCCATCTACCGCGGAAGAACTGGCATTTCTTAATGAACCCGGGTCTAGTTTCTGATAGCAGACCGTGTGCCTCGTCCCGCGGATCAGCAGCGCTCAGTCTTGCAAAATCGCTGAGGGTAATTTTGTCGCATTTTTCCCTTACTTTGACCGCATTGAATCACGAACCTGTCTGATCTGGCGGATAAACAGGTATTTTGTTGATCATGAAAGAGTAGCCGCATACAGCCATCGCTGGATAGCAGTCAACATGGCCAACCGCTGGTCAATTTAACATAAAAAGTACCGGTTTATTTTTCTAATTCCGGGATAATGTTTTCTCTTAGAAACAAATAATACTTTCCCCGATTTATTAATTACACTGTCTGACCTAGAATGATTTCTACCCAATTTATCAGGAGCAGTTATCATGAAAACAGGAAATTTTATGGTAGTTTCATCAGTTTTTGCTTTCTTGACAGCAAGTTTAACAATGAGTTCTATCGCATCTGCTCATAATAATGCAGGCGGCACCCGTCATCAGGAATTGGCGAGCCGGTATGAAAACTTAGCCAAGGAAATGCAAGCCAAGGTGCAGGAACAAACAGAAGTGCTGGAAGTGTTGAATAATAGACCGCACTTTAGTTTCTTTGATAAAAACGGGCAGGGTATTAAAAAGTATGTTTTCAATAAAATTCACATATGCGACAAAGCTGCAGCAGAATATTTAGAGAAAGCAGCTTACCACCACGAAATAGCCGCCAAACATGCAGCGCCTGAATCAACTGTAAATCAGAAGCAGGCTGCTCATCAATAAGCTTTATGAAATAATGATGTGTTGTCAGCCCATCTCAGATCTAATCAAGCAGTGCCAAGGCTTATTGTAATCAGCTTGATTAGATCGGGTCATGGAATTGCAGCATTCTCAGCGCGCTATGCAAGACTCAAGACGCGGTGAATGCTTGTTGCAGTTTTACATCCCATGCAACCACAATTTAACTTCTCCTCCACTTATCAACAATGGAATCGATGAAACGACAACCCCAGGTTACTCAAACCGCAAAGTTAAAATAGTTGTTGTTGGCGATTCGCCCAGTTTTGTGTTGATCTGAGGAAACCGGTCTACACTAAATCGCAGCTTCAACCCATTCATAAAACGCAGGTGAGCCGGCTTAACACCGGACCGGGCACAATTTGTGCAGACCGGCTGGCTGCAACAACAACGTCGCGTCAATACATACTTTTCCATTGCAATATCCCATACAAGCCGCGAAGAACGCGTCCATTCAATCATTTAATGATGCCTATCCGTCGCGCTGCAAACAACAGACAATAAAGTGCTTGCCGCTTATCTGCAACGTTCGCCTGCGGTTATCCGCGCCGATTTTCAACGGAAACGCATCATTCTTGGAAAACACAGTTGACACACTTTCTAGTCGGCGGTTGCAGTACTCGCTACTGCAGCTTTAAAACGGGCCCAAAATGACCTGCAATCACCCGAAAATATTCTGTTGATTATAACTATTCCGGCGCTGGCGATTCGTTTTGATAATTATCGCCAGCCAGAAGATCTTAACTGGCAATATACACCATGCGAATTATTGAACCTCGCTCTCGACAACAGGTCAATTTCAAGGCATGTCCGTTAAATTTGATTCAAATCGATCAACGATCGAATATAATTCCTCATTCATAATATACAATAACCTATGGAGGCTCCGATGTCACAAACGAATATTCAGGATCGTGCCAGCGGCGCCATCATGGGCGCTTTTATTGGTGATGCAATGGCGCTTGGTCCACACTGGTACTATAACCTTGACGATCTTCGTCGTGATTATGGTGAATGGATCGACACTTATACGGACCCCCAGCCTGATCGATACCATGCTGGCCTTAACGGGGGTCAATTATCACAAGCGGGTTTCATTCTCGCATTAATGGTTCGTTCACTGGTCGATTGCGGCGGCTATAATACAAAAGATTTTTGTCGCCGCATGGATGAAGAGCTCTTTCCATTGCTTGACGGAACACCGGTGTGCGGACCTGGCGGATATACCAGTCAATCCATCCGTGAGGTTTGGCGGCAGCGCACGCAGCAGAAGCTGCCCTGGGGACAAACCGGCAGTCATGCCGATACCACTGAAGCCATTGAACGTACGCTGGCTATTGCCGTGCATTATGCGCTGCGCCCCGACCAACTTGCTGCAGCGATAACCGAAAACACCCTGCTCACCCAGTCTGATGAAACCGTCGCATCCATGACCGTCGCCTACGGCGCAGTGCTGAGTCTTTTGCTTCAAGGCAATAGCCTGGATACGGAACTTTCAGGTAAATTAATGGCATTGGTGAAGAACGGCAAGTTACCTTTTCATGCTGTAACCCGGGATAATTTTCAGAATCTGCGACCGGGTGATCCAGATCCGCCACGTGCAGGCCGCTTCGCTTCGCCTGACGCTTTATTGACACCCTCATATATGGCCGCGGCTGTAGCCGATCCAGAAATTCATATAGAACCGGCATGGAAAGTATCAATCGTTTACGGTATGCCCTGCGCCATTTATCACCAGCTGCCAGCCGCCTACTACCTTGCTGCCCGTTTTCACAATGATTTTGAATCAGCTATACTGCATGCGGTTAATGGCGGCGGACAAAATCAAGCACGCGCTATTCTTACCGGTGCGCTAGCGGGCGCGCAGACCGGATTATCGAATATTCCCAAACGCTTCATTGACGGGCTGGCAGAAGCAACCGTTCTTGAGAAACTGGCAACGGCCCTGGCTAAAAATATTGAAAAATCTGAATAGAAGCATGCACAATTTCTGGGTCCGTATCGTATTATTGCTGCCAACGCTGTTCATCGTATCCTGCGCCATGGGCCCGGATTACCGGCAACCACCAGTTGACACAAACCAGCAATACCGTTTGTCTCAGAATGAAGGCGAATCGATTGCCAATCTGCCCTGGTGGCAATTTCTTCATGATAAAACACTACAACAATTGATTGCCCAGGCTTTGGTGAATAATCGTGACCTCAAGCTGGCTGTTGCCACGGTTGAAGAATTTCAGGCACGATTGCATATCGCGCGCATGGATTTTCTGCCTGATTTGCAAGTCAACGCCAATGCGCCTTTTTTCGGTACAATTGGCGGGTTTCCACGGGCCGGCTTTCCGACAGACTTCAATTATTTTGCCCAATCATCACTAAACTGGGAGATAGATGTCTGGGGAAGGGTCCGTCGCGCCAACGAAGCGGCGCGTGCCGACTTACTTGCCCGTGAAGAAAATCGCCGCGCCATCATACTGATGTTGATCAGCTCAGTTGCGCGGTCCTATTTTGATTTACTGCAATTTGACATGCAACGTAACATCGCCCACCGTGCTTTGACTTCATGGCAAGAATCGGCCGCCATTTCACGCGCACAATTGGAGAGCGGACTTATTTCGCGCCTTGATCTGGATCAGTTCGAAGCCGAACGTGCAAATGCCGCTGCGCGCGTCGCTGAGTTTGATCGATTAGTCGCACAAAAAGAAAACGAATTGAATGTTCTGCTCGGAAAAAATCCGGCCCCAATACTGCGCGATCATTCACTAACCGAGCAACAAATGCCACTCGAAATTCCCGCGGGATTACCTTCCGAACTATTACAACGCCGTCCGGATATCCTGCAGGCCGAACAATCTTTATCGGCTGCGACTGCCCGGATCGGCATGACAAAAGCCATGCGTTTTCCCCGGTTTTCAATTACCGGGTTTCTGGGGGTAGCGAGTCCAGCATTGTCCAATTTACTACTTTCCGACAGCGATTTTGGTGCGGGTGGCATCGGATTGATAGGTCCCTTGTTTAATGCGGAAAGCCTGGGTTTCGAACAGCGGGCAGCGGAAGCGCAGGCCAGACAAGCCTTGGCAAACTATGAACAAACAATTCTGGTGGCACTCAA
>BQJA01000120.1 GCA_021604405.1 Nitrosomonas sp. | reverse complement strand
ACCATTTTCATCGTAATATGCGCTTTGGCAAAGGCCAGCGCTTTAACTTGTGTGATTTCGCCTTTCTCTTTATGGTAGTCTTGCACCGTCTGCATCAGACGTAATATGGCCGCCAAAACTTGACAGACAAACTGACGATTTGCCATTGGCGTGTTTTCATTGCCGCTAACCCGGTTCAATGCGGCCATGAGCAACACAAATTGCAAACGATAAAATAATAAGGGTTTCTCAGGATGCGCGCCTCGTTGAGAGAGGACATGTGCACAACCTAAATACTCCAAACTTCTTTCGTGCGTACTGGGCTCTTTAATCGCCTTCACTCTTTCTAGGAGCGGACGCATTCTTTCCGCTGTCTTTTCTCCGCCCGCAAACATCAGTTGTATTAGCTCGTTAGTCTGCTCTGGATTAGGTGCAGAGAGCACATTCAACAAATGTTTGGCATACGCGGAATTCATAAATGACCCCGTATACGGACGAGAAGGGATCCCCATGCCGATAAAACGCGTATTATTTACCACAGCACGCGCTTCATCGATAGCAGGTTGTAGACTGTCATCTAAGGGTTCACAAGCAGCCAAGACATCAAAGTACAAACGAACGAAATCTTCATTGTTATTTATTCGCTGTGTTTTAAACGGTTCTTCCCAGCACAATAATAATAACAAGGCCAACAGTGCATCGACATTCTGTGTGTTCTTTTCAAAATACTCACGTGCTTTCGCTAGTGTGCTGATAGTATCAGTATTTAAAGCATTTCTTATCGAATAGACCGCTTCTCGCTGCGCATGATCTTCAAGGTGTCCACTCGGACTTAAGGAACCAAATAGGTCCATGCTCTTTAAGAACAACGCCGTTATTTGATCAGCAGGAAATAACGCCCCTTCCTCCGCATCATATAACTGATGAATCAGCGTTAAGATCGGCGAGAGTTTTTCTCGGGTCGCTGAGGTTTTTTCCTTGGCAGCTTTATCCAATTTAAACGTTACAGAAAATTGTTTTAGACCTGCATATAGTCCATCGCCTTTTGTCTCCAATAAATAGGGACTTTTTAGGGCGCCTGCATCATCAAAGGCTGCACCTGCCAGGACATCAATACCTGCTGACGATTGCTGACACTGAAAAAGTTGGTGCAATGCATTACTTAACCATGCCTGTTTTTTAGCACAAACCACTAACGATCTATCTAACAAAGACAATGCAACGATGGCAAAAGAAACAGCCGTTTGTTTAACCACGTGATCACTCACCAAACGAAAAGCAAAGTAACAACGTTGTGAAAATGCCGTTAACATGCGTCCATGCGCTTGTCGGCGCAGCGCTTCCCATTGTTTCTTTGCTGCAGAAGGTATCGTTTCATCAGACGATACTGCATCAAATGCTGATTTTAATTGTGTGACTGCATACTTATCCCAGAGCATCACCATGTTCTGATGCATATTCATTAATGGCGTCATGTTAATCTGCTGCACGCGATCTAATTTTCCTGAGGCAATCAATGTCGGTACCCCTGAGATTTTTGTCAGAGTATGAAACAGATCATCCAGCATTAACATAAAGGCGAGTTTGTCTTCTGATGTATACACCGCCATGGCTTGCACCGCTGGCAGCGCCAGGAAACCACAGCACAGTTTTAGCATCAAATATGTCGCCATTTGCGATGCTTCACCACGAGGATATATCATTTCAAAAGCAAACAAAGCATCCTCAGGTGCTAGCCGTGTAAATGCGTCTTTTACCTTATCAAGCTCACCTTTCGCCAGTGCCGCAGATAAAGAAAAACTAGGCGAAAGCATGGGGAGTGGTTTGTGCAAACACACATCACGCCATGATTTGCCTTGCGGTAGCTGAACCGTTGGTAAAGCAATAGGAAGACTAGATAGGGTTTCACGAAGCGCAGCGGCAAATTTTTTAATGTGTCCATCACGCAACCCATGATGTTGAGGAGGCTGTTTCAATAAGACAGAAACTGAAAACATCATATCGCAGCCTCGTTTTAACACGTCACTGCCCATCATATTCTTCTGAAAGGCGTCACTAATTAATGCAGGTAGCAATGCTGCAGGCATCACGCGCTGGCCGGCCTTTTTCTGTTGGTTTCCCTGCAACGCGTCTTTTATAGGCAAAACCAGCGCACCCAGTTCTTTGTCAGTTTGCTGATGCAGAAGCAGATTAGAAATCGCCTGCCAACCTGTCACTATGTCCCTATTTGGAAAATAACGCGTGACCATCGTGTCCGCTATGTTTGCTACCTCTAATTTTTCCCTCTGCTGAATAAAACAACTCCTTGTCGGATCAAGATCTTCGTGTAAAAAAACCATTGCAGCATGTGATAACCTCACGCTCAACTGAATATCTTCTTGTATGACACACTTCCTTTCGTCGAAGCAGTTCAATGCTCGAGCAAACACATGTGCTGCTAAGTGATCAAAAAACACAGCGATATATTCTCTAGCAGAGGTAATTTGTCGTTCTTCCTCTGGAATAAATTTTCCGATCACCATCAATAAAAAGACAAGATGTGATGCCTTTGCCCAGCAATACTGCTCTGAGGCACCCAGCTCATAATAATAAGTGCACTGTTTATTCAATAGCTTTTCCATCAAGATAAAACAGCATGTTCCCCATTGTTCAGCTGCCTCACTGTTATCGGATGATAATGTTGTCCAGGCGTACCCCAACAAAACCAGTTGATACTGCATAGCCGTCGTAGCACAATCAGCCTGTTCTAATCGTGTCGCTGGTGCCGCATCTTCATCCTGCAACATTTGTTTAACCATCGCGAGTAAGCGCACTGAAAAATCTACGTCGGATAAATCACCTTGCAGGCCTTTTATTTTTGCTGAGGTGAAACAAGCTGCACGGTTAATGAGTCCTTGCATATCCCAGGCATGTAACGCACGGAATCGTGCTTTAAGGGCCTTGTTCTCGGGGGCCATCCAATCAAAACGAGGGATCTGTTGCCATAAAAGGTCTTGTGCTTCTTGAGGAATCAACGCCGTTAGATTCATTGGTGTTACGTTGGCCGCCGAAGCTGCTTCTGTGTCATTTTTAGCCATGAGAATGTACGCCCATTGTTAGTTTTATCGTGGGCGGATTTTAGCCTAAAAAGTTCAGTTGGTCACGCCAATCATAGATTATTCGTTGCGCTTCATGATGGCCGTCATCTCGTACTTGATGCAGGATCTTCTTCTGACACTAGAAAACCCAACAGAAACTGATGGAGAGCCCGGGAGGGGATTCCTTTCAAAAACCGTTGGCGGCAGGGATGCCGGCATCGAGCGCCAGGAATGGCAGTGAGTGTGCGTGTTGTTGAAAGGGATGCAGGACTGGGCTATCAATCAATTTCGAAGAAAAAAATACGCCATGCTGCCCCCATGTGTGGGGGAAATTCCGGGAGGACAGCTATTCACTGAGTATGCTATTTCAAGCAGGGGGATGGTAGTTCATAAAGGTTAGTGGTGGTCCCATCAGCGGCGGTGTTATCAGCGGCGGTGTTATCAGCGGCGGTGTTATCAGCGGTGGTCCCATCAGTGACGGTGCCATCATCTCCTACTTGGATCGTAGGGTCTAGAGGCGTTAATGTTGGAAAATCACTGAACTGATTATCCGGATCCAGTGGACCTGGTTCGCCTCGCTTGATCACCCGTGCCATTTCCTTAAGCTTCTTATCACCTTTATTTCGTCTGACCACAGAAGTTTCATGTTGTAGCTCATCGTCCTCGTCATCGCTAAAGTGCATCGAGTCCATTATTGCCTTCGCTCTTTTTACTGTTATTTTCTTATGAAAAGGGTAGGCATTCGATGCCCACGCATTCACAGACGCATAAATAAAACTAAACGGACTAAACACAACATCCAACACAAAGACAAACGGCATCAGGGCTGCGCCAGCAAGCGTGCGTGCGCCAGCTTTAGAGTAAAGATAGTCGCCCGCAAAAGCATGTGCAGCCGCAGCAGCAGCTAATCCGACAAACAATCCCAAGCCTAAGCCCAATCCCAATGTTGGCACCATGCTCGCAGCTACTGCGGCGCCCACTATCAGCAAAATAGCGACAACACCTAAAGTAAACTGCTTTAAGTTCATGCCCGTAGCATATGGATTTTGCTTTCTTAGCGCAGTCATTTTTTCAATAAATGTATAATGCAATATCCGCCCAAGCCTCGCGCTGAGACTGACATTGGCGGCCCAATATTTAAATGGATTTGTGTGGAGAACAGCAGCCATGTGGCACCTCTTTTAATTTATTCAAGCTCGTTCAAAACATCATTGTATCAGGTTTTTATTAAGAAACACTTAACGACCAAAACACCGTCGCAATAAGCGCCATGGCGAGGGACAACAAGCATTACTTGCTGCATTAGCAACGAGCGCGCCAGCAACGGCTACACCAACAGCACCAGTAATCATATCTCCCGTAGTAGGTTCAGCGGCCTTTTTGAGCTCTGCATCCCATTTATCTTTCAAGCCGTTGCCTTCTTTGCCGAAGCGTTTCTCATAGCTGTCAATCAACTTCTCAATTTTTTCGCCCAATAGATTTTTCTTAGCCGGCTGAAACATGGATGGTGCCCAATTGTTAGCTTCACTATCTTTGTTATCTTCGTAAAGAAATTGGAGACAGGCTTTCATTGTATCTTTTGTCATAAACTTGTGGCTATTGCTTTCTTCAGCTACTTTGACATAAGTATTCTGCGCATCTTGCACCAACTTCACTTTCTCGCCACGGATCCCCAGCATCACCGGATTAATGTAACTGTGACGTTGTTTCAAATAGCCATCAAGCGCATCTTTGATTTCATTGTGCATGTCTTTTTCTTTTTCGAATTTGGCTTCTTTCTCTTTCTCCCTTTTTTTTCGTGCTGCTTCAGCATCAGCTGTAGCTTTTTCTGCTTTAGCCGCGGCTGCGCGCATTTTTTCAGCAGCCTCTTCTGTCTCAGCGGTGGATGTTTTAGGCGCTGGTGCATCTGAGTCTGTCGTCACTGCGAATAAGCGCTCAAGCTCACCTTCTGATAATTCTGTCTCGGTAACAGGCTTTTCTGCTGAGGTTGATGCTACAGTGACGCCCGCCGCGACAGCAGACTCGCTACCATCAGCTGGTGTTGTCGGTGTGGGTGGTGTGATCGTAAATACTGGATTAGATATTGGTGGCGGTGCATCAAGGTTAACCGATGGAGTAGCCTTCCTAACGGTACTCTCTGTCAGAGAAGGTGCCTGTGCAACAGGTATACCACCAGAATCAGGAGCAACAAAGGGATTAGGAACCCTTTTTGTGAAGCCTAGAGACATAAGCCCCCAATCAGCACTCGTTGAATTATTCCGATCTGCCCGGAGCTGTGAGCTGATGCGTTCAACATGCGCCTGAAACTCATTCACAACCGCTTGATCTAAATCACCCCATGGCATGCCAATCAGGAACGCCATTTGATTTTCCCCCAAGCCTACGCTGTTATCGGTGATATCAATGCCAGCTTGGTTCAAAGCGGATGCTGTTTCAATGGCAATATCGTTGATAACAAAAGCAAAGCCATCAGAGGGGCCAGCTTCTTTTGTGGCAGCTTCTTTTGTGGCAGCGTCTTTTTCTGCAGCGTCATTAAAGAATCTAATCCTGGCTTGCATCGCCTTGGCCAATTGCTCTTCTTCTGTCTGAATATAGCCTTTCAAATTATCATAAATGGTTTCTTGATAACCTGCCATGAATACATTAGAAAATGCTTCATCCGTCATATTTTTTTCATAAGCATTTTCTCGGCCAACGGCATGCAAAAATTCTTTTTTTGCGGCGCGCATTTTTGGCAGGTAATGTTTTAACAGGTCGGTAGCATTCATGCTCTCTGTCGCATGTGCTGAAAATGCCGTTAAGAATGTGCGTAACTGTGTTAAATGCTCAGCACGTTTCAACAATCCCGCGCTGGTGTGTAATGCGAGTGTGCTCAGCACCTCTGCGTCATAGGCTTCGTCATCATCGTCGTCATCAGGGCTAGTCGTATCTGCATCTTCACTAATCCAGTGTGCCTTCAATCTATCAATGACACCCTTTTTAGCTGAATCTCCAGTATATTTCTCAGCTAAAGCATCCCAAAACGCTGCCGAGCACATTTTCTTCGTGAGTTTTTCACGCGCCAATTTAAAACGCGCGCCTTGTACTTTTTTTCTATCTTTTTGTGGAGACGAAGAATCAGGCGATGTTGGTTCTTCTTCTACATTCCCCAATAATGCTGTTTGCACATCAGAGAAATAAACCGCTGAATGACGTATTTTCACCTCAGTCGCTGACAACAAAACAAGGTTGTGTGGCAACACACTGTCAGGCACCAGATCGGTATTACCAGACCAGTTAAAAATCGGTTTGGGTTGTTCCCAAATAAGTTTCAATGCGGGTCTTGGGATAAAACCAAAAAAACCTTCACCAAATACAATCCAGGGCACATAAACCCCCCAAGCATTATTTTCATCGATTGAAAGAGCTGGGATATAAGATCTTAATTGCTGTGTTGCTGTAAAAGTAGGCGCTAACAATGCTTGCTGTCTTTCTGGGCGTGAATGACGCTCCCCCAAGGCTAACATACCCCGAAAACTCGCTAAGTTTCTTGGGTCGCCCGTTTCATCCAACAATAAGGCCGTGATATAACGTAACCTCGCCATGATCGTATCGAAGCTTTTTTCGTGCTCAGATTTTTCGCGTGCATCTTCAGGGTACCTCGCCTGGATCGCATTATGTTCTTGAACCCATGCGGATAGTCTCGTCGTATCGGCATAAGATTGCCCTGGCACTGGACCAAGCTTTGCAAGTGCCACTTTTTTTGCTTTTTGTTCTTCTGGGCTTAATGGCATCTGGTTTCTCGCTGTTTATCAGTAATATACGTTATTGTAGCCATTGTAAGGGTAAAGTATTAAGAAAACATTAAGGTAAAGGCGAAGAAGCAGATTTGTTCAACATATACTCACCATATACCCATCCACTTGCGCAACGAGGCTGGGTTTTGGTTCTCGATCAGGTTTTTATTAAGAGATACTTAAGAAATGAGGTAATAGCAGGAGATCCCGCGTCAAGCGCGGGATGAGAGGGGTTGGGCTGGGGTGCCAGTCGCACGGGGATGACAAAAAGGCATAAAAAAACCCCGTATGCGTTAGCACACGGGGTTTAGGGAATAAATCCTGGCGATGACCTACTTTCACATGGGTTACCCCACACTATCATCGGCGCAAAGCGGTTTCACTACTGAGTTCGAAATGGAATCAGGTGGGGCACGCTCGCTATTATCACCAGAAAACTGGCTCGGTGTACTTTGAATCTCCCACAAGTACCTCTGGAGATCCCGCATCGAGTGCGGGATGACAGGGTTACCTGACGGAGATCCCGCGTCAAGCGCGGGATGACAACGCACACACAAAATCGGTAGTAGCAATTTTCTTAAAAGAAGATGTTTTCAGTGTCACCAAAAACGGAAACTTTTTTGGGTTATATGATCAAGCCTCACGGCCAATTAGTACAGGTTAGCTTCACGCGTCGCCGCGCTTCCACACCCTGCCTATCAACGTTGTAGTCTTCAACGGGCCTTTAGTGTCTTCAAGAGACAAGGGAAATCTCATCTTGAGGAAGGCTTCCCGCTTAGATGCTTTCAGCGGTTATCCCGTCCGTACATAGCTACCCGGCACTGCCACTGGCGTGACAACCGGTACACCAGAGGTACGTCCACTCCGGTCCTCTCGTACTAGGAGCAGATCCTCTCAAATTTCCAACGCCCACAACAGATAGAAACCGAACTGTCTCACGACGTTCTGAACCCAACTCGCGTACCACTTTAAATGGCGAACAGCCATACCCTTGGGACCGACTACAGCCCCAGGATGTGATGAGTCGACATCGAGGTGCCAAACACCACCGTCGCTATGGACGCTTGGGTGGTATCAGCCTGTTATCCCCGGAGTACCTTTTATCCGTTGAGTGATGGCCCTTCCATGCAGAACCACCAGATCACTAAGACCTACTTTCGTATCTGCTCGACCTGTCAGTCTCGCAGTTAAGCACCCTTGTGCCTTTGCACGCAATGCGCGATGTCCGACCGCGCTGAGGGTACCATTGCGCTCCTCCGTTACTCTTTAGGAGGAGACCGCCCCAGTCAAACTACCCACCATGCACTGTCTCCGACCTGGATCACAGGCCTGGGTTAGAACCTCAAGTTTATCAGGGTGGTATTTCAAGGATGACTCCACGCCCGCTAGCGCGGACGCTTCATAGTCTCCCACCTATCCTACACAAATAAACTCAAAGTCCAGTGCAAAGCTATAGTAAAGGTTCACGGGGTCTTCTCGTCTTGCTGTGGGTACACAGCATCTTCACTGCGAATTCAATTTCACTGAGTCTCAGGTGGAGACAGTGTGGCCATCGTTACGCCATTCGTGCAGGTCGGAACTTACCCGACAAGGAATTTCGCTACCTTAGGACCGTTATAGTTACGGCCGCCGTTTACCGGGGCTTCGATCAAGAGCTTGCACCCCATCAATTAACCTTCCGGCACCGGGCAGGCGT
>BQJA01000119.1 GCA_021604405.1 Nitrosomonas sp. | reverse complement strand
ATTATCAGGCATATCGCTTTAAACCTGATAAAGAAAGAGAAAACATCTAAAGTTGGCGTGAAAACGAAACGCTTAAAGGCCGGTTGGAATAATGATTATTTGCTACGGATTATTGGAGTGATTTAAGCCCGATTGCCCTGGCTCAGGTGTGTATAGCTCATTTTCAACCTCTGTAAATCGTTTGGCGACTGTTTACTTTACACCTGAGACTTGTCTCAAACTACTGTGTATTGCTTCAGTCACTTTTCAGAGGTTATGCACTTATTATACGAATTCAGGCGAGAAAAAAATCGTCATCGACGCAAAAAAAATTTTTCTCCATCAAAATTCTATAAACAGGCAATGTTTTATAGTTAATAGCGGTTGGGCCTATCGCTTTAAAGACCATATGAACGGTGAGCGGCAGATTATCAACTATATTCTGCCTGGCGACATTATCAGTCCTTTAGCTTTGGTGAGTCCCAAGAAAAAGTATTCCATTGCCAGCATTACGGATTTGCATGTCAGCGTATTAAAACCGGAGTACCTGATGGATTTATATACCGTCCGACCGAACCTTTTTTCACTCTATATTGAGATATTGGATTGGGAAAATGCCATGTTAATCGAGCAGATGACCTGCATTGGCTGGCTCACCGCTTATCAACGTACCGTCTATCTTCTGTTAAATTTGTATGAGCGATTGAAGTTAGTCGGCTGCGTCAAAAATGATACTTTTTATGCGCCGCTTACCCAGCAATTGCTGGCGGATACATTAAGTCTAAGTATCGTTCACGTGAATCGAACAATTAAAAGATTGCGTGATGATAATCTTATCAAAATGGAATCAAACGAAATTGAGTTATTGGATATTCCTAGCTTAAAACAAATTGTTGGAACGTTAAATTAAGATATGTTTAACAGTCTTCATTAACAGAAATGAGTGTGCTTCTTATTAAGATAATTGACGGATTTATTATTCGTTATATTAACAAACGACAATTTCTGATATTTATGATAGCAATTAATTTACTTCACGAATCTTTTCGATACTTACTCATTTATTTTTTTGCACAAATGGCAGCCACAGGAGCGCGAATACCGCAATAAGTTCTAATCGACCAGCCCACATCAAAAAGATTAAAGTCCATTTTCCAACGGACGGCATGTCGCTATTTGTAATGCCGACAGATAGGCCGACACTACCCATTGCGGACATCACTTCAAACCCAACCTGGGTAAATGACCACTCTTCTCCGCAAACCGATGCAAGTGCCAGACAACCAGCGAGCGCGGTGATCATCCATAGCGCTACAAGCGTAGCAGCACTCTCAACCTGCAAACGTGCCGTTTGGATATCATAAACCTCATCGTTAATCAAAATCTGGCTGCGAGACTTTTTCTCAAACAGGCGCTCAAATCGCCATCCGATCCCGCGACAAAGCAATAATATTCGATCTATCTTGACACCGCCTGTCGTGGCACCGCTTGCGCCGCCGATAAGCATGCACACGATTAAAATCGCTAACGATGCAGAATTCCAGTCGGATAATGAAACAGTCGTGAAACCGGCAGTCCCAAAGGCTGATGTGACTTGAAACAATAATGTAAAATAACCGCCATCAGACTCAATTTCCAGGCGGAAAAGCCACAGCAATATAGATGCGACAATAAGGCCCGCAAATAGAAAGCGGGTAGGACCATACCAAAAAAATTCCCAAAAATGTCGTTTTTGTACCAGTTCATGATAAGTCGCAAAGCTGATAGCCCCCATCACCATCAAAATCATTGCAACAATTTGGAGGGCAATGCTATAGGCGCCAAAACTATCATCAGTAACCGAAAAACCACCCGTTGCGATTGCAGTCATGCCGTGATTAAGACTTTCCCAAAGCGGCATGCCTAAAGCAGCAAATAGCAACATGCCGATCCCTGTTAATGCGACATAAATTCACCAAATTTGTTTCGCGGTTTTACGGAAGCTATCACGAAAAGGTTTATTAAGCTCAGAATCAAAGATATCACCGCTATCCGACCTTGGATTCAGTACGGCCAGCATTAATAATGCAAGGCCGACGCCGCCGATCCACTCCATAAAACTACGCCAGAATTGTAAGGTCAACGGGAGCTCACTTGGTCGATTGACCATAGTAAGACCCGTACTTGTAAAACCGGATACCGACTCGAATAAGCAGTTGAGCGGGTGTTGAAACACACGCACCGCTGATTCTTCAGATAATAAAGAACAGATCCAAAAAGGAATCGCGCCCAGTAGCACAATCACAGCCTACGCTAATGCCACCGTCGCCAGTGTTTCTCCAGTGCTAAAGGACACAGGCTGCGTCTTTATACATAATCTTAGCGCGAAATTGATGGCCAGCACAGCAAGAAAAACTGGAACAAAAGCCCATGCTAAGAAACCTTCGCCGATAATTATTGCAGCTAAAACCATAATTAGGCTCATCGCAGCAGGTACCCAAAGCATGAGCCGAAAATCATGCAGGTTTAAATGCGCGTTCACATTTATAGTTTAGTTGGAAAATTTATAAACATTAGTGGTGCAACATAAACATCTATCGGCCAATATCTAACATCGATTGCTCAACAGGCGTGAGGTTAGTATTTTGCTTTTAAAGATTAAAATGAGACTATGTCACAATTAATAGTTGAAGTAATTGTTGAGATTGACTTATCTTCGTCGAAAGGAATTTGCAGAAGGGAACACGGCGCCTCGCTGTCGTGTAGGGAGTATGGCGATCTGCATGCTCTCTGCACATAATTCAGCGAGGAAGTCAGATAAGATCGGAGAATGTTGGCGCGCGAGCAGCAATAACGATGCTGCGCCCGCGCGCAATCCATACTGCATTTATTTGCTTGAAATAATCTTTTTCGTATTAACTGTTACATGATTGTTTACTTAGAGTCTGCCCATTAACAGCAGTACCAATAAAACAAGTAGAGCCAAGCCGCCGATACCACCCAGATATACGTTTTGTATTAACGCGGCGATCAGCAGTACGATCAGAACAGTTCCTATTAATCCATATCCCATGTTAACAACTCCTTTTTATAATAAACAGTAAAAAAACAATGTAGAAGGACAGAACGCAACCTCAGAACCACCCTTATTTTGCAAGATTAAGTTAATACCGTCTGACGACTCGCAACATATAATCGCTGCGTTGTGGCTGCGCCCATCGCGCCGCCCAGGATGGAGAGAAGCAGACCAATGGCACTGGCTGAGAAAACAGCCCACAATACCGCCTGAGAATATGTAGCCACGGCTTCAGTCGCCGAATTAAGCTCATTTTGATATTTGGTGATGGTTTGTTCTACCTCCCGATTCACGCCGTCTACGAGATCATCGATTTGTGCATCAGTGAGATTCGTATTGGCTATAAGGACGTCTTTCGCACTTTCTGTGTCTCTCATTATTAAACGCGTGGCAACCGACTGCAGCGTCTGCATGTCTATCTGTTCCAGCGCTTGTTGTATATCTTGCGAACTAACATTTGGTCCTCCGGGTGCGTCAAGATCACTGGCAAATCTGGCGAATCGTTGTTTTACCCGATTTTGTATCTCTGCCGTTAAGCCGTCATCGATATTTTCCGTACCCAGCATTTCCTGGACCTCTTGTGACATGCTTTCTATAAGCGTATCAATTTCTTGTTCCGAAAGGCCTGAGTTGTTAGCTAGTGTCTCTTTAGCCTGTTCAGTGTCACCATCAATGAGCTGCGTCGCCATCTTTTCTAATGCGTCACTATCTAGTTGATCAATCGTCTCGCGCACATCACGCTGTGAAATCTCTGCGCCGCCTTTCGGATCTGCATCAGCTATGAGGCTAGATGCATGCCGTTTGAGCTTTGCCTGGATTTTATTGACAATTTTACTGTCCTCGGCGTCTGACGCCTGCTGTGCAATGTAACTTGCCGTATCGGATGTGCCAGAACCAAGTGCCGACGCCGTATTCACAACAGTAGATGCTGTGGAAGAAAGCAGTGATTGGCCTGTCTGCAGCAAACCAGTGATGCCAATAAAACCTAGCACCAGCATCAAAGTGGTCGTAACGCCCCACAGTGTCACGCCATGCAGCATGCCCGTGGTCTTGTCATGCTTGCCGCTAAGTCGCGCAGTCAACATCGCGCCCAGGAAATACACAATCATTGAGCTGATGACTATCCAAATCACCGCGCTGATACCAAATCCGCCGCTGATGGACGTGGCGTCGGCCGCATCCGCGGCACTGACACCGATAGCCATGCCAAGCAGGTTCAATAACCAGCTTATGGCCACTATAAAGACAAGGCCGGCAAGGACAGATCCCCAGCTAATCAAAGATAGCCGATTGACCTCGGCTGCCGCTTCATCATGTGCAACAATATTTCCAGTTTCCATCATTTAATTCCTCTTCGTTTGAATAAATATTTATCTTTGCCCGCTCAATAATCCGTAAAAGAAATAACTGCACTAATCAGGCAATAATCATTTTAGGAGTGTGCAGATTGTTACTCTGCTGGCAGACATGTTTCTGAAATTACTCATCTGCAATATAAAGCTGTTTTCAATATGCAGTTATTAACTATGTTAATCAGTTGTTTCTGAATCGCAGTTAATCGTTTGATAATAAAAAAATATCTTTTTGCAAATAATCATTCCGACCGGGAATGGTCATTAACGCTGTGTTTCCTGATTACATTGCTCTTGCAGAGCGCGCTTTTCATACAACAATCTACTATTTGGAGCCGGCTTGCTTTTACAAGCTTGCTCTAAAGATTCGCTGCTCAAATTTTCTTGACCATACCCTGACATACCTTAGAAGAAGATTTCTTTAGATGAACGTTGAATTTGACATCTGGCCCCAAGCGCTGGAAAAGTGCAGTGCATCGGTTGACACATCATTCTGTTTCAGTCCGGCTTGTTTGATTGGAAAAGTTAAGGTTACGCGGTTAATCATCTGCAATACCGGCAGGTGATAATGCGGACAGGCAACGAATAAAGTAAACGCAGTGGGGATCGGGAATGAAAGCACGCATTGACATGCGATCTCACATCATACCAGAGACAAAATTTCCGTCACTTATAAGAAAAAGCCAGTTGCTTGTTATGAGCGCAGTTGACGCAACGCCGGTGCAAAAAAACATAGGCCAGATGGATGCCACCTTCAAGAAAGGCATCAAACTCGTCTTTAGCAGAACTGGCTAACCCTGCTCCGTTCTTCTCTGTCTCAACTTGTGCAAAAAGTCTCGATAGTCCGCATGAATTTGGCATTTAAAATTAACCTAGTTAATAACTCCGTCGGTTCTAACGCCTTAAACTCTGTTCATGCTCAAATAATAATTTGAGCATAAGTTCTAATTTAAAAGAGAGGAGATTCAGCATGAATACCAATAGAAATTTAATGTCTAGCAGTAGCCTGGATGGTGAAGAGGTCAAAAATCGGGAAGGAGAAGATTTGGGCAATATAAAGGATTTTATGATTGATTGTGATTCGGGGAAAGTCACTTACGCAGTGCTTTCGTATGGCGGTGTATTGGGTATGGGCGATAAGTTATTTGCTGTTCCCATGAGCGCTCTACAGTTAGATACTGGCAATGAATGTTTTATATTAGATGCCAAAAAAGATGCGCTTAATGATGCGCCAGGATTTGACAAATCCAATTGGCCCGATATGGCTGATCGGCGCTGGGAAACAGACATTCATCAATATTATCAAACCAAGCCGTATTGGGAAGAATAATTTCTTGTGTAGAACGCAATAAAAATCGGCAATATAAACTAATACTATAAATTATAAGGAGAATATTATGATTATTTCGAAACCAAACTACTACATTCTGCAGCTTTCGTTCGCTGTGATTATCCTGTCGTTCTTAATCAGTCAGACCCGGGCGGAACCAACAGTGCGTCTTTCCGACGGTGTAACGACAGTCCAACTCGGTGCGGATTTCGTAGGAGGACTTGAAGGACTTGGCGTGACACCCAGTGCGATCGAACCGGGCACTTTGAATGATGGTGTTGCCATTTTTCCAGTTGTGGCGGGTGGTCTTGATTTGGAAACATCTAGCGGCGACATTTTTCATTCTGGCGGACTGTCTTTATCCGCTGCAGATGGAACCATTGTTGAGCTATTCAATTTTATTATTGATAATTCAGGAGATCAGCCAGTGCTGACTGCATTAGGTACGCTCAATGGCGACCTTGCCGGACGTTTCCCATTGTTCAATTTGGATTTTACAAACGCGCTAGTTGAGGCCAGCGAGACGGATATACTTGTTACCGACGTCATATTGAGCTTAACTGCAAACGGAGCTGATGGACTCAATGCGGCATTTAGCGTTGACGCGTTTAGTGAAAATTCTAATATCGGCACAGCGAATATTGAGAGTGTTACCGACTCGCCTGAGGACGCTGATACGTCAACAGATGATACGGATACGCCAGCAGATGACACCGGGTTGTAATGTATTAATCTTCATTAATACATTGATAATCTAGTGTAACGCTATTATCGTAAAAACTAGAGTTTAGAGCGATTCAACAAAACAGGTTGACATTTTGTCAGACTGGTCGGACAGGTTCGTTCTAAACTTTAGTTTCATTGTTAACCTGGTTAACAATATCATGTGCATGAGTGTCATACCCTAGGGAAATTGGCGGACTAATTACCAGAGAACTTTGTTGTGGCTTCCTGTCAGTAGCTCACTCGTCTGGTAACGGATCAATCGTCGCTACGCTAAAGCTAACAATAATTTTGACTTCCGAACTCTTAGTGATGCCGGTCTGTATATTTTCTCTTAACCATGCGTATCTAACGCTTGCCTGACTTAGAACTTAACTGGATTAGTTTAGATTTAATCTGAAATTTTTATTTTCTAGTCACGATGAGAATGGCTTGATATCTTTCATCTACAGCAGTCTGCATGTATTCACTGATCGCCGGCGCATAAGTTGCCTGGTGGAACCATGCACGCATCAAATCTTTAACAGTCAGGTTGGAAATTACAGCAAAACGGGAAAGTTGCAAGATCAATGAAAGACATTGAACATCTAGATTATACTGAAATGAATATTGTTTTCTTTGATAGTTGGGATAGCATCCTACGCACCCTGGTCATTACCATACTGGCTTATGTGGCACTGATTTTTCTTCTGCGTATCTCGGGCAAACGAACCCTTTCCAAAATGAATGCCTTTGACTTCATTGTTACCATTGCCCTGGGCTCGACCCTGGCCACGGTCTTGTTGAATAAATCGGTGCCGCTGGCAGACGGAGTGCTTGCGTTGTTCCTGTTGATCGGCCTGCAGTTTCTCATCACTTTTCTCTCTGTCAGATCTGAGAAAGTTTCAAAGCTGATTAAATCCATGCCAACTTTGCTGGTCTACAAGGGAAATTTGTTGCAGGATGCTATGCGAAAAGAAAGAGTCAATGCCGATGAGATTTATGCCATCCTCCGGGAGAAAGGCATCAGTTCCATTCAGGATGTGGATGCAGTCATACTGGAAACTGATGGCAATTTAACTATCATCAACCGCATCAAAAACTTGAGGTCCGATGTCATGCACCCCGTGCAAACACCGCCTGACATCTAATAGCCACTTCTAATATATGGACAAGTTGCGTCTTTCTTTTATCCGCAAGGCAATCTGTTCGACTACTTCATGAAATGGCTTGACGAGACGAGGCCGGATGGTACGGCGCAGCAGTAAGCGGCCTCATTGCACAAAGTCTTTGACTAGAATTGCAGTGCAACATAATGGCTGAAAAACGGAGATTATTGCTGCCAATAAAACAGGTGCATCCAGTCAGTAAGAAATTGGAGAGCATTATCAGTTTTAGCAACGGCGGTTAAGGGCATCGCTTGTAAGTATGAAGTTCGCAACTCTTCTTTTTTTTATAGCATATGAATCAAAAGGAGAAAACTATGTCGTACAAAACCAAATCGGATCTTCCGGAAAATGTCAGGAATGTCTTGCCGGACCACGCACAGAAGATCTACATGGAAGCATACAACAGCGCATGGGATCAGTACGATGAACCGGAAGAGCGCCGCGGCGATAGCTCGCGCGAAGAAACCGCTCATCGGGTTGCCTGGAAAGCGGTCAAATACAAATATGAAAAGGATAAAGAATCAGGTCAATGGAAGGAAAAATAGCGGTTTTGATACGCCATCTGTGATTGTGCCGGGGTCCGTAATGGTCAACTAAAACCGGATACTTTTTTAAGCAGTTTTTTCTTCTTCAGATTATGCTGGCCATCTGGTGGTGCGCTTCCAGCACCCCTAGAACTTGACACGGCGCGATCGCAACCTGGTGGATTTTCTGGTTTACGTCGACAAAAGTGTCGGGCTGGTGCAGACATGCCCTGATTGTGCTGTCGATCAATCACGCCTGCGTATTGCCTTGACGCTGACGAACTATTCCGGTGTCAAACTGCTGACTGCAATTAGGAATTAAAAATGGCTATGTGTATTGCTACACATCGCCATCTTGGCCTTACAAGGGGTGTTTCTAGCTTATGAAGCGTCTTTACCGCCGCTTTGATTTTTTGTTGCAATCGCTTTGAGCTCTGCCTGATCAGCAGCTATTTTGTGATGATAAGCTGCTTGCTGAGAATATTCCGCTGCGGCTTTCTCGTATTTGCGAATCTTGTACG
>BQJA01000118.1 GCA_021604405.1 Nitrosomonas sp. | reverse complement strand
TAGAATCAACGAAATAATCAATGCGATTAGCATGATATCTAATGGTATATCTTCCAAGAAACGTCCTTTTTGTGTATTAAATGATCAATAGAAAACGCAGGTAATGCCTGTTTGATGTGTGGCGCATATAAGTCAAGCCGCCGATTAGGTACTAAAATTTTCGAACTTTATTGATTTGGTTACACACTGCAGGTAGATAGTGCACACTTTAGCGTTTTTCAAGTCATCGGCTATCTATCATAGCAGCCAATGATCACGCAAATCACAATAATCCAAAGAAATTATATGCGTTGATACTTTAGATGTATGATTTGACAGCCGGGAAATAATAAAACATGGCGGTGTATCATCCAATGAACAATCATATATTGAGTGGGTTCTGGTGGCTATGCCAGAACACTTTGTTAATGGTTTTGGCGGGTTTATTCAGTCAATCGGCGTTCGTTAAAATTTTAAACATCGAAGTGTTACATTTAGCGTGTGGCATCGCAGTTTACCCCCTGTTATGCGGGAAGCGTCAGATGAGGGATTGAGCGGTATTGCCTGGCTTGACTCGATTCAGGATGACGATCTCGATTTTATTTAAGAAACGGGATTTCTGCGTCAAATTGGTTGTTTCGGAGAAATGGTGATGAAACGTTTACTGATTATGCGCACTGTGTGCCCTACTCCACGCAACCTGTCTCACAGTAACGGCGACGGCACATTTACGGATGCCGTCGCTTCGGCAAGCTTGAACGTTTCCAGATGCTGGGTGGGGCTGGCCTTTGATAATTATGTTAATGATGGCGATGGCTTTTATCGTCTCTGATAGAAGCGTTTCCGAATAAAAAACCAAGTATTTAATAAGCCTGGTACGATGGTATGAAATGGATATCTTGTAAGATTAATTGGTACGAATTTATAAAATATCCGGAGAAGTACAATCATTCACCAAAATAGACATAGGGCTTTTGTGGCACGTTCGATTCCTTGAAGCGCTTATTTTCTTCCCGGTCCAGCTTTTTATCCCACCACATTCCTCTTGCCGCCAGTTGTTTTTCGGGTAGTTGTGGATTTTTTTTAAATAATTCACGCATGAATTTTGTGTGGTCAGATTCGTATTCAGTTTCCATAGTATCTAGGTTTGCTCAATAGTTTGCTAAGCCGCAAACTGTATCACAAAATTTACCACGGGGTACAATTGAGCCGCCAAGTATTCTCTTTTTTTTACATTCAAAACAAGCAGGCTATAAGCTTCCTTTAATCAACAAGAAATGATTGGGTATAAGAAGTTTGTAAAGTTTAATCATAAAATGGTTATTCTGGGTTTTGGCAGCGTGGGTCAAGGGGTTCTGCCGTTGCTGCTGCGTCATATTGATATTGCACCCGACCAGATCAAAATTATCTCGGCAGAAAAAGATGGACGGGGGGAAGCCGGCCGCTATCATGTTCCTTTTACCGCTATGTCAATTACGAAGAATAATTACAAAGAAATTCTCGTTAAAAATCTCAACCAGAGGGACTTTCGATTGAATGTATCGATTATGTCTCCAGTACTCAATTAATCGAATATTGTCATTATCATGGCGGTATGTTATCTCGACGCCTGTATCGAGTCCTGGACTGGGGGCTATGTGGACGCCAGTGTTCCACTGTCTGAACGTTCCAATTACAAGCTTCGTTAAGAAGCCCTGTCACTTCGGCAGAAACTTGGTCAGGGCCCGACTGCCGTATTATCTCACGGTGCCAATCCGGGCCTTGTGCCACATTGGGTCAAGCAGGCATTGATTAATATTGCGCATGATCTGGGTATTATGACGGACCTCTCAACAACACAGCAACAATGGGCACAACTGGCGCAGACATTAAATATTAAGGCAATTCAATGCGCTGAACGTGATACGCAGGTTTCCAGTCATTCCAAACAACGCAATGAATTTGTCAATACATGGTCTGTCGATGGTTTTGCTGGTGAAGGCTGTCAACGGTCAGAGCTTGGTTGGGGTACGCACGAACAATATTTTCCAATTGATGGCAACCACCATGATTACGGTTGCGATCCCGCAATTTATCTCAAACGTTCCGGCATTACGACACGTGTATGCGGGTGGACACCGCTGGAGGACAGTTATCATGGTTTTCTTATAACTCATAATGAGTCGATCTCAATCGCCGATTATCTGACTGTTAAGGAAAACGGCGCCGTTCGTTATCGCCCGACAGTGTATTACGCTTACCACCCTTGAGATGATGCCGTGTTATCGATACATGAACTCAATGGAAGAAATTTTCAGTTACAATCCAATCGCCGTCTGATAATGGATGATGTCTATGAAGGAATAGATGAGCTTGACGAGTTACTGATGGGCCATAAAAAGGGGTATATTGGTATGGATCGGTTCTATCCATTCATGAGGCGGGCGCACTTGCGCCGTATAATAATGCGACCAGTCTCCAGGTGGTCGCTGGCGTTCTGGCCGGGCTGATTTGGGCAATAGAAAATCCTCAAGCCGGCATTATCGAATTTGATGAGGATGTCGATACAGCCGACCTCTGGCAATTTAAGAATTTTCGTGTTGTGTGATACCGGTCGTTGTTTAAATTTCAAGTGCGTGATGATCATGCGCGTTGTACTTGCGCAATTTTGCAACAAATTCTGAAAATGGCAGAGAGAATCTTTTTTCAAGCGATTTTGCACGCATTCTTAACGTTTTCCAGGGCAATTTTCCGGGACTGTTTTTAAATGCAAAAACAATCAGATTTCCACGCCCCTCCGTCATCATTGTCGTGACAAGGCCGTTAAAACTTGTTTCGATGCGTTTTAGATAATTCATGACATCCTTGTCCCGGCCTAATAAATTAGCAACCAGTACCCCATTTCTATTCAGTAATTGCCGCACAATTTTATAATAATCCTGCTCACACAGCGACGGAACCTGGCAGCCGTCATCAAATCCATCAATCATTAATACGTCTGTTCCAGCAGGGTGATTGGCAAGATATTTGCCGCCATCTGCGATAATGATTTGTAACTGCTCACCATCCTCGGGTAAGTAAAAATAATTGCGGGCTGCCGTGACAACCTGTGGATTAATTTCAACCACCGTTGTTTTAGTTTGCGGCATTTGATGGTAGACAAATTTTGCCAGCGACCCCCCGCCCAGACCAATCATCAAAATATTTTCTGGTTCAGGATGAAACAGCAAAAAACCCATCATGTATTGCGTATAAGCCAGTTCAAGATCATTCGGCGCAGACAGTCTCATCGCACTTTGCACCATTGTCCCACCCAAGTGCAACGAACGAATACCGTCTTGTTCACTTAATTCTATACTAGGTAGTTGTTGAGTACGGTATTTATAAAATCGAGACATTATAACGATGTATGTATACGTTAATTAACATAATATCGATTGAATCTAGGTTAAAATAACAAAAGTTATGTTATAAATCATGCTGACAATCACTTAAAACCTCTTCTGACAACAGCTCATAAAATATCCGTGGGTTCAAATATCAAAAGTAGTAATTAAAACCATGAACGCAGAAACTTTAAATCGCGCTGAACTTTTTATCAATCGTGAGCTTAGTTTACTGGAATTTAATCGCCGTGTACTGGAACAAGCTGCCAATGAAAATTTACCGCTATTGGAACGATTGACTTTCTTATGTATTACCAGTTCGAATCTCGATGAATTTTTTGAAATACGTGTTTCCGGGCTGAAACAGCAGGTTGCCTATGGGTCGGTACAGCGTGGCCCTGATAATTTGAGCCCGTCCGATTTGCTGAATCGAATTAGCGAAACTGTTCGTCAGATTGTGAAAAAACAGTATCAAATGCTTAATGACGACATCTTGCCAGCTTTGGAAAGTAAAAATATCTACTTTGTCCGGCGCGATGATTGGGATACTAAACAGTCAAATTGGATTAAACGCTATTTTAATCATGAATTACTGCCGGTGTTAAGTCCGGTCGGCATGGACCCGGCACACCCGTTTCCGCAGGTATCAAATAAAAGCCTGAACTTCATTGTTTCGTTGGAAGGAAAAGATGCGTTCGGGCGGAATTCCGGTATTGCGATTTTGCAGGCGCCACGTTCTCTGCCGCGCTTGATTCAGTTACCTGCATCCTGCGCATCTCATGATTATGATTTTGTATTTTTATCATCAATCATACATGCCTATGTGAGCGATTTATTTCCAGGTATGCAGGTCAAGGGATGTTTTCAGTTTCGTGTTACCCGCAATGGCGAGTTATTTGTCGATGATGAAGAAGTCGATGATTTGATGCGTGCCTTGGAAGGAGAACTCCCCTCGCGCCGGTTTGCCGATGCGGTGCGGCTGGAAGTCGCTGATAATTGCCCGCAGGAAATAGTCGACTATTTGTTGCATCAGTTTAATCTGCAACCGGACGATGTTTATCAGGTTTCTGGTCCTGTTAATCTTAGCCGTCTGATGACAATTCCCGGGCAAATTGATCGGCCGGATTTGAAATTTCCGGGTTTTAATCCAGGTTTGCCAAGCCGATTATCAAGTTCAAATGACATATTTGATACCATTCGCAAAGGGGATGTATTGCTGCACCACCCTTTCCAGTCATTTGCGCCGGTCGTCGATTTTCTGCGTCAGGCGGCGGCCGATGCAAATGTGCTGGCTATTAAACAAACCCTTTACCGGACGGGGGAAGGATCGGCGGTCGTGGATGCGCTGGTTGAAGCGGCCAAAGCCGGCAAGGAAGTTACCGTGGTAATTGAACTGCGCGCCCGCTTCGATGAACAAGAAAATATTGGTCTGGCGAATGTACTGCAAGCCGCCGGCGCACACGTTTCCTACGGTGTCGTTGGCCATAAGACACATGCAAAAATGATTATGGTTGTCCGCCGCGAAGAAAAGCGATTAAAACGTTATGCGCATCTGAGCACGGGAAATTATCACGCCCGCACGGCGCGTTTGTATACAGACTATGGGTTGTTGACAAATGATCAGGCGATTACCGAAGATGTGCATAAAATCTTTCAGCAATTGACCGCAATGGGCAGGGCCGGCAAACTTAGGCGATTGTTGCAATCGCCTTTCACGCTATACAAAGGCATACTGGAATTCATTCAGCGTGAAATTGAGTTCGCCCGGGCTGGGAAACCTGCGCGTATCATTGCCAAAATGAATTCGTTGGTTGAAGAGCAAATTATACTGGCCTTGTATGAAGCGTCACAGGCTGGCGTCAGGATTGATTTGATTGTGCGCGGTGCATGTTGCCTGCGTCCCGGTATCAAAGGCGTTTCTGATAATATCCAGGTGCGTTCTATAGTCGGCCGTTTCCTGGAGCATACGCGTATCTTCTGCTTCCATAACAACGGTGAATCGCAATTGTTCTGCTCCAGTGCAGACTGGATGGATCGCAACTTCTTTCGCCGCGTGGAAACCTGTTTCCCGATCGATGATAAGCGGCTTAAACAGCGAATCTTGAAGGAAGGCTTGACGACATATCTGGCGGATAATACCCAAGCATGGATACTTCAGTCTGACGGCAGTTACAAGCGCTGTATGCCGGGTAATGCCAAACCCCGATCAGCCCAGGATGAAATTCTGGCTGCACTCGCAGACTGAGCTGCAGCAGCAACCGGATGTCGTCTTTTTAGTCCCGCCATACGACGAAAATCAAACATTAGCCTTTAATTCTGAGTTGGTTCGGCATTCGTGTAATTTTGGCAAAACTACCCTGATCGGGGCAAATCTGGATCGGCTGCAAGGAAGTCGGCGGGTATGAGTTGGATGGATAGTGGCCATCACGTCAAGTGCGTTATCGGATAAGCGCGACGACGAGTCGCTTGTGAAAATGCGCGATAACTGGATAGTATCGATTTGCCAAAAAATGCCCACCTGAGCAGGTTGCACTCATGGCTTGGTGTGCGGTCGCCGTCGATTGGACTGACTTTTTTATTGTATTATCTTGTGCCTGTATAACATCACGACTGCGCTATCTTTTTTGGTTATTCTGAATAATCAAAATATTATCGGCTTTTCTTTTGCTGGTGTGTGCGTAAAATGAAATAGAATTGAAGACTGGTTATTGGCGTTTTGATCGCATAATTGCATAATACTTTAGTATTTTAATTTTGAAATGCTAAAGTATTATGAATGTACAATATTAAAACCCTTTAACCCTTTAACCCTTTAACCCTTTAACCCTTTAATATTCTAATAATATAAGATTATGATGCTTTAAACGTATAATAGTCGAACAGTTTGCAAGTCTAATATTTGGCTATTAAAATAATGTAATATTGTGTTATTTGGGATATCAGGGAAATCAAGATGAAAATATGGGTGATTACCAATCAGAAGGGCGGGGCCGGAAAAACTGTTCTCGCAACTAATTTAGCTGTAGAAGGAAGCAAAGCCGGGCTGAAAACGCTTTTAATCGATCTCGATCCACAGCAGTCGGCAACAAAATGGTGGGAAGCGCGTGAAGCGGCGGCACCATTGTTGATCAAATGCTTATATAATCAGTTGATAGATAACCTGAATTCTGCAAAACAACAAGGCTTTGAATTGGTTGTTATTGATACAGCCGGAAGGGAAGGCCTTAAACATACAGAGGCGATTGAAAGCGCGACTTTCGCAATTATTCCATGCCAGCCTTCTCTTGATGATTGCCGCAGTGCATTACCAACGGTCGATATCATCAAGAAGGTCAAAACGCCCTTTGCTTTTGTTATAACTCGGTGTCCCTCAAGCGGTAACGACCTGCACGAAGCTAAGAATAGTTTATCAACGATTGGCCTGGTGTGTCATACCCCGACAATCGAGCGAAAATGCTATAAACGTGCTTATGCGAATAATTTAAGTGTATGTGAATATGACGTCCACGATAAAGGCGCGGGCGAGATAAAGGGGATTTTTAACTGGATAGATAAAAAAGAAACCCGCTTAGAAAATACACAACTAACGAACGCAGTGGGGTAGGAAATGGCAAAAAGAAAAGCATCATTAGGACTCGGGGCGGTTATAAAGGAGGAGCATGAGAATATTGATTCTGCGCCCCCTGCACGAACTGAATCAACGGCAAGAAAAATAAGTAATGCCAGTGCTAATAAGAAACAATCGATCCCGATTTATGTGGATCCACTGTTACATGAGGCATTGCATGTGCTGGTTTTTTCAGAGCGGCGCAATAAAACAACTTTTCAAACTTTATTTTTAGAAGCGCTGGATTTGCTGTTAGAAAAAAAAGGGTTGCCATCAGTAGCAGAGCTTTCCAGCGGTGAAAAAACAATAAACTTATAATATTATAGTGTCTGGATATTATAATATTAAGATTCGTAAAGCTATTGATATGAATATATTATTTATTAATAAGCGAATGAATCGTTGGTATGATGAAAGTGTGCGCGCTCAGTTCAGGAAAATTTCAGAATGCACCCAACGGCCTTTAGATATTGTTTTTCTTGCTCTAGATCAGCAAAAGTCAGTGGATGTTCATCCAGCCAATTTGCCGGAAAAGAAATGACGACTTTGCTGTCGGTCAGGTCCAGGTTAATATCGGGCAATGCGGTTGTTAAACGACTGCGGTGTAACAATGCCGATAAACGCAACAAAATACACAGCAGCCATACCGGCTGCACATGAGATTTCGGCAGTGCCTTAATAATATTTTCAGGGAACTTGCGGCGATGACCCTGAATCATGGCCGCTAACAATAGTTGTTCACCCTGGGAAAACCCCGGCATGTACATGTTTTTGGCCAGATAGGCGCTGTGCTTGTGATACTGGCTGTGCGCAATTGCTAATCCGATTTCATGTAATTTTGCGGCCCGGCTGATCATCCCCATCCTTTCTTCGGTAGCTAGATCCCATTCCGCTGATACCTGTTGCAACAGATACAGCGCCGTTTCCTCGACACGACTTGCCTGAGCAACATCAATGCCATAGCGCTGCATTAATTGTTCGATAGTGCGTTCCCGTACATCTTCATGATGAATACGGCCAAGGTGATCATATAGTAAGCCTTCCCGAACAGCACCAGTGGATACTCGCAGCAATTCTATATCCAGCGACTCAAATGTTGCGCATAGTATTGCGAGGCCGCCGGCAAATACGGGTTTACGGTCTTCTGACAACGCGGGCAGCGATAATTTATCAATATGGCCAGCGGCAATGACCGCTTGACGGAGTTTACTCAGTGCTTCCAGCGTAATACCATAACTGCTCCAGCCGTTGGCAATGATAACGTCATGGATACTGATGATTGAACCGGAAGCGCCTATAGCCGTATCCCATCCAGTGGCCCTGTATTGTTCCCGGATAGTGGACAGCTCCCGCATGGCCGCAATTTCCGCTTTTCGCATGCGCGCTTCGCTTAACGTGCCATTTTTGAAAAACTGCTGGCTAAAACTAACGCAACCCATGAACAAACTTTCCATTTGCTCAGGTTTGAAGTGCTGGCCGATAATGTATTCGGTGCTTCCGCCACCGATATCCATCACAAGCCGCTGTTCATTATCATCTTCCAGCGAATGGGAAACGCCCAAATAAATAAGTCGCGCTTCCTCCTGTCCCGAGATAATTTCAATCGGATGTCCCAGGATTTCCTCGGCTTTCGTAATAAACTTTTCACTATTACGTGCTTTGCGTAAGGTATTGGTACCGACGATGCGTACCGCGCCGCGTGGTAAATCACGCAGCCGTTGACTGAAGCGGCTTAAACAAGCCAACGCTCGTTTACTGACTTCTGG
>BQJA01000117.1 GCA_021604405.1 Nitrosomonas sp. | reverse complement strand
TCGCTGCGATGGCATCACTAGCGACTGAGAATGTCTCAGTGGGCAGCGTAATCGAGAATAATTGATCAATATCGATCGCTTCATCAATTTTTGCCAATGTCTCAACGGAGAGCATATCTAACAGCAATTCATCCAGCAATTGGACCGTTTCTTCCGGAAGAATAATCGAGAATGTCTCATCGTCGTCATTTGTTCCATGATCATCGTTATGGTGGTGCTTATGATCATCGTTATGGTGGTGTTTGTGATCATCGTTATGGTGATGCTCGTTATCATCGTGATGATGCTTATGGTTGTCATGATGATGGTCTTTACCATTATCATGGCCCGGAGAGAATTCCTCGTCAGGTAAAATAGTCGACAACAAGGCATCGATATCGACCGCTTCATTAGATAATATTGCATCACTAATGACTGAAAACGTCTCGGTAGGAAGCGTAATAGAAAATAATCGATCTATATCAATCGCTGCATCAATGTCTGCCAATGTTTCAACTGGCAGCAACTCTAACAACAGTCCGTCAAGCAGTTGAACTGTTTCTTCCGGTAGAATAAAAGAAAACGTTTCATCAATTTCGTTTGTATTGTCAATTGGTGGTAAGGTCTCCCCCGGAAAAAAAATTGATAATAATTTATCAATATCAATTTTATCGCCGATAGTTGATATTAAATTACCAATATCGAGCTCTTGTAGATCGAGCTGTTCGATAATCGGTAACAATTTAGTAATATCTATTTCTTCGCCAAGTATCGGCAATAATTTACCAATGTCCACTTGTTCGCCAATAACCGGCAGTAATTGTCCGATGTCGACTTCTTCAATAAGTTTAGAAAAATCTAATGATTCGATTAATGATGATGAGTTGGCCGTGTTCATTATATAACTGCTCCGTCATGAAGGATTTAGGAAGGGCTGAGGACCCACGTAATATGGTGCGACAATCTAAAGGGCTACTACACTTTAGCAAACCTATAACATTAAGAACTAATGCTAAGTTAATAATTTATAATGAATCCTGTAATTCCAAAAACTTAATTAGGGGTATTATTATCAGTTAATTCAGGCTTTTGAATTGGCATAAATTGAGGTAGCTGATGTAAATACAATACTACCGACAATACCACCGCCGGCTTGCGTGCAGTTAAATTTCGTCAGGTAAACTGATACTGAAATTAATATTCAGCAAAATAACAGCGAAAATATTTCTGGCGGACTGGCTCTGTTATTGATCAAAATTATGTATGAGCTTTGCTGTACAAGGTTCTTTTTTTCAACTTCGTTACCGCCGCCAGCATCTTCATCGCCATGGTTTTCCGGTCGTATCGCTTGGCAACATCCAGACATCGAACACGGTAGGCTTCATAGGCCTGTTGATTGCTCTGCAAGAACTGTAAGTGCTCAACCAATTCCGCAGCGTTCTCCGGCTCAAATACGATACCCACTTCTTCCGTACGCACGATGTCAGCCGACTCACCCGCCACACCGTGCAGAATCGGCAAGCCCATACCCATGGACTCGAAAAGCTTTGAAGGGATTACAGCCGTGAACAGATCTGTCTTTCTTAAATGAATGATAGACACGTCCAACAATGACCAGTAGTGCGTCACCTGTTCCTTGGGCACCGAATCAACGAACGTGACGTTGTCAAGACGGCGCTCTACCGCCATATCCTTTAGTGCCTGCTTGCGGGCGCCGTCCCCCAGTAAAATGAAGTGGAATCGTTCACCACCCGGCAATGACTGCAACATTTCTGCCGCTTCCAACAAGGTTTCCAGGTGGTGCGCAAGGCCATGCGTACCCACATAGCCCGCGACAAACTTCCCTTCCAGCTCAAGTTTCCGTATCAATTCAACATGCTTGGGCAAGGGTTTAAAACGCGACATGTCCACCCCATTGGTAACCACCGTAATCTTGTTGCTATCCACACCTCTTGCAGTCAGGATTCTTTTGAATGAGTGTGTTACAGAAACGATCTGCGCTGCCTTATGGTAAAGAAATAGTTCCAGACGCTCCAATACCCGGATAGCGGCGGATTCTTTCATAGCACCTACCGCCTTGATCGACTCCGGCCAAAGATCACGCAACTCGAAAACAAAAGGGATACGCTTCAAACGACTCACCACATAGGCTGCGCACGCAGTAAAAAATTGCGGAGATGTTCCCACCACGGCATCAACGCCGCGCACAAACAAAGCTGCCAAAGTGGCTGATACCATGAAACTCTGATAATCCAAAATGCGTTTCACAAACCCCTCGTTCGCGGTAATGTACGTCCACACCCGAATGACCCGTATCCCTTCAATTTCTTCACTTTGCCATAACCGATTGCGGTACCCTTCGAACACACGGCCCTTGGGAAAATTTGGTGCGCAAGTAATTACCGTCACTTTGTATCCTTCCCGCACCCATTCGCGACAGTGTTCAAAAGTGCGCGAAGCCGGTGCATTCACCTCTGGTGGAAAATTATCCGTCAGGAACATAATATGCATATCACTTACTCCCAGGAAAAATTGATCGCAACTTCAGTACCATCGAATGGTATTTCAATGCAGTAATTGGGTACCGCAACGCCGAATTCCGGATGCCAGGTTGAAGGTACGATCTGCACTTGACCACCCGTCACCGACCAGCGGACTTTATGTCCTTCCGGCAAGCATAATTCCTGATGACCTGCGATCTGAATCGCCGGATGCAGATAAAAACGCGCCATTGCATTCTGGAAACACCCAGAAAGGGTATCGACAATCAATAAACCATCTGTGCTGAACGCCCACTGACGCTGATGAACGGGCGCACCAGGCAGCCGCCTGTACCCATCGTGAGCACAACGCACCAGCAGTCTCCCGTCCGCCTCCCAGATTTTCGGGGCAACAGGCCGGGCACGCCGGGCAACCCGAAAACCTGCCCACACCTCTGATGAATTTTTACCGTTAATTTCAGCTGTATTGTGCGCCGCAGTACTGCGTTGGCGTTGCCTTTCGATATCTTCACCATATTGAGATATCCCGGAATTTACCAGAACCCGCCTACCGAAAAGACTCAGCTCAAAGCTGAGCGTGTCAGAATGAGCATGACCCGGCTGGTAGCTCGGTCCCACCTCTGCGACATCCAGCAAAGCTTTTCCGCCCTGCGCAAGCTGAACAGCGATATAGCCGGTATTCACAAGGTGAACGTAAGACAAAGGTTGCCTCCGCTGCTCAGCAAAGCTGCATCCCAGGCAATTAGCGTAAGCTTTGATCTCTTTCAAAGATGGCGCACTGGAAAAAGCCGCATCATTAAAAAAAGCGATGTCACCATCCGGGTGACACATGCATTCCAACCAGGCCAGCCCCCGCTCGATCACACCACGCCAAGAAGATACACGTTCGAGGAGCTCAGGCACGCCACTGCGGTCCGCCAGGTTCACCAGATCACATAAATCCCACAGCAAGATCGAATGATACATCGGCGAAAGCTCAAAGTGACCGCCATCCGCCAGAAACTGCTCACCAACTTCCCGGTCCAGAATATTTAACCCGCGCTTCAACCACCGAGACCCGGGCTTTCCGGTCAAGAACGCGCCAATAAAGACGAGCGCCTTCCCGTTGGCAAACAGGTGATTTGCCATAATGTGGCGTTCCTCCAGCGCCGCCAGCGCCTGTGCCTGACGGGCCATACTGGCAAGCCAGTGGACGGGTATCTGGGATTGTCGGGCGCACCATTTCACCAGATTCACCAGTCGCAAAGAAAGGGTATAGGGCTCCCAACCGTTGCCGGAAAGTGGCGGATTATCATCAATCCAGCATTGCACCAGCCATGTTTGTTGCGCTGCTCTGATATCCGCGTCCACCGCATTTAAATCGTCGAGGTAGTGCAAGTGGTACAGCCAAAGCTTGGATTTTTCCTTTGTATTCCAATCAGCCGCGCTTACTACTTGACCTCGTTCTCCCAGAAACTCAAATACCCCCTTCCCGAGATGACTGCGTGGCCGCACCAGCGGCGCCACCCATGGCCCGCGCCAGGACCGTTGTGAAAGCTCATTTACAGGCGCCAGCGCTTGCCTTATTACCCGTGTCCTGGCCAGACGATAATAAAGCTGATAGACAATCTGCCCCAATCGCAGATAACGAACAGTATGAAAATACAGCAGAAGACGCTCTGTTTTCACAGATTAGTACCCGTGACTCTTACTTTTGCGCCGAGTAAATGCTCCAGCGCCGCAACAATTCGTGGTGCAGTTTGCCCATCCCATTTTTCAGGAATCGCGCCTTTCTTCCATTCTCCGGCGAATAATTTATCCAGCGCGGGCTTGAGCTTCTCCGGATTCGTGCCGATTAATTCATTCGTACCGATCGTGACCGTTTCAGGCCGTTCAGTAGAGTCACGTAACGTCAGACAAGGCACACCCATTACGGTGGTTTCTTCAGTAATGCCGCCTGAATCGGTGATGACGGCTTTTGCATTTTTTACCAGGTAGTTGAATTCCAGATAAGGCTGCGGATCGACCAGTAAAAAATTGCCCGGTAACGTGGCAATGGATTGCAAAGTCTTAGCTGTACGTGGATGAACCGGGAATACAACAGGTAAGTCACGCACGCCGTCGCCAATGGCGGTAAGTAACCGAAGGAAATCACCATGGGCATCGACATTGGCTGGCCGGTGCAAGGTCACAACAAAATATTCGCCCGTTTTAAGACCATGTTTTTCCCAGAAAGCAGGCGGCTGGAAACGATTATAGTTCGACAAAAGCGTATCGATCATCGTGTTACCGACAAAGAAAATGCGATCTTCCCCTACGCCGGCACCGCGAAGATTGTCGTTTGCCACCTCGCTGGTTGTGAAGAACCAGTTGGTAATGGAATCCGCAACCATACGGTTAATTTCTTCGGGCATGGTCCAATCACCGGAGCGGATTCCTGCTTCCACATGAACAACCGGTATACACAACTTTTGCGCTGTAATCGCGCAAGCCATTGTGGAGGTTACATCCCCGACTACCAGACACACATCACTCGGCGCATCCAGCAATAGTTTTTCATAGTGCATCATGATCATGGCCGTTTGCTCAGCCTGCGACCCGGAACCAACCTCCAAATTAATGTCCGGTTCAGGAATACCCAATTGTGTAAAAAAATCGCCCGACATACTGGCGTCGTAGTGTTGCCCGGTGTGCACCAAACGATAATTCAGTTCTCCTCCTTCGTTCCGCCGCGCTTGAAAGGCATGAATAATCGGTGCAATCTTCATGAAATTAGGTCGCGCTCCGGCGATGATGTCAATTAACATTGGCAATCCTGAATTAAAGTTGTTAAAAATTGTTTGGCTGTGTCGTTGGCTTATGCGGTCAACTGAATCGAAATCCGGCTCACTTCCTCTATTTCTGCGAAAGGTATCGGTGCAGCTTTACTGTTCCTTACCGCATTGACAAATGCAGTCACGCAAGAATTTTGTCCTTTGTCCTGGCGCCATAAATTTAGATTCTTAAAGCCTGGCCATCCATAGCCTTTCAATTTTCTGAAGTTATCGAGTTGCAGCACCTGTCCGGCGGCAAATACTTCCAGACGCTCTTTTGGGAACGCTTTGCTACCATTTGCAAAGTAATGCACGGTCGCAACGGAGCCATCTGCAAAAGCCAACTGTATGCTTACGGTATCGCCCGTGGCCGAGTCCATCGCAACTTTTGCATGTGTGATTATTGGACTGCCAGCCAGATAACGTAACAAATCAATGAAGTGGCAAGCCTCGCCAATGATACGTCCGCCCCCCACTTCAATGTCCTGCACCCAGTGATCCGAGGGGATCGCGCCCGCATTTACCGTCATAACGAACGATTTCGGACCACTTACGCCTGCAAGCAACGTTTTCATTTTTTGCACTTGCGGCGCAAATCGACGGTTAAAACCCACCATGACCAAAGGATGCCATCCATTATGTTTCTGCAACCGGGCATGCAAATTTGCAATTTTATCGAGCTCAGGTAACGTCAAACATAACGGTTTTTCCACAAAAACATGCTTACCCGCTTCTAACGCCTGCAGGACAAAATCCGCATGGCTATCGTGCCGAGTCGTTATCACCAACGCGTCTACGGTAGGATCATTAAATAATTTGTCGGTATCCGTTGTAGTCTCGTCAAACCCATACTTCTTTCCGGCATGCATGCCAGTTACGCCGGAACTCGAAGCCACCGAAGCTAAATGTGCGCCTGCTGCTTTAAAAGCCGGGATTAAAACACCACTCGCATAGTTACCAGACCCGACGAATGCGATTGTTGGCGCCTGATCAGTGCGTAGGCGGGATTTATCCGTCACGAGACGCACGGTTGGTTCTTGCAGCGCGACGTCTGACTTTTCAACCCGGGGCGCATATTCCAACAAAATACCCATTGACGGTTCGCTTCCACCCACAACCTTATAAGCGGCTTCGGTGTCATCCAGGCCAAATCGATGAGAAATCAGCGGCAACACATCCATCCGGCCATCAGCCAACATATCAAGCACCGCTTCGAAATTGCGTTGCTCGGTCCAGCGCACAAATCCAACCGGATAATCCAACCCTTTTTCTTCATAATTCGCATCGTAACGACCCGGACCATACGAGGCAGACACCTGGAAAGTCAGTTCTTTCTTAAAGAAATCATCACGCGACAATTCCAGCCCGGCAACCCCAACCAGCACGATACGTCCACGTTTACGGCACATTTGCGCTGCCTGATGCATGGGCTCACTGCTTTGCGTAGCCGCCGTCACAATGACAGCATCCACCCCGCGTCCACGCGAGAATTGCTCAGCCGCCTGCACAGGATCTTCACCCAAACCTAAATTTACAACTTCAGCACCGAAGGACTTGGCCATGTCCAGTTTGGCCTGATCGAAATCGATACCCAGCACGCGGCAGCCATTCGCACGTAACAACTGCACGGTAATCTGACCAATCAATCCAAGTCCCGTCACGACAACCGTTTCACCCAGCGTCGGCTGCACCAGGCGAATACCCTGCAGCGCAATCGCACCCACCACTACAAAAGCGGCCGCCTCATCCTGCACCGAATCAGGAATCCGTGCACATAAATTCATTGGCACGCTTACGACTTCGGCATGTTTGCCATTGGACGCCACCCGGTCCCCCACGGCATACCCTTCCACACCTTTGCCAACCGCCAGTACCTCACCCACATTGCAATAACCCAGTGGCAAAGGCTGCTCCAACTTATTACGTACCGCATCAAGTGTCGGTATCAAGCCATCGGTTTTGACTTTATCCATCACCATGCGCACTTTATCAGGCTGTTGACGCGCTTTTTCAAGGGGGTTTGCTTTGCCGAAATCCACCAGCATTCGCTCAGTCCCGGCGGAGACCAGTGAACAAGCCGTACGAATTAATAATTGACCTGAACTGACACGCGGGCAAGGCACTTCAATTAATTCAGTAGTGCCTGAGCGCAGATTCTGAAGAATTTGTTTCATTTTTTAAATATTAATTTATGATTATTAAAGAGTTTCTGCATGATACTACGATTCAAAAGCAATAAACCTATCCAACTATTTGTTAACAAAAGATACGAATCGCTCTTAAACCAGGAAGGTAAGATTCAGATGACCAGTGTGCTGTTTGACATGGGATTTGATAAACACCACAATTTGCGACATAGCAATTACAAATTAATCAGGAATAAATAACGTATTCACGACATTGGGAATTTCTGGAATTTTCTGTTATGCGGTTTGACGAAGCTAAATGGTACGAGTCATCGACGCAATACGTTGCACGCCATATTTACAATACGCTGTTCAAATCCGGGTTTACTTCTCTATGTCCACTGCAAATATGTTTATCCCAGGCCTTGCTATATCTTAAAAAATAATGCAATAAACCAATTATACGCAACAATATTTCATCTCTATGCAGTGAAATTGAATGAGAAAAACAAGCTTATTCAGAGATAAAAACAAGAACTGAAAATGCTAATATCAAAGGTTAAAATAATTTTTGCACGATCGATCGCCCTGTCATTGGGGCGCCATTCAACGGCAAAAAAACCGCCCCTTCACAGGATTACCTTGCATCTTCAACGTGGGAAACCAGCAATTCCAGTTGGATGATTTGACTGGTCCAGTCAGACACAAAAAACTCAGGGTTGTTTGAAAAGACTGGCCGGAAAAGGCGCGCGATTATTGAACAGTCTCCTGGACCAGGTAAATGAACTTATTGCGTTTTTTTGCGCAAAATACCAACTAATAATATTCTAAACATCGCAAATAGTTCGCTTGCGTTAACCATTCGTTCATAAGCCATACCAGCAAGATACGAGGGCCATGTCATGCGCATATATTCTGGGCGTCCTTCGATTAACTCTATTTGCTCTACGAGCATATCCGCCGCTGTTGCCAGCTGTATTACATCATCCCGGCTATTGGCGCGGTAACGTGTCGGAAAGGTATCCACCTCGGCCCGGCCACGCAGACGATTGATATATTGATGAAACACATGTGGTGTTAACCGCGCGATAACTGGCATATAGTGATACTTATTCGGCGTTTTAAACAAAAACACACCACCCGGCTTGAGTACACGATTCACTTCGTGGAATACTTGAAGCGGCTCTTCCAGATGCTCCAGTACATTGTCTGAAAAAACCACGTCAAATCGGTTATCTTCATAAGGGATACCCGTGGCGCTCGCCACCCGCCCCTCATCCAGCATCGGGTTGCCAACGACTCGAGGATCAAGATCTACACCGCACATTTGCGCAGGCACGCCACGAAAATTCATTTGCGAAACAATTCCTGCACCTGCGCCAAGATCCAGCACAACTGATTCAGGCTGTAAGTAAGCGAGTA
>BQJA01000116.1 GCA_021604405.1 Nitrosomonas sp. | reverse complement strand
CCGCAAAACATCCCCCCTGCGAGCGATGTCGCCGCATAGTAACGATAGCGCTTGGCAAGTTTTTTTTGACTATGTGTCGAAAGTATAAATGGATGTTTCTTATTTGGGGTTTTACTAAGAACATGTGTTGTGGGCATTTTTGCCATGTCATTCCGACGTTTTTCCGCTTCCTGAGCAGCCGCTTTGCGCACCTGATCCCATTCCTGCAAATCAATTTCACCGTTGCCGTCTTTATCAAAATTTTCCAGTATCCAGTCATAATTTTTCTTCCACTGACGAATCACTTCACCCGTCATTTTGTGGTTATTGGGTACGTGGCGTCCGCCGCCAAGACTTTGAAAGTGGCCAAGCGCATAAATGACATCATGAATATAAATAAACTTCTCAATATAACGATAACGGCGTTGCCGCAAAGAACCCAGTATGCCATGATTCCTGTCTGATGCCTGGTTTGGCGTTTGACTGTTTCCATACCAGGTGCGCGAATGCTCCGTTATCACGCTGGCACCTTGTGGATCTATTACACAATTACCTGTTTTATCATCGATCCGGAACCAATGGCTACTAGTCCCTTTTTCAACCGTACGCCAGTGCCCATTTTTTCCAGATTCTGTATAGCGCTGCACTTTATAATCAAACCAGACGCATGGTGTCCCGGAAAGCGGTGCGACTAATTCACCTGCCTCACCAATAGAAACCGCTCCAATCAGTTCCACATAACCCTGAGCGGCGGAACGGATTTTAGAAGTAGGCGTATCTTCGATCAAGCGCGCCCGTTTAAAATAGTAATAAACCAGAACAAAACAGGCGGATGCCACCGCGCAAGCAACAATCAGATAAAAGATGGTTTCATCGCTGCTGAGATCTGCCCTCCATTGACCAAGAATCATGCAAACAAGGCTTTCATATCGATATCCGCCTTTTCTGATTCAGCGAACTCCAGCAAATCAGCAGACCTAAATCCCATGATTCGCGCCACAATCACATCGGGAAACTGTTCAATACGGATATTCTTGATATTGACCGAATCATTATAAAATTCCCGACGGTCAGCAATATCATGTTCCAATCCGGTAATACGCGACTGCAAATGTTGGAATGATTCATTCGCTTTCAATTCTGGATAATCTTCCACTAATGCAAATAAATTGCCCAAACCCAGCCGCAATTGGGTTTCTGCCGCACCCAGTGCTTTGATATCCGATTTTTCACGGGCAGATGACACCGCTGAGCGTGCCTTGATAATTGCGTGCAACGCATCTTTTTCATAATTCATATATTGCTTACACGTTTCGACAAGCTTTGGTAATTCATCATGACGCTGCTTCAGTAACACGTCGATATTTGACCATGCCTTGGATACATTATGCTTCAGCGTAACCAGGTTATTGTAAATAAGGATAAAATAAATAATCGCAACAAACGATATGGCAGCAAATACTGACGAAATAATAACCAGCGGTGAAATTTCCATGACAATTTAGTCCTTAATCAAAGTAGTGGATATGTCGCCTAGCGCCGCTTCTAATAATTGATGCTCCGTCACACAGTAAAAAACAAAGCAGCAGTTAAAAATATGGCGCCAATTTCCATAACAATCATATGAGCGCCTATACAGCTTAATTGAATGTAAATATCTCTTTCTATATATTAGTCTATGGCAATATCACCATCCTCAATCATATGAAATAGTCATTTTTTTCAGGGTATTTCCGCTATATCGCAACGCATGAAGTTGATGCGCGACGGATAAAGTCCCAGCGAAAAAAAATTATACTCAGACCAGCAAATAGAGAAATTTGCAGATTACCTGGAGATTAGATAGAAAAACTTGAGAAATACTTTGAATGATTAGATGGGTATCAATATACCTGAGAATTTTCCATAAGCGATTTCTTCCAGAGCACGTTTTGCGCGCTTACTCACGCCAGCGCCATGTCGTAAATATTCTCGTGCCGCGAGTTCTGGTGGATAGTCACTGACCGTGTATCCTTGCGCTTCAATTTCCTTTGCCGAAAGTGACGACACGGTCAGTCTGCCTTTTCCTAGTTTAATCACTCGCTGTTTTTCATTACCCCAAGCCACCAGGAGTGCGGTATTACGCTGATGATTAATCAATACGACAGGCTGCACGGCTATTTACTTTTGCAATCAAAAGCAACGTTAAGCGATTGATCCATTTTGACGGAATTAAGAGCAGCCTGAATTTATCGTCTGCTCGCAAGTTAACACTTCAAATCACATCATCTACGAAATAATTATAATATCTCGTGCAGCGCAATTATACCGCTGAAATTCAACGCCTAATACTGTAGTACGATGAACCATAAGTTGTTTCATTATAGAAATTATTCCAAATATAGGGTGGACTTACCGACGGGCCGGTAGGTATCAAAAATGTCACCATGTCAAGCGCACCAATTACGGTACGGCCGACGGTATGGAAAATACCGGTAACCAAACCAACCGTCATCCCATAAGGCACACCATTTTCTCCACTGGATATAACTATATTTTTCGGCAGCTCGACAAAACCAGTTGCGACATTAGCAATCCCGCTTACAAATTTCTCTCCTGATGCATACGGATAACTTTGCGCCATCGCGGCTTGTGAAGCAAAAAAATATAACACGAAAACCGCCAGCAAGGATCTAAAAAGTTTTTCCATTGATAACCCCATAAAATATATAACTAAAAACAAAAAACTGCGTGCGAAAGAAGTCTAACATGTCGCAACTGGTAAATTTAACAAAGCTTACCTGTAAATTGCCAATAACGGCACTATTAAATGCTGAGTTTAGCTGTTTAATAATGCAACGACTCAGGCCATCGCAGTAATTAGCTAAACATGCAGATTTTCACTAAAATTGCCAGCTAACTTGTAATATTTATGCTTACAAAGGTAATCGATCCACTTATCACGCCGAAATATGGCGAATAAAACTTCAGATTTCTATACAACATTGCCCGGCGCGCCTTATACTTGACATATTGCAAATAAATCTGTTAATTCTAAATTATGAGACAAAATACGATGCAAATTAACTTACTTTTTCTGGCAGTATTGTTATGCAGTCTGGTCCAAAACGCCAATGCAACGCATATATCGGAACCCATTTTATCTGAACCAAAAACAGAATATAAACTCGGCGAAAAAATCGTTCTCAATGGTTGGGTTAGCTATAACGATCAGCCCACTGCAGAAGTTCTACTGAATTTTAAAGTGATCCGGCCGGATGGTACTACCGCGGTTGAGCAGTCTTCTCCCAGTGATGACAGCGGTCACTTTGCTTTTGAGTTCGATACAAATGACCAGATCCACGGAACATACCAAGTGATCATTACTTCCCATTGTCTGGAGATCCATCGTCATATATGCACCTACAAAAACAAGACCTTGGCTGTTGAGGTGATTGAAGACTAATCGCATCAATGCACCGCCATGTTCGCATTGAAATCGGTGCAAGCTCAGTTGGCTTATTTAATTCAGTAATTTCCAGTTTGGCGCCGCTTTGCGTATTAACGCCAAACAAATATGAGCAACTACAATTTTTCTAAACGCCTATTCATTTCTATACGGCACTGCTTTTCCTTACCAGAAAAGTCAATGAATCCTACTAACCGGATACATTCATTATATTTAAACAATATATCATTCTTCTTCTGGGTTTCATCTATTAAAGCGGAAAGATTTTTTACGTCACTTGTAAGGCTTCTCAGGTTTGCTCCGGCTAACTCAGTGCCAATATCGTCAACACTTCTCTTGGTATCTTCAAGTTGTCGCAGAGATGCTCTGCTTGATCTGTTCAATTGAGTCGCAAAAGAAATTCTTGCCCTATCGGCATAGTTTTCCAAGTCATCTGTATTTTTCTGGGTAATCTTTATCAACTTTTGTTCGTATTCATTCAATTGACTTTGAATGAATAAATTGATTTTCTCCTGAAAATTCCCTAATGACTGATCAATTTCCTGATTAAAAGCAGTCATTTTCTGTTCTATTCGCTGGCTGACATCGTCCTCAATCCGCACCAGTATATCCTCCGAAATTTTTTCAGTCGGCATTCTGGAACTTATAATTTCTTGTGTTGCGTTATTCAGGCCCAGTGTGACTTCTTCACCCAAGGACTGATACCTGTCATCAACAGTCTGTTTAATCTTTGCTTCATTTTCGGCAATCAACCATCCCATAAAAATTAATGCTTGCTTTTGCTCATCACTTAAATCATAAATAAGTCCTGCCAGCATATCAGAAGCGACTTCTTTATCCACTAACAGTTCAAGATGAACAAGGTCTGAAACGGTTAATAATTCTTTTAGTTGGCTTTGTGTAACATTGATTTTCTCATCGGCCATGGAAATATTAGATGCTTGCCGAAATAATTCATACGGCAAGAAAAACAAGGTCAACACAACACATGAAATGACTATTGTTTGCTTTAAATATTTCTCTCGCAGGAAGAAACTTACGCCAAACAACACGCTAATAAATAGGACTGACGGCGCTAAAATGGAAACAATTTCAAACCAGCTTCTTTCCTCAACCGCATTTAAGGGAAGCGCATTAATTAATTCTATTACAAAATCTTTCATTAACTACTCCTAAACAGTGAAGAGCCTTAACCACCCAGTACCGTGTTAATTTACCTGCATGTCGAACAGGCAACCAGTTAAATTTACGCTGAATTCATGCCACAACTGAACATATATTATAATTATCGTATATCCCGGGCAAGCAAACCAACATTACCATCGATTGCCGCAAAAATGGTCGAATCAATCTGCTCTACAATCGTACGGGGCAAATACTTAGGCCTGCGCCTCTTCGGATAAGATGGCGCATCAAGTGTTAAAAAGTTGTTATTATTCAGCGTAATATTTTTCCCGAAATCGTTTTGTGTTTCATTAACAATCATAGCTAATATGTTTACTAAGATGCTAGACTCTTCAAGAAAAAATCAAGGAAGGATAAATAAACTATGTTGTTTATAACCAACCGGGAACCCAAAGGCTCAATAAAGAAAAGCAAGAAAGACCAACATTACGATTTTGATCTCAAAAAAAATTCGCTGTCTAATTCAGTATTCTTTTGCAAACGAAATGCCATGTGCGACTACACTGAGATTGGCAGCGTCAAATTAATGAAACTTATCCGGAAAAGTAAAGTAAAGCAGATTTTGCTGTATATCCATGTTTGTTCCAACTTGCCCGAACCGCATATATTTCCAAGAACGCAAAAACTTCAATCCCTCTTTGATGAAAAAGAGAACAACCTGGTCACAGTGCTGCCGCTAATCTAGCCGTGCGACAACGACTCCGGATTGTGCAAGACTATTGGGATGACCAAAAATCAGCTGATCAAAGTGCCTTTTCTTTTGCTCGCCTGTTACAGCATTTTATGAAATGGCGTGAAGATCAACCGGAAGAAGACCCTTGTTTGAAAAGGATGAATATCCTGACTCATTCAATGGACAACCGGGTATTCCGCGAAACATTGACCAAATGGAACGAATATGACTTGGCATCCGGCGTTCCACTGTTATTCCGTAATACCATTCTTATGGCCGCCGATATTGTCAATGAATCACTGGAACGTGGAAACAAAGGAGAACTGATTAGCCACGCTTCGCGTAATGTTTCCGTTTATTTTGCATCGGACGATCTGGCATTGCGCTCCAGTAAGATATCAAATCTTAAAAACAGGGTAGCCTCGAGACGCCTGGGACACACCGGTCCGGAAGACATGGACAAAGTACACAGCAACGTCTACGCTATCGATTGTGACGATTTTAATAATCAATATGACGATCCCAAAGGGCATTCCTATTTTTTGGAGAATGCAACCGGCAGCCCGGGTATCGTCTTTGAACATATTTTTGACACGATAAAGACAGGCCGTGTTTCTGTGTCTGACGTTGCAGGTCGAACACACATCCTGAAGAATGTCTAATAAAACGCTGTCTACTCAGGCCGCATACTTATTTGGTAATCACTGACGCGCCACCCCTTCCCCGTGTAGGTCCAGAAGTAACCATTGCTGTCCCGTTAACACACAGGTATGACGGCCTGATTCGACCATAATTGGTATAAAAAATCTGGCGATCAAACCCGATACACTGCCATAGTGACTAAAGCCAAACTGTATTGCAATTTCGTTCAATAGCAGGCCGGCTATTTTCCGGGGTTGCGAATATCATCAAAACAGTCTGGATAATCGTAGAGATTGATGGTGTGCTCTGAGCGTTTTTATGGCTGGTAATTCCGTATTGGCGGGTAGCCGGGATTGAATCGATTCTCTAAAGTCATCACTTCCCATCACCGCAGGAAATTTCTTTTTGTCATAGAATGTCTGCGTCTCGTCATCAACCTATTTTTCAACAAAGAATCGATAAGACTTCCGCCGCTGACGCCGCCCGACCATCTTCAGCACAAATTCTGTCTGCAACCATTGCGGTGTTGGTGCAACACCGATATAAGACCGGTAACTGGACCATTGATAGTCTCCGGCCAACGCTGTCACGCCGGCAGCGACCGGGTTCAAATGAATGTAGCGGCTGACATTTAATAAACAGTTCTGCCCCCTAATTTTTTGACCTCTAATCTTATTGCAGGCCATTTTTTCTCAAAAAGTATTCACAGGTGAGTTTCTTCACATATTTTGAGCGAATCCTAAACTATCCTGTGCTTGCGTATCAATATTACCCATTTAATTAATTACTTTTAAGGAGCAGATCATGGCCACAATACACGATACACCTTTTGATGATAACCTTGTTGGAACCCCAGATGATGATAAAATTTATGGTAAAGGAGGGAACGACATTCTAGATGGTCGGGCTGGTGACGACCATCTTGATGGCTGGACTGGTAACGACGTTTTATATGGCTGGACCGGGGACGATACTTTACTCGGTTTTTCAGGTAACGATAGTCTTTATGGCGAGACTGGTAACGACAAACTTCATGGTGAGTCAGGTGACGATTTTCTTAGCGGCGGGCCGGGTAAAGACTATCTAGATGGAGGCTCTGGTGCTGACATTATGGATGGCGGCGACCATGACGATACTTATATAGTCGACAACATCGATGATGAAACAGCTGAAAAATTTAACGATGCGTTAGGCGGGAAAGACACTGTCAAGGCTTCCGCCAGTCATACTGTTGGCTTTGGCATTGAAAACCTCACCTTAACAGGATCTGGCAACATCAATGGTTATGGAAACGTTAATAATAACGTAATTACCGGCAATGAAGGCAGTAATACACTTTTTGGATATGATGGGAACGATACAATTAACGGTAAAGGAGGTGACGACACATTGAATGGTGGTCCAGGAAATGACTTTCTAGATGGTTGGGCTGGTGACGACCATCTTGATGGCTGGACAGGTAACGACGTTTTATATGGCTGGACCGGGGACGATACTTTACTCGGTTTCTCGGGTAACGATAGTCTTTATGGCGAGGCTGGTAACGACGAACTTTATGGTGAGTCAGGTAACGATTATCTGAGTGGCGGAGTCGGCAAAGACTATCTAAATGGCGGACCAGGCAAGGATTCACTTGAAGGGGGACTTGGAGCGGATATATTTGATTTCGACGCTGTAACCGACAGCCCAGCAGGGTTTGCAAAGGATACTATTAAAGACTTTAAATGGCAGGAAGGAGATAAAATTGATATCTCTATAATTGATGCTAATCTCTTTGTAGCAGGTAACCAGGCCTTTAGTCCAACCCAAATGTCTTACAATTCTACGACAGAAGTATTTGCTGCCGATGTGTTCGGTGGCACAGATCTTCAGATTCAACTAGTCGGTGCAACTGGATTTGTCCCGACGCTGGATGTAATTGCCTAAATTTTATCAGCTCAGACCTGACAGATATCCAATTTCTAGGTATCTGTCAGTTCAGATTTAGGGAATGACCAGTACTTTCGTCATTAAAATCGTGATGCGAATCACAGATTTAGAGTGATTTTTGTCACGTACAATTATTGGCAAATATACCAAACTGTACCATCTGCTCAATATTGTTTTTAATATAATCAGTAACAACAGCATCCGGACTTCCAAAATTCTCAAGCGGTCATCCTCATCTTCAAGATGTCTTCTCTACGTATTCGAGGCTTCCCAACAATACTGTATAAGTGCTATGCACTATTCAAACTTCCAACGTTAGCTTCCTTGTCTAGGCATGAAAAACATCGGCAAGCCGTATAAAAAAATGGGAGTTATCAGGGCTTATGCAAAGCAAAAACTCGCAAAATTGTACACAAGATTCGATGAAAAAGAACTGATAATGGCTTTATAGATTGGCTACTATTGAAGCCCCGCCAGACGAAAAAGGCGGAAACGGTTGGCTAAGTCCTTACATTGACCGGAACCTGCCTTCTACTCTATCTATAATTTTCTGTTTCCATTACTACATTAGTAAATAGCAGTCTTTATTCTTACATTATTTATTAGTCCGAAGTAAGGTTAAAACCACCGCCTTTAAGGCGGTCAGATTTATCTTTTATAATTTTGGACGTACCATGATACTAATAGTAGGGGAGTATCATGGAGTATCGTTATGGCAGTCACACAGTTTTCAAGATACAGTATCATTTTGTATTTGTAACAAAATATCGCTATAAGGTACTGAAGGGTGACATAGGGCTGAAAGTCAGGGAACTGATACGTCAGACATGTGAAGCATTTGAGATAGAGATTTTGAAGGGTGTTGTGAGTCAAGATCATATACATGTGCTGGTATCTGCGCCACCGAACCTGGCGCCCAGCGAAATAATGAGGCGTATCAAAGGGAGAACTTCTGCGAAGTTGTTTGAAAGTTTCCCAGACTTAAAAAAACGCTATTGGGGGCGCCATTTCTGG
>BQJA01000115.1 GCA_021604405.1 Nitrosomonas sp. | reverse complement strand
TTTTGTTGCAATCGCTTTGAGCTCTGCCTGATCAGCAGCTATTTTGTGATGATAAGCTGCTTGCTGAGAATATTCCGCTGCGGCTTTCTCGTATTTGCGAATCTTGTACGCGATGTGCGAATTGATGTTCTGTCCATGTTTCCCAAAGTAGCTGGTACGTGGTTTATGGTTGACGATATCTTTCTGTTCTCCTACTTTCGCTTGCATTTCCTGTGCTAAATTTTCATACTGACTGGCCAAAGCTTCATGGTTTACAACTTCGCTTGCAACCGCATTTATTGATATACCGAAAACCAAAAAGGCAAATAATGAGAAAAATGCAAAACTTTTTATGGCTGCTGTTTTCATGATGACATCTCCCGATAATTTAAGTTGTGATCATTTTAGGTCAGTCAACATAATACGTATATTGGGGGAACTATTATTCTTCTCTAAGTGAAACCATTAGACACAATTTTAGTGAAAGACACGGATCCATTAATGATAACAAGAACTGACGTATTGTAATTCGCAGCTTAATTCATCATGGCATCGCCAGGGAGTTTAAACAGATGCCTGCTCTCAAACAGACAAATGATTGACATAATGACTGCAACATCAGCTTGAACGTTATCTATACAACACACCAGTATGACATCGGGTGTTATTTATTTTCGCTCACTGCCCTGAACCAGAACCGGAACGTGTTTTAGTTCTTCGAGCCATACTCGAGCTTCTGAGTCGCTCGGCGCCCGCCAGTCACCACGTGGTGATAACGATCCGCCCGACCCAGCCTTTGGTGCATTTGGGATACATGAGCGTTTGTACTGACTGCTCTGAAAAAAACGCAACAGAAAGACACCGAGCCAATGCTTTATTGTCGAAAGGTCGTACGCTTTACGGTAGCAATCTGCGAATCCATCCGGCCACGCGCCCTGGGAGCGATCGCCCCAGGCATGGTGTGCAAGAAACGCGACTTTTGTTGGCCGGAAGCCGAAACGTGTAATGTAATAAAGGTTAAAGTCTTGCAGCTCAAAAGGGCCAATCATTTGCTGGGTGTCTTGTGACGGCTTATCCGGAGATTCGCCAGGAACAAGCTCCGGTGAGATCGCTGTATCCAGGATGGCTATCAACGTTTCGCACGTCGCGCCGTCAAATTGTTGCGTGTCAACGATCCAGCGAATTAAGTGCTGAATAAGCGTTTTTGGAATAGACGCATTTACGTTGTAGTGCGACATATGATCGCCAATACCATAAGTGCACCAGCCGAGCGCGAGCTCGCTCAGATCCCCAGTCCCCAGCACGATGGCGTTATGATAATTCGCCAGACGAAACAAATGCGACGTTCGCTCCCCCGCCTGCACATTCTCGAATGTAACGTCGTACTGGTGCGCACCGTCTGCGAACGGATGACCGATATCACCAAACATTTGCAAGGATGACGGCCGGATATCGATCTCTTCGCACGAAACACCGAGCGCCGTCATCAATTTCCAGGCATTCGATCTTGTGGCGTTGCTCGTCGCAAAGCCCGGTAATGAATACGCGAGGATGTTTGCGCGCGGGAGACCAAGACGATCCATGGTCTGTGCCGCGACAATTAGCGCATGAGTAGAATCAAGCCCACCCGAAATACCGATGACAATCCGTTCAAGTTTTGTGAACGTAAGCCGCTTCATCAAGCCGTACACCTGAATATTATACGCTTCGCTACAGCGTTCGTCGCGCTTTGATGGGTCGCTCGGCACATACGGAAATCGCTCAACGGAACGGCGCAGCAAAATGTTTCCGCCCGGAATGGCAAGCTCAAACTTGACCCGGCGTATCGTACGCACGTGTGCGATGTGCGCCTGCACCGAATCATTAAAGCTGGTCATGCGCATACGGTCCTGTGCGAGCCGCTCGAGGTCGATGTCTGACGTGACAATCTGTTCCTGATCCGAGAACCGTTGTGATTCGGCGAGCAGCTTATCGTTTTCATAAATCATCGCATGGCCGTCCCAAGCGAGATCCGTCGTCGATTCGCCAGGGCCGGCAGCGGTGTATAGATAGGCCGCGACACACTTACCCGACTGAGAAGCGCACAGGGCGCGACGATAATCGGCTTTGCCGACCGTAATATTGCTCGCCGACAGGTTTGCCAGAACTTTCGCGCCAGCGAGGGCTGCGTAAGTGCTTGGCGGAACTGGCGTCCAGAGATCCTCACAAATTTCCACATGCAACGAAAAATTGTCGACATTCACAGCATCGAAAATGAGATCGTTACCAAACAGGACGGTTTCACCAAGAAACCGCACCTCGCGCGCGACGACTGCGTGCGCTGACGTAAATTGTCGTTTCTCGTAGAATTCCCGGTAGTTCGGCAAATAAGTTTTGGGTATCACGCCAAGGACGCGGCCACGGTAAATGACAACGGCACAATTGAACAGCTTGCTCTCGAACCGGAGCGGTGCACCGACGAGCAGAACCGGTGTAAATTCGCGGCTTGCTTCAACAATGCGCGCAACGCCGTCAACAACGGCGCCATGGAGCGCCTCCTGGTGGAAGAGATCCTCAGCGGTATATGAAGCGATACCCAGTTCAGGAAAGAGCGCTACCGCTGCTTTTAGATCGGAAGCGCGTCGCGCCAGATTTAATATCCGCTCGACATTAAATACGGGATCAGCCACCTTGACCCAGGGTATGCACGCAGACGCCCGGATGAAGTTATGCGAGTAGACAGAATGAAAGTTCTTCACATATTTCTCCTTTTGGGCCGCATGATATCTGATCTGAGTGTTTAAAAATCTTGGGTGTTTTTCCGTTAACTCTACCTGCTCTACCGCCCGGAGATTACCCAAGTCTACGCCATAATTAATCGACAATTGTCTGTAATGCGGGTTATTTTCGGTTACCTGGCACCCTGCTATCAAAAGCATCGTTTCAGATCATATTAGCAAAACACGTGACCCTGAATCCCAAAGTCTTCAACCCTGGAATGCAAAAAACGAGACGCCGCGCGCTATTCAGATCAACACCATGCATCGGCGCGACAGCCATATTAACCAGCCTCCAACCAGCAAAGCCTGCACCTTTAGGTTGTCTCTTTTGGAAAATTGAAGCCAGAATTCTGCATAACCGCAATTTGACGATGCGGTGACGGTGAAAGTAACAAATTATTACGTTCCGCAAAATGTTTGATACACGCGCTCTGAGGGCGCGGGTGGCGTTCGATAATCACGATATTCCGGCACATCGGCATATGGGTTCGCCAATGCCGCGAGCAGTCGTTGCATCAATGAATAATCATCACGTTCTGAAGCTGCCGCCAGTGCTTCTTCAACGCGATGGTTACGCGGCAAGATCGCAGGATTATTTGCCTGCATCAGGCGGAATGAAGAATCTTTGGATTGGGGTTGACGCGATAATCTCACCTGCCATTGTGCATGCCATTCAACAAATGCTTCATCAAGAAACTCCGCATCTGTTGGCGGGTATTCCGATGCCAGCGCGCGGAAGCTATTGGTATAATCCACATGCTGCTGTTGCATCCATGCCAGCAGGGTTTCGATGAGTTGAATATCCTCGGCTTCTTCAGTAAAAAGACCCAGTTTTTTACGCATCCCGCCCATCAATTGACTTTGGAATATAGCAGGAAAACAATGAATCGCTTCTTCCGCCAAAGCCACTGCTTTTTCCTGCACCGGGTCGAGTAACGGTAGCAATGTTTCGGCAAAACGTGCGAGGTTCCACTGCGCTGCATGAGGTTGGTTGTTATAACTATAGCGGCCATGATGGTCAATCGAGCTGAACACGGTATTCGTATCGTACGCATCCATGAAAGCACAGGGACCATAGTCAATCGTCTCACCACTAATGGTCATATTATCCGTATTCATCACGCCATGAATAAAACCAACCAGCAACCATTTTGCCACGAGCGATGCCTGGCGTTCAATCACTTTATTTAAAAGCGCGAGATAAGGATTTTCAGCTTCATGAAGTGCCGGATAATGACGTTGGATAGCATAATCAGCCAGGGTTTTGACTCCCTCTATTCCTACCATCTTCGCGGCATATTCAAATGTGCCCACACGGATATGACTTGCCGCTACACGGGTAAGAATCGCGCCGGGTAATGGCGTATCCCGCATGACTGATTCACCGGTCGTAACCACCGCCAAGCTTCGCGTGGTGGGTATGTTAAGCGCATACATCGCCTCACTGATAATGTATTCGCGCAGCATTGGCGCAAGCGCCGCACGACCGTCACCACGGCGCGAAAACAGTGTCTGGCCAGAGCCTTTTAGTTGAATATCAAACCTTTCGCCTGCCGGCGTGAGATGCTCACCAAGCAATATCGCCCGCCCATCACCCAGCATCGTAAAATTCCCGAATTGATGACCGGCATACGCTTGCGCGATAGGCTCCGCTGCGTCAGGCAGCACATTCCCTGAAAACAAAAAGGCCGCTTCTGTTTCGGACAATGCGCTGCTATTTAACCCCAGTGATTCTGCGAGCGCATGATTCAACATCACTAAACGCGGCATGCGTACTGGTACTGGATTAAGCTGCGCATAAAGCGACTCTGGCAAACGTACATAGCTGTTATCAAACCGCCAGCCTACGCCATCCCCCGCCTGTTTTAGGCTTGGTTTCATATTCATCATATTATAATAATTCAGTCGGGCATTATCTGTTAGAACGCGTATCGCCACGCATTATATTAAGTGGATAAGACTTTTAATATCTTCATACGTTCCAAATAGCAGTCGTTAGGTTTAATAATTCAGGCTCGATGTTAAGAAACAAAAGATATTTCTTGTATTATTCACTCACTGTGAAGTGAGTATGTTGGCTTATCCAAGAATGCCGCACATTTTTACCAGAAAATTAATAAACTACCAGTAGAAAATTCTGCGCATTTCTAATTCAATGCCGCACTATACTCAGCAAACCAACAGAAAGAAAAACCACATCACAGCCTAGTCGATTTACCCAAAGCGGTGTAGTACACTACACAGCGATAACACTTGGTCAATTTTAAATTATCAGCAGTGGTGTCAGTGATCAGTTAGCATCAACAGCCAGCCATGAAAAGGAAAAATTAAATTAACCTGTGTCAAATATAGGACAGAAATTTATTATGTCTCGAACCAACTTAGCATACCTGTTTTTATGCTTGCTTATAACACTTTCAGCCTGCACCTCGGATAAACCGTCAGCAAATAATAATTTTGCCCACACGCCAGACCCAGATAAGCAAAAAGAACTCTATATCTTGCCCGGCCTGGAGCATGGTTTATTACAATCTCCCATCAACATTCTCTCTTTTAAAGAAAAAACAACCGAAGCACATGAAGTGACGTTACATTTTCAGGATGAGATAGAAGCTGTTCAGAATCTGGGTCATACTGTACAGCTAGACTTTTCTGAGGGCAGCACTATCTCATATGATGGACTGACCTATACCTTTAAGCAAATACATTTTCACACACCATCTGAACATCTGATTGACGGCATAACCTTCCCGATGGAAATGCATGTTGTTACCAACGTACCCGCCGAAGATAAAGATGACTTTCCCCGTTACCTCGTGGTCGGTTTTCTATTCAAAATGGGAAAGGCCAATAAGTTTATTGATGACTTTTTGAATTTAATACCAAAGACTGAAGATACGGCAACGCCGCTGGAGTCAGGTACAGTAAAAGTGCGCGACGTATTTACGGGTACTGAACAGCGCGACGTGGAAAACTATTACCATTACCGCGGATCGTTAACAACCCCGCCATACACCGAAACAGTTGAGTGGTTTGTATACAAAGATATTATAGAAGCTTCTCCGGAACAGATAGCAACCATCAATGTCATTCAGGGAGATAATGCGCGACGCATTCAGGGAACATTTGGCCGTATTATTGATTAAATATTCCACCGACTGCGAGCATATTGTCAGAGAACAGGCAACGCTGCAGCGCTTGTACTATGCATCGCATGGGCAAGTTCAAGCGCCGCACAGACACATAATACAAGACCGCATGAAACATCTATCTGCAGCCATCTTCCCGAAATGTCCGTCCTGACTGTCAGTTCAGCACCCTGTAAGTTGGCCAATATCGGATGCTTATATTGCTTAAGGAAAAGCAGGCACCTTGGGTTCCGTACCTTCAATCTCCACTTCAGGTAAATGATTTTTTATGCAAGTCTCAATCTCGTCAACTCTTTCAGCTGGCACATCGGCCATGACGAGCAATTCACCGGCCTCAATTGCGTCCGCAAACTCCTTAACCCGTCGATTGCCAGCACTCATTCCTACCATTCCACTTACCCAGGCGCCAATCCCTGCGCCTGCGAGCGTGGTTGCCAATAGAACGCCGCCCGCAACTACCGGTGCTGAAGCTGGAAGTGTAATCGCAACCAGCCCCGCCAGCAAACCAGTAGATCCGCCAACTGCTAAGCCTTGCTCCACAGCAGGAACAAAATCAGTTTTTTGCAAAAGCGTTGCTTCCGGCAAATCTTCAAGTTGCGTGCCCCGTTTGGCGAGCACATGAATGTGTTTCTCTTCTATGCGTGCCAACAGCAAATCGTCAACAATTTTCTCAGTCGTTGCAATATCCGGAACAAGAAAGTAAATTCGTTTCATGATAAGACCTCTCGCGCAATTAAATTTACAAAACGATTTCGACTGACATTTAATCTTCGACGTATCATCCTTTTGCGCTTTTATGGATTGTTGTTAATTAAACGGAGTAACAGGCCAAAATTAGACGCCATTAATATGGGTAATTTGGTCATAAAATAAAAAAACAAGGCTTTTCCATGAAAAAGATAATTTTCTCAATGAAGCTTAGCGCCTGTTAAATCGTCCAAACATATTTATCGTATTGTGTAGAAATTCCTGAATTGATCGTATGGCGGCATGATCCGGCATTATTCAAGATTAATCATATGATTACGCCGTCTCATAACAGAAAAATGATGGCCAGCGTCTGAAAATTTTGCAGTAACCGCTGCTTGTTTCGAAGAATTTGGGAATAACGGCAAGGAATAAGAATCAGTACAGCATTGCATCGTTAATGCACAGGGCAATCGTGACGTAATTCAGTGCGCTTAAAATCAGGCCTTACTGCTTCGCGTCCAATTCAGGAAAGTATTCAGACATGATACGCTGACAGAAACCCACAAGATTTTGCTTGCTCAATGCGTGCGCTTTCACAGGCGACTCTATTGGACAGGCAAGCGTGTTGACCAGAACACCAAATGCCGATGTGTCCAGCAGGGTGGGTTTGTGGCCCATGAAATAGGGCTTATCGCACAGAAAATCAGACAAGGCATCTAAATCTGCACGACCGAATTGAAATACTTCCTCACTGCTATGGCGTCCTAAACCATGTCCATGAATTTGGCGACGAACAAATACACGGTAAACATTTGCGACTACATCTCTGATCAATGGTGGAAAAACACCAAAAATGGCCGCTTTGTTTGTTCGCCAGTTTTTCTCGGTATATTGCCAACGTGTATACATCGTGATCCAAAACAAATGATCTTCGAGCAGACGCTGCATCGCAACGCTAATGGCTTTTTGTGAAGGACTTAAGCTGGCATCCAGCCGGTCACCGTATTTTTGTACCAAATAACGAATGACCAAATCGCTGTCAGAAATTTTTTTACCCTCATCTTCAATAAATGGCAATTTACCTTTCGGGGCCTTAGGTGGCATGCTTTCAACAATCTGATAAGGAATTCCGGTTAAACGCAAGTATGTCTCTAGCTTGCAGCAAAAGTGGCTGAGATTAGGAATACCCCAGGTACGAGCAAACTGATGCAACTTAATCATTAGCAGACTCCCATGACTTTTATTTAGCAAGTGACTATATGCCGCACACTTGCATAATGCAAGTTATTTGTCGAGTTAAACGCGTCATTGCAATAGCCGATACTCAGTGTTTCACAACAGACGGCAGCATTCATAAGTCCAACTTTATTTTTGCTTCCGTACCGATAATATTTTTCTTTCCCCAATGTATTATTTCCTTCAGCACAGGTCCCAGCAAACGGCCTTTGCCGGTTAATCGGTAGGCATAACGAACGGGACGTTGCTGGTAAGGTTTTTTTTCCAGGATATCGTATTCAACCAGCCTTTTTAGCCGGTCAGCCAGAATATTGGTTGGAATATTTTCCGGAGAAATCTGAAAATCTCCATAGGTGGTTTTTCCTGCGAATGCATCCCGTATGATTAGTAAAGTCCATTTGTCACCCAATATATCCAGTGTATTGGCAATCGGGCAGGGCGAACGCATTTTTAGCATTGTTATCATTTTTTAAGCATTTTTCATGATGATGGCTTATTTATTCAGTAACTTGTAATAAAAAAATTAAAGTATCGCGCCTTTCGTTTTTAAAGTTACTGAAAATACCGATGATACAAATACTATCTTCTGGTTTCAATCATATAAAATAACAATGACACAACCGGACGCATTGTTATTTCTTTATGACCTGGTCTAGCGGTCTTATGGCTGACTGTATAGTCTGGTTTACTTTAAGCTGACGAATTTTGGGCGCAGACTGAGCATTGCGTTAACGTGATACCAACGAAAAGTAATTGTTATTACTTTCAGAACACAGTTCATGCTGTCAATAATATGTTTTACCATCAATTAGCCAAATGACCAAAGAATACCAGGAACTTTCGCTGCACTGGATGGATCCAAGCTTGAACGTTTTATGTCATCAGGACCCATAAGCAATAACTCCGATGAAGCAGCTATTTGACATCGATGTTGCGGCAACCAGTTTTTGTGAACATTATGTGATTGCACACTTCCATTATGTTCTCGTGTCGGGCGCGTTATTTGCGTTGTTTGCCGGTGCGTACTACTGGTTGCCTAAGTGGACCGGCAAGATGTACGACGAAACGTTAGGCAAGTGGCATTTCTGGTTATCCATGACCTTCTTCAAC
>BQJA01000114.1 GCA_021604405.1 Nitrosomonas sp. | reverse complement strand
GGTGTCAGGATTTTGTGCTGATTCACTTCACTATCCCCGAAAATTGGCAATACCGTCTCAAAAAAAGGCGTTAACGAATTTGTTGCGCCGCTCGTATGAATATACCCTCTGTTATGAATAACTTTTTTTAATCTGAATATTGATGTCTGCGGATTATGTTCTAAAATTAATGTATTTGAAATGGGACGTACATTGCTTGTCGTAAATCCTGCAGAAGCAATTCGCCTCGCACTCAAATCAGTATTTATCGAACTCACGGTAATAATTAAATCCTGACCGTTAAAATACCCTGTTGCATCAATTGCCTCTAATCGCTGAGGCAGCCCATCTACGGCTGGCACACCGGAAAATCCAATGGCTGTATCGCTGTCAATGCAAACATTCTGATTGCCGTTTATAATGCGCGGTAACCCACCCGTCAGGCTTAACCGGAACAAACCGTCACCCGCATCTTCTATTACTTCAAACCTGCTTTGTACCGGAATTCCCGAGGGCAACGGGTCATCCGCGTTCACTGCATTCTGGCATTCAAATCCGTCGTACTTGATAGAAAGCGCCAATGCATGACCTGGCAGTACCATAATAAATACGGCGATGATTAATTGTCCAATTTTATTCATAATATCTCGCTTTTCGTTTGTCGACATACGGCGTATGGACGGATCGTCTAGCAGGTCGTTTTTCAGATGAGATGTATTGCATTCACCACTGACAATTCGTTGCCAGCACGATGATAATAAAAAATTAATACGTCGGTTATTTTCCCATTATCTTTCTCTTTAACGGATAATAATCAAATCTCCTTAATGATGTATTCTGATATTTCTAGCTAAGTCAGTGAAACTATCCGTTAAAATGCTACAACATTTTTTTGAAAAGCCTCTTTAGTCATAGGTATACATAATCAGTGGTGTGGTATATTGTACTGATAGGATTTGTGTTGACGACTTCGTCTGTTCTTGCGCAGGAATCGCAGCCGCCGGCATCCGTCACGCTCAAGCCTATCAAGGTTACCGCGACGCGCAGCGAAAAACAGCCTGATGATATTCCAAACGCCATTACCTTCATAAAACGCGGGAAACAACAGGATTATCTACCCGGCGCAACCCTGGATGAGTTTGGCCGCGGAACACCTGGTGTTTTTTTCCAGAATCAATTTAATTATGCTCAGGATTTGCGCATCGCCATCCGCGGCTTTGGTGCACGTTCACCTTTTGGCGTGCGTGGCATTCATATGCGTGTCGACGATATCCCGCAGACCTTACCGGATGGTCAAACACAGCTGGATTCCATTGATCCTTCAGTGATCGAACAAATGGAAATTCTGCGCGGACCGTCGGCTTCGTTATTTGGCAATGCTTCGGGTGGCATGATTAACATCACCACACGCGGCGCACCACGTGAAAAATTTGCAATAGAACCACGCCAGGTATTTGGCCAGTTTGGCTATTTCAAGTCAGAAATTTACGCTGGTGGCCGGGAGGATAATTTTGATTACAGTATGTTTGGCTCGCGACTGCAGCGAAATGGTTGGCGCAACCATAATCGTGTAGAAAACTATTTTTCTCAATTTAAATTCAATGTCCAAACAGATACCGACTCTGACTGGATGATGCTGTTTAGAAGTTTTTACTCACCGGAATCGCAAGATCCTGGCGGCTTGACAAGTGCCCAGGTTAACGCTGACCGGAAGCAGGCAGCTCCCCGTAATCTAATGTTCGATGCCGGCGAAGAAGTAACTCAGGAACAACTTGGCGTACGCTATCGAAAAAAACCTTCTGCTGCACAGACATTGACCATCACCGCTCACCTGTTACATCGTGATTTCAAGAATAAGCTGCCTTTTGAGAATGGCGGGCAGGTAGCATTTGATCGCTGGGTGGGTGGATTGGCTGTTAAATTTATCAATGACCACAAACTGTTTAAACGCCCCAATCGCTTCTTGATAGGCGTCGATTATGGCATCCAGAACGACAACCGTAAGCGCTTTAATAACAACTTCGGTATCCGTGGCGCGCTAACATTAGACCAAATCGAACGTGTCCAAAGTATTGGCCCTTTTATTCGGAACGAATGGACCGTGGCCGACAAATTGGATTTTATTGTCGGGGGCCGCTGGGATTGGCTGCACTATCGGGTAGCGGATGCGTACCAGCGCGACGGTGATCAGTCTGGTTCGCGGACTTTATCTCAAGCCAGCGGCACAGCGGGACTGGTGTACCACCTGGCTGAACAGCACCAGATTTATACAAATATTGCAACTGTATTCGAGGCGCCAACAACGACTGAACTAATCAACAACCCAGCTGGAACAGGTGGCTTCAATTCCAATCTTGAGGCGCAAACGTCATTAAGCCAGGAATTGGGTTTACGAGGCACGCCTGCTGATTTTCGGTATGAAGCCACAATATTTCACATTTACACTTGGGACGAGATTACACCGTTTGAACTGCAGGCATTTCCCGGACGCGCTTTTTTTCGTAACTCGGGGGAATCTCGCAGGCTCGGTTTCGAAACGCGTGTAGCAACACCGGTGTGGAACGGCCTATATGCTGAAACAGGCTACACATTTTCTGATTTTGAGTTTAAAGAGTTTATGGCTGACAACCTTGACCTGAAAGGCAATGCACTCCCTGGCATACCAAAACACCGATGGGAAGGACGCATCCGCTATACGCATTCTTCCGGAATCTTCGCACAGCTTTATGTGCAGCGGGTCGGAAAGTTTTTTGTAAATAACGTCAACAGTGTATCCAACGAGGCTTATAACCTGGGTCAATTGCTTTTGGGATGGGACAAAAAACATAACTGGATCGAAGGGTCATTGTTTATTGGTATTAATAATTTATTCAATGAACAATACAATGCCAATACACGTATCAATGCAGCTTTTGGCCGCTTCTTCGAACCAGGTCCCCCGCTGAATGTTTTTGGCGGATTACGTATCCGCATCACGCCATTTTAGTTTGTGATTCAACTCCGCCGGAAAACACACATGCCGCCAAACAAATAATGATGACATGCTAAATATAAGTAAAGACATGTTGAGCCTTGCTGATAGGGATGGTACATTGTCTTAAAAAACATTCTCATGGATAGGAGACCAAATGAAAAGTAACCGTCAGCTCTCAGTGGTCGTGACATTGATACTATCTTTGTTGGGAACACCCTACTTTCTCTCGTCAGCATTTGCTCAACACGCGCCAACTGAACTCAACATAGAAGTAATCACAAGTGGACTCAATCATCCCTGGGGGATGGCTTTTCTACCAAACGGCCAATTACTGGTCACAGAGCGAGTCGGCCGGCTCCGCATAATTTCAACTGACGGTAAAATTTCCGGGCCGATAAAAGGTGTGCCCCCAGTATTTAACAAAGATCAAGGCGGCTTACTTGATGTCGTACTGGACCCTGATTTTTCCAACAATCGCATCATTTATTTTTCTTACGCAGAACCACAAGCCAAGATAGCCGGAACGGCCGTGGCTAAAGCAAAGCTTGTAAATACTTCACTAGAAAATGTGGAAGTTATCTTCCGCCAGCACCCCAAAACCGATGGTGCAAAACATTTTGGATCGCGTCTGGTATTCGCGCCCGATGGCAATCTCTTCATCACACTGGGAGATCGTTCCAATTATATGGATGAGGCCCAGCTGTTAGATAACCATTTAGGCAAATTAGTCCGTATCCAGCGTAACGGGTCAGCACCTAAAGACAATCCATTCATCAAAAACCCGGAAATCATGCCTGAGATTTGGTCTTATGGACACCGGCATATTCAGGGTGCAGCGATACATCCCGAAACCGGTAAATTATGGATCCACGAACATGGTCCTCGCGGTGGCGATGAGATCAATATTCCTCAACCTGGCAAGAATTATGGCTGGCCTGAGGCAAGTTATGGCATCCATTACTGGATGACACCGATAAAAGACGAACATGCGGAACAAGGCTTTGAGGAACCGATTTATTACTGGACACCGTCTATCGCCCCTTCGGGTATGATGTTTTACACAGGCAGTTTATTTCCCGAATGGCGGAATAATTTATTTATTGGTGCTTTGGCGGGTCAGCATTTAGTTCGATTGGTAACAAAAGGCAACAAAATTATTCGAGAAGAAAAATTATTAAAAAATAGCGCGCGCATTCGCGATGTGGCACAAGGACCGGCGGGCGCACTTTACGTACTCACGGATGAAAAAAATGGGAAACTTATAAAGATTTCGCGCACATCGTCAAAATAATTCAAACCGCCAGTATTGATGGGTTGTGCAGTTTACTGCTATGTTAGCCTTCAACAAGGCTTCTCACCTTTCAGTAAATTTATTTGTATACCCTGATAACCATGCGCAATTTTTTCGACTCAATTGGCATCAAGCGTGTTGTTATTTGTCTGCTGATTCTGGCCACCTATATTCTTTTCACGTTAGCCCCACGTTATCAGATTAATTCCATGAATTTACTTCACAACAGTGATTTTAGTGAAGGGTTTAACAACTGGATGGAGTCATCAAATTGCGGAAGGCTTACGCAAAGTTTAAGCGCAGCTTTGCTTGACAACCAGAAGTCTCCGTGCACTGTTTTTTTGCGTCAACAGATACCGATCCCCCTAAATGCGACGCAACTGAAGCTGGCCGCGGAGGTGAACACACACAATGTTTCCCAGGGAAAGCTGTCCTGGCAAAGCGCCCGCCTTTCTTTGGTTGGAATAGATAGAGACGGCACGAAATTGTGGCATCACCCTCATATGATCAAGCTGCCACCACAAAGCAAAGGGTGGCAACACGTCTCACAAGTTTTCTCCATTCCGCCGGATGCAGTGGCGTTGATTGTTGGCCTGGAGATCATGGATGCAACAGGGACCGTGGCGGCCCGCAAACTAAAACTTTCGTCAGTGTCTGAAAACAGCTGGTTTTCAACTGCCGCCAATTCCCTGCTCATTCTTTGGGGAGTAACTTTTCTTTGGTTGGGAAAGAACCTGCACCGACTATTCAGTTCCAAAATAATTCAAGGTTCATTCTTAATCGTCAGTGCATCCATCGCAATAGGCTGCTGCATGATACCAGGCAAAATTCGGGATATAATTCTTGATCGGTCTCAGGAAACAATTGGGAAGCTCAAGATCGTTTTAGTAGAGTCACCGCTATGGTCTTATGTCTCGCCAGAATTGCAAATTGACCTTTCCTTATCTCCAGATAAGGCAGGACATTTTGTTCTTTTTGCGATGCTAGCTTTTCTGGTTCGAGTCGGACGACCCCAAGACCGTTTCGCCGCTCAGTGTTTTAATCTGATGTTGTTTGCGGCCAGTACAGAGGTTTTGCAGTTCTATATTTCCGGCAGGCAACCTGGGATTACCGATTGGTTCATCGATGCGGGCGGCTTGACGTTAGGATTTTTCTTCGCTGCGATATTTCGTCACAGACAAAACAATCACTAATACTTAAAGTAATAACCATATATAAAGACAAATAAATAACTATTAGAAAGCAAACATCCCAACCTGAATGTTACTCAAGGTTTTGCACCTGTTCACGAATTTGCTCAACCAAAACTTTAAGTTCAATAGAGATTCTTGATATCTCCACATCGATCGACTTTGAACCAACAGTATTGGCTTCTCTGTTTAGCTCCTGCATTAAAAAGTCCAGGCGTTTGCCGACCAGGCCGCCCTTATCAAGAATACGCTCCACTTCATCGAGGTGTGTTCGCAAACGGGACAATTCTTCATCTACATCAATTTTATTGGCAAAAATTGATAATTCCTGATGAATGCGATCATCCTCAGAAGCTAATTCCATTTCCTGTAATCTGGATTTAAGTTTCTGCTGAAATGCAGTGATCAATGCCGGAATACGCGGCAATACAGATACAATAAGCTGGCGCATCTGTTCAATACGTTCAAGCAATAGAATTTTTAGTTTCTCGCCTTCTCGTGCACGCGTTGCTAAAAATTCATCCAGCGTCGATTCCAGTAATTCAAGACAGGTTTCATGTAAGTCCTCTGCAGAAAGCGCGTCATTTTCCAGCATTCCGGGCCACTTAAGAATGTCTGCAACCCCAAGACCTTGCGCTTCTGGTAACGCAGATAATACTGTTTGATTCAATTCAAGTAATTTCAGGAATAAATCAGAATTAATTTGCTGTGGATATTCAGTACCTGAAAGCATTGAAAAATTCAAACGGCATTCAATTTTTCCGCGATTTATTTTGGCTGCTAGAATCCTGCGCAGTTCAGGTTCCAGCATACGAAATTCATCGGGCATACGAAACTGTAAATCAAGATACCGGCTATTCACAGCGCGTAATTCTAAGCCTAAGGAACCATGAGGTATTTCCTTAGTCTTCACGGCATACCCTGTCATACTGTAGATCATGAAATCGCGAGACTCAAATGAGATTAATAAGAAGGTGAGATCTGCATCATTCGAAACCAGCTGAATAGCACAGAACCTGACGTAAGTAATTAATCATAAGGGATAGACTGGATTATTATCGATATGGCAGATGCTTACCAATTGCATAGACTTTTTTGACTTTGTTAATTTAATGATCGGTGTCCATGCATAAAAAAAGTTTCGGTTGGGCAGCTTCTCCAACACTTTTATTTCGCTAGTTTTTGCTCAATAAAACGCGCAAGACTGCCCACTGTCTCAAAATTTTCAGCGCTAATTTCATCATCATTAATGGTGATACCATAATATTCTTCCAGCGCGGCAATAACATTTACAACCGACATCGAATCGAGTTCTGGAATATTTCCAAGTAAAATAGAATCTTCTCTTAGGGCTTCCCTTCCTTTGTCAAGACCGAGAACATCAACTAAGATTTTTTTTACTTGCTCAAGATGCTGCATTATTACTCCAATGTGATTAATGTAATAAAGTGTTGAGTTTTTTGTGCCGATAAATTAAACATGACGTCATGGACTTTTAGTTTACAGGCAGATTAATCTAACACTCTATCTTATTGAAATACATTATATTTTATCATTATTGACATTTTTATGCCCAGAAAAAATTTTTACAAGACTAATAAACCTTTCCATATGTACGGCATGAATAATCAATACGTGGCTTATTTGCAAAAATCACATTTATTTGCAAGCGCTGACATCGGCTGCAGTCTCTTGGCCACAAGCGCAGTCTTGCAGAAACCAAGGACAATAGGCCATGAACGGTGCAATAAAATCTTCTCAACGAAAGAAACGTTATTTTGGAAAAGTCTGCTTGAATAAAAAAGGGGTCTGTTGCGTAACTTCTACAAGGACGAATGAAATAACATGAAACGAAGTAAACAGATCATAAAATCATCGCGGATCACAATTTTCATTTGATTCCGGCAGTCCTGCAATTCCCATATGCATCAATATCTATCGCACTAATGTCAATAATCTTAACCTAACTTCTTAATAATTATATTGCCTTATGTATTTTTATTAATAAAATCTTTATTATTTCCTTCATTCTTCTGATGATGCAGTGTTGCGCGTCGAGGCAGAATGAGACGAAAAATTTTCTGATACAGATTCTTGGCGCGCCTCATTATTCTCTCTATACACAGTTGAATACGTTTTTGTTGTATCGAACGAAATGTTTTTTTGCAAACAAGTTCGGCTAAAAGTTCCGAGGTAAGCTCAAGCCGTCGAACGGAAATATTCGACCAGGAAGTCGGATTTCCGCCAAATTGGAACAAGCCAAAAGAGGCTTTGTCGATTTTTGGCAAGTCATGCTTAAGATGCGCATTATCCATATCACATAACCAGCGATTGGGCTCCTCATCATCTTTCTTCCAAATCTTGTAACGCGACCAATTAACACTGTCATGGATAATAACTTGATGGCGCACTCGATAGGTTGTGTCTGACTGAATCTGAAAGTACGAGGAGTTTTCGGTGTGAATTACCCATGCCCAGTCCTTGCCTGTCAGGCAGTCTCCAATAGCCATCCATAACTTGGCTTCGCCTGCCGGAGAAATCGTACTTAGTCCGGAAGTGCAATATCCCGGTTTAATTCCGAGTTCGGGAGACTGCTCTTCGTGCCGGAAAAAAAAATCACTTAACCCGGCATATTCATTGCCACAGTTGCCATGAAGATTAAATTCTACATCATAAGTGGCTTCCTGACTTTCACCAGGCGAGCCAATGAGAAATAATATATCAGCGCCAACCGGTTCACAGGAAACAATCGAATTGCGTTGCCGATCAATCTCAAAAAGGCCATTAACGACTTGCCCGACTTCCTGGATACTCTCGTATTTATTCAGGTCATTGATATTAATCGGTAATTCTATTTTACAGGGATTCCAGTGGAACTCAGCCGTAAGGGTGTCTATCTCTCCGTCAGAATCTTCAATTTCGATAGTGATACGGTTCAATCCTTCCTGGAGGTTAGGGCTGTCTACTGCAATTTCAATGTTAAAAGCACCGGGGCAATCTCGTAAACGAAATATCGATGGCGTGTTGCAATCCCAGGCATATTTACCTTCTCCGGATGGTGTCGCCGGCTCAATATAAAAAGGGATGGGCATATCACCGTTTAGCCGATACTGTGCCCGCTTTACAGACTGAGGACTATCGGTTCGCCCAAGAATATTGATGTCGCCATGTCTTAACCGAAATTGTTGCTGATTTCCGTAGAATAATTGAATCATAAGCGTCTTTTTGAGCGCATAGAAAATTTTCACGCAATTTGCAACAACCGAAACTCAAGCTTTTTGTTGATTCAGAAACTTTTTGTTTTGTGATGTTACTGATAGTGCGCGTGACATTTATTCACCGCTACTGCTCTATGAAGTAGAGGATTACCGTATTGAGGCTCTTGAACTGTTATTGTTAGCGGCAGAATTTATAATGACTTAAATAAAAACTTCCCACGCTGTTATAACGGCTTGTTGTATCCGTTTGCGCAAAATACGGCGTTAAGAAACAGCGAAAAATGCATATTCCTGCCCGTTAGAACACAATACCTTCCAGCCGACCTGTCACTGCGACAAACAAATGATAATACTTGGTGGCCAAGGACGGAATCGAACCATCGACACAAGGATTTTCAGTCCTCTGCTCTACCGACTGAGCTACTTGGCCTTCTGAAATAATTTAAACTTTCTCAAAGACGAAGAAAGTAAAAATTGTAGCAAATTGAAACCTGATCTGCTGGCGCGCCCGGCAGGATTCGAACCCACGACCCCTTGGTTCGTAGCCAAGTACTCTATCCAACTGAGCTACGGGCGCACTAATA
>BQJA01000113.1 GCA_021604405.1 Nitrosomonas sp. | reverse complement strand
TCGCGAAGATCTCATTATGTCAATGGACTATGATTTATGGTGGCGTCTATCACACGCTCTTGGGCCATTACTATACGTTTCTGAGACAGTTGCAGTAAATCGCGATCATTCTGATACAAAGACCAGGCAATTTCGAAGATTGCATTATCGGGAATCAATGTCTGTAGTACGTAATCATTGGGGCACTGTACCCTTTATATGGTGGATGAAGATTCCATATTCTGTCTGGCTGCGGGGAATACAAGCTAGCTGGAATGAGAAAAAGAAAAGAGGGGAGTGCAGAGATTGAGAACTGAGTTATGCATCAAGCTATTTTGCGGGTAAGTGTTATTTCGCTATTTTTTCTTTCCAAAAAGTTGTCCGTCGGTAACAGGAAGGTCAAATAGGGAAACAAGGAAACTAAAAAAAAATGCCTGTAGCCCAAGTGTACATAGCGTAACACCGGGGATGAGGATACGAAGCGTGTGTTGATAGTCAAGTGGACCAAAATTTGTTTGACCCCACTGAAATACTGCAGCACTTATAGCTAAAATACCAAACAAAAACAGTAAGAGGCCTATCGTTAGACCGAGTTCCAAGGAAAAGCGTTCAAGTTTTTTTTCAAGTGCAATATTTGTTGGCAATAGTCCTAATCGTGCTGCTGTGACACGTGCAATAACGCCGATGCCGATTGTTTGTGTTCCTACTACAAGCAACATCGCCCCGATAAGAAGTGTATGAACATCGAACTCGACTCCACCAACAGCAACCAGCCCTGGAATTAAAAGCAACATTATTGTCAGTCCAATAATAGAAGCAATGATGCCAGGGTAGATGAATAACCACCGTGGGCTGAAGAGCAACATGAATCTAAGATGTCGCCATCCATCCCGCCAGGTACGTAAATGCGGTGGGCGACTTCGGCCGTCAGGGTACAGTGTGATAGGCACTTCAGCACGCTTAAGATCCGCTTGTGCTGATTTTATTAACATCTCACTCGCAAATTCCATTCCCGAGGTATTCAGTCCAAGTTCTTGTATTGCATCTTTGCGAAATCCTCGCATCCCACAATGAAAGTCACTTAGATTTACTCGATAGAACAAATTACCAAAAAATGTTAATACAGGGTTGCCTAAATATCGATGTAAAAAGGGCATTGCATTGGGCTTAATTTCGCCTTTAAGCCGTGTACCCACTACGAGATCATGACCTTGACGCAATTTTTCAACAAACTCTGAGATTGATGACCAATCGTAACTATCATCGGCATCTGCCATAATGACGAACTTACCAAATGCCTCACTTATACCCTGCCGAATGGCCGCTCCATAGCCACGTTCAGATGTATGAACGACACGTGCACCGAGGGATTGAGCGATCTGCTGCGATCCATCAGAACTGCCGTTGTCTGAAATAAGTACTTCGTATGAAGTGATACCCGCATTTTCGGCACCACGATGTGCCTTTTGAATGCAGATAGCCAGTGTTTCCTGTTCGTTGAGGCACGGCATCAATAAGGTGAACTCTACAGCCCCATTCTGAATCATTATCAGTACTATAATTGTTCAGTTAATGTGCTGATGAACTGAATTCGACCACCTGCGATCCACTGCAAAGGTTGAGGATACAATCCACTTACGAAATTAATTCGTGATGTCTCATGGAGCCCAGCCTCCTTGAGACAGTCTAGCCAAGTCTGTGGTGTGAAGTAATTGTACGGCAATCGAACACCGTGGGGAGCATTGCCCACCCAATCCATTCCCCGTAATAGCATGTGTTCCCAACTATTTCTGTACAGGTGATCTTTAACAACAACTATCTCACTGGATACTCTCAGGCACTCGGCAAGAATTATGGCGGGATTATCTGTGTGATGTAATACATCGACAATCATGACCGAAGTAAACGTATTGTCGTCGAAGGGTAGAGTATCGCCTTCAAATTGCTTAACCGGAATGTATGATTTCGGTCGTAAATAAATATCTACACCTTGAATTTCTATGTCTGGTCGCTGCTGCCCCACAACTGAGGCAAGCATGCCGTTACCGCAACCAACATCAAGTATTTGCCCCGGTTTGAGATGGGGGACAATGGCTTTGGTTAACGCTTGGATTCGACGCTTGAAAATTGTTTTGTGATGCGATTTTACAGCCAGTTCACGTAGCACTTTTGACATGAATTCACTTCCCGAGAACATTAGAGGATCCTGTAGGATCCAAATAATATTGATAAAAGTACCCTTGTCGGAACTTGATTCGGTTGATTTTCTGCCCTTGTAATTTATCTAGTATTCGGGGCTTGTCAATCTCCGTGGCATAGAAGATTATATTTGTAGGTCTTTTTGTCTGGACTCCCAGCTTCCAATCAACCATAGCTGTGGGTAAACCTGCCATCAGTGATGCGTCACGCAGCCAATACTGCTTCTTTTCAATAAATAGCACGATGTCTCCATTCGAGGTTCGGCTGGCGAGTTCATGAAGTATCTCGACATCCCGATACTGGCGTAATTTGAACGGCGTTTTAATGAAGCTGGCTACATTTTCTGCCCGCTCAACTAACCGAGGTGCGAGGCCAATAATCATAATCATTCCAGTGACTATTCCGAGAAATAATTTAACTCGACTTCTTCTCGGAATTTGTGATTGTTCGGAAAACACAAGTACCAGAGTAAGCAAAAGAAATGGAAAAACGGGTGCAAAGTAACGTAGTTCAGCTAACTGTACCCATCCGCCTCGGTATGGGTGAATGCCTGAATTTATACTGAACCATGAGAGGAATGCCGTAACGACCACAATCGTAATTATTCCAGACAGGAATATAAATCGTGCTGATTCCAATGAGACAATATAAGCGTTCAGTGAGCTCTGTGAAGGTGCGTGGTCACGGATTTTTGAATTGTAATTTTCTGTTCGTAACCATCGCCATGTATTCCATACTGCAAGAGCAATTAAAAATACTGCAATAACGAAATCGGTATTGAATACTATTCGAGACACGGGCTCATAGAATCTTTCAGAGCTTAACCCAATTGTAAAATTAGGGAAGGGAATTATATATGAGAGATGTTCGAAGTTTAGGCTATCGGTCGATGCAGGATTAGTACGTGTAAATCGGCCAGCCAGAGCATAGTTGTTTATGGCAACCAGGCCTATGAATATAGACGTTATGATCGAATATATTGTGCAAGCACTCATCGCTCGACGAAATCTATGTTTTTGATCGCTAAATCGAACTGCATGACATAGCCAGGTGAGGGGAATAATTGCCGCAATGACCCAATACTCATAATGTATCAGTGCTGCAAATCCCATCACAATACCGGAATAAACGGCCGAAAGAACATGCCGATCTCGGGATGAACCCGTAACGACTCTCATTCCTGTCGCAAGTGCAAGCGAGAAGAGTGCTAGTGATACAATGCCTGTGGTATGCCCCGAATCAGCAGATGCGATCAGTCCTGCAGGAAAAATCAACCAGACTGCCCAAATGATGATGCGAGGCCAAATGCCGATAATGGGTCCGATTTGCTCGAGAATCACAAACCACGCGATGAAGAAAATAACTGTCGCGACTAGATCCAGGCCAAGATCGATGGCCGCCAGTTGAATTGCCCAAGATTGTATCGCGGCATAAATTAACGCATAACCCGGTGGCGTTCGAAGTGTCACGAAACGATCTGGCGAGCTGACATCTCTAGCTGTTATATGAGACCCAATAAGTTTGATTGATTGGTTATATCCTTCGGCATATCCATGGCTTACTCCAATTTGATAGCGTTCATCATGGTTAATAATAGAAATATTCCACATAGCAATAATCTGCACGACGACCACCATGACCAAGCAGACCCATCGCCAAGCACGCCAATTTCTTAAAAGAAACAATCCGGGAGAGTGAGGCTTATTGAATGCTTCGAATTGAGTTGTCACTAATAGATTCAACTAAATTTGTACTATTTTGGGAGTGCACACAGTTGAAAATCATACACTAGCCTAACAAAGTTAGAGTATGGCTGTGTTGCTGCCATATGCAGGTTATGGCTACACATGAAGAAGCCGCTTAAGGAGTCTTATTATTCTTAATATCTTCCAGTCGTTTTTCCAGTATGGATACGCGCTGAGAAAGTATGAGCACAGTTTGTTGCTCTCGTGTCCGTGCAATGTCCAGCCGTAGAAGTTTGATTAACAGTGCTAGAAACGCGACCACGAATAAAATGGTTGGTGGATAATCAACACCTAGTTTGCCGGCAACCCAGTCGGTTGTTTTAGGAAATAACCCGAGCAGAGCAATCGCGATTGAAACAGCGATCCACCATAAAGCCTTTCGAGGATGCAGATGGTCTTTGCGAATCAACCATAAAATTACGCCGACAGATAAAAAAGCTATGATGGCTGATGTCGTTTGGTAGTCCATATGGAATTTATTCGACTCCGTTCGCTACAGGTTTCTTCCTGGATGGCCAGCTCAAACTGACTTTGGAAATGCACAAAAGGCACGTCTGTGACATGTAAGTTAACACTGCGTGCCATGAATAGTAGATACGGGATATCCCGGATTTACGGTCATACATGGGTACATTGACTTCAATTATGCGTTGTCCGGCGTTTTTCATCAGGATTAAAACGCCTATGTCCTGATAAGTCAGTAAAGTCGCAGCACGGGATGTCAATATTTCAAGGGTGGGGCGTTTGTATGCGCGGAATCCTGAAGTGATGTCTTCGATTTTAAGCCCCGAAAGTTGACGAAGAAGTCCCCATGCAAATATCCTGAGTCGAGATCCGCGTTCGAGATAAAGACCAATCGCAGCATCAGCATTGCCCGATTGAAGGGGCGCGAGAAGTTCTGATATGGATGCAGGGTCATGCTGCTCATCGGCGTCCATGGTGACAACAATATCGTAGCCGGATTGCAGGGCATAACGCATACCTGTTTGTACTGCGCCCCAAGCCCCATGGCGAATATGTAGTTGGATGACATCGGCGCCGGCAGCACGTGCTTCATCGGCTGTATTATCAATGCTCTTGTCGTCTATAACGACTACCGGATGGCCGGTAAGTCGTATGACGTCGCGTACCACCTTGCCAACGGAGCCTGCCTCGTTGAAGGCAGGAATCACAACCAGTATGCGATCTTGTGCCGAGTTTCCGATATTTGATGTATGACTGGTGCTCACAATTCCTCCTGGGCGTCTTGTGAGATACGATTGTATATCTCATTGATCCGTGTGGCGACGCCATGGATAGAAAATTCGGATTCGAGACGTTGTCTACCTGCTTGTCCCATTGCTCGTGCCTTAGATGGATCTGATGTCAGTTTGTCTATGGCGTGTGCCAATTCTCTCGGGCGTTGCATGGGCACTATATATCCCGTTTCACCGTCCTGCACGACCCAGCCGGTGCCGGAGCCGGGAATATCGCAGATGACTGTTGGCTTGGCGTGAGCCATGGCTTCAAGGAGCGCCATGCCGAACGCCTCGGTTCGTTCGATAGAAGGCAGACAAAGGCAAGTGCAGGTGTCGAGTAAGACGGCTTTCAAAGGTTCCTCACATTCATCGACAAACGCAATTTTCTCCGTGATGTCTTCATCTTCAGCGAGACGATGCAACTCGTTTTTTTGTTCCCCGGTGCCAACAATGACTATCCGCGTATTCCTGAGATATCTGGCTGCATTCAGAAGATCAGGCAGCCCCTTATAATACGACAATCGTGCGATGCACAGGACACGAGCTTCGGCACCATTCCACAGGCGATTGGCCGTTTTCATATCACCCGATGATGTTTGTTGCTGGTTATACGGATCAATACCAAGAGGGATGACATGACATTTTTGATGCCAGGAGGAGAGGGCATCGCTGCTGTCCATGTAAGCTTTCGACGTCGCAATGACGTATTTTGCCCGTCGAAGCATCCGCTTTTCGAAGGGCCTGTAGAATCGGTAGAGTGATTTTAGCCACTTGTCATGGACTGACGGCAGTACATCGGAGTGCCAATGGATGACCCATGGAATTCGCCTTGCCCGGGGTGAATTCAGGAGCCAGAATGCAGATGGATTTGGCATGTGAATATGAATTATGTCGGGCTTGTATTGCTTCAGAACCCTGTTTATCCATATTGGAAAAGAAGGGCTGATCGGCGTGTAGGCAAAAGTCACTAGTACGGGTGTTCGATATATCCTTGATGGCTCATTATCGTGATTCCCCGTAGTGGTACGATCTGCTACTTCGCCCGTCGGCTTGTGGTTATGAGCAAGGATCACACAGCGTGTACCAAGTTTCTCAAGAGACTTGCCAAGTGCTGCGAGGAAGTATTCCATGCCGCCACGAGCGGGAGGATAATATTTCCCTACGTGTAATATGGTTTTATTGGCGGGCGGCATTGCTGTGGTAAGAAGGATTCTGAGTCACAAATGCTGAGATTTGGGGTATGCCAATAATCTCCCCGGGAGATCAGTGGTTTTGCAGGGTAATATGGCTGCCATCTTTTAACTGGAAATCCGTTATCGGTCAATGAATTTGATAAGAAGAATTGAATATCGTGAGTTGTAGTGAATAAAAACCGACCAGTCCATTACAAAGCGATGACACGGCACCAGAATAATTCGACATCATTCATCGCATTAGTGTTGACTCTGGCGATTCTGCTGTGTGGGTTACTCGTTTTTGGGCCAAGTAAAAGTGTCGATACTCACCGATTTATTGAATTTGGAGAGTATCTCGTCGATGCCTGGTATCGCCAGTGCGGGCCAGGTGGGTGCGACCATACTGGTGATTCAATGTTTCCGAATTATGTGATCTCAGGTATTTACTTATGGTCTATTAATGAAGCGTTTCCAGATTCTCCGGTTCTCGCTGCGGCCATATTCAACGTATTGCTATTCGCAATCGCAATCTACCTGGTTTTTGAAATATGGGGATTGCTATTAGTCGATGTGGCCACATCGAGGGGAGTGATGCTGATAGCCGGGTTGTATATGATTTTTGGTTTGCCGGCTATACCACTGTGGTCGTACTGGATGCTTTCAGAGACGATTTTCCTCTTGGTGGTTTGTGCCTGTATCTGGGCAACGATTCGAGCAGTTCTGTTTGGCGGGGGCAGGCGATGGATTTATGCCGCGGTTTTCGCAATTGCAGGATTTTTCGTCAGGCCAACTGGTATCCTGCTTCTGCCACTCGTTATCATCGCTGCACTACTTGGTGGTAATAGACCACACTCTATTCGCAGTATTCGTCGGCGCTTTCTATTGATGACAACGACTGCCACACTCTTCGTTTTTATCTGTGTTCCGTTGATTGTTGCAGTGATATTTTCAGATAGTAGTTTCAATGAAGTCTTGCCTTGGTATGTCAAATTTAAAGTGAGTCAGGCGGCGCACTACTATCGACTGGGTTGGATAATTGCCGATCAACCGGATACCTATGTTGTGGGTGCGAACAGCGTCTACGAATTTATCAGTATCACAATACGTAGATTCATTTACTATTTTCTGCCTCTGAAGTCGACATTTTCGATGATTCATAACGTAGTTAATGGTGTGTATTTAGTAATTGCTCTTACGGGACTTTACTTTGGTTTGCGACAACTGTTCAGTGCGGGCAAGCGCTCGTCAGTTGTTGCCTACTGGCTCGTTCTGGTGGCACTTGGATATGGGTTGCTTCATGCAATGACTATTGTCAGTTATGGATGGAGATACCAGGTTCCAGCGATGGTGCCGCTGTGGATCCTTGCGGGGATCGGATTAATGAACCTGGGTGAGCGTATAAAGAGTCGCAAACATAGGGTACGTCAATGAGATTCCAGCGGATTATCGATTGCTCTTTACAGCAAAAATACTTTTGTCGGGCTATCAGCTGAATTGATGGTTTAGTCATGCTATCAATGCCTGGTTATCTGTTGCTGGTTGAGCTTATTGCGTTCACAGCGTTGTCATCACAAGGAGCACGCGACAAGCTATATCGCGACGTGCTGATTGTCCAATCGCTACTTCTCGTAATCTTCTATCTGGTTTGGGGCGGATACTCCATCGACTCATGGAGCTACCTGACGGGCTTTGATGGCAGTCCTTTGGTCTATGAAAAAGAGTGGCTGTTTTATTCAATTGGTTTTGTATTGAATAAGCTTGTTAATGATCCCTGGCCTCTGCGAATTATCTCAGCATCCTGTGTTGCGCTAACGATTGCGGCGCTCATGTCTTTCTTTGGCCGACATGATCCGCGTTCTGTTGTTATCGCGTTGTTCTTGATGCCATTGCTGCCTGCGTTTTTCTTGTCATTTGGTAACACCACAAGACAGGGGCTCGCCGCGGCAATCATCATATTTTGCATGGTGCGCTATCTTAAAGGCAGTGTTTTCTGGCTATTGTTTGCAGCGGTATTAGCATTTTTAATACACCAGCCATCTGTGATTCTTATTGGTGCTATTGCCCTGGCAAACATTGACCGACGCTGGATTGTTTTCTGCCTTGCTATGGCCCCTGTAGCGGGATGGCTGGGTACGAATTTATTAATGACAGCAGGAATCGATATTAATAGTTACCTGCCATATGCAACGCGCAATGAAGGCGATTATCACATTGCCAAGTTCTTGGTTGGTTATAGCATTGCATGGTTACTGCTGATCTATGCTGGCAATGATAATGATCAAAAGACAAGGGTATTGAAAGCGTTTGCCATAACAGTGGCGGTAGCCAGTCTACTCGTACGCTTCGAGGTTCCATTCGAGCGGATACTGGCGTACTCGGAAATTCTTCTGCCTTTTGCCTTGCCGGTAGTCATACAGAAAATGAACCTTTCAGGTAGATGGCTCCAGGTTTTTGCTATAGGTGGTATTGGCATCGGCTGGCTACTTTGGACTCATCATTCTGTAGTGACTACCTTGGGGTTTGCCTGAATGATTTCCCTAACAGACCAAAACCAAAAGTTCGATGTGTTACGGCGAGGTCTTGTCTGGATGCTTTTCGCTTGCGCAGTTGCTATTGCTACTACATTCCATAACCATCCGCTCGAGGTGCCGCGGTTTATGGACTCGATGCAAAATGCAATCAAATGGCTTAACGAAGGAGAATTCGATAGAGCACGTGTGGCATATCGAATTGCGTTAACAGTTGATGGTGGTAACAGGGTTGCGAGATGGGGGATGGAGAAGTCGAATGTGTTGCGTCTCCTGCCCGAAATGGATTTGTCCGTAGCCGAACGGTGGTTGAAGCGGGCAGAGCAGGGTCATCCACGCGATCCTTATGTCACTCTATTCAGCGCCGAACTGGCTGTGCGA
>BQJA01000112.1 GCA_021604405.1 Nitrosomonas sp. | reverse complement strand
AAATAGCCGATAGGTTGAATCTGAAGATTTCAACCGTTCACACCAATATCAGCAAATATAAAAAAGAATTAAGGGAAAGATATTAAATGATTGATAATAAAAGAAACACGACCCTGGACGGCACCACCAAAATAATCATTTACTGCGCGATTCTAGCTGTCATTATCTTTATTGGTGGCGTGGATAGCGCGAAAATTGCGCGGGAATGTGAATTATAAATTAAGCAAGGAGTTTATATGCCACGCCACAGACATGCGGACATAATCATTGAATGGGCTGAGACTGGCAAGGAATTACAGTATAGATCTGATATAGGATGGATTGATATTGTAGGATCGCATTTAAGCTCTAGTGGCATTCCATTATTTCATGAGAATGTTGAATTCAGATTCAAACCTGAAGTTATTAAATATAAGAGATATATATGCAGAGTATCGCCTAGTAATAAGACTCTGATAAGAATTCATATGATTGATAGTATAGCTAAAGTTGATAGCTCTGACGGATTCATCGAATGGATTGATCAAGAATGGCAGGAGATCGAATTATGAACCACCCAACCAAAAAGCAAATGCAAACGGTAATCGACAATTTCAAAAAGATTAGGAAATTTGCAGATAAAAACGGTTTTTTTGAAATATATGATCCGGATGTTTTAAAAGGGACTTCATCTAAGACTGTTGCCTGTGTTGCTGGATGGTATATGCATGCTGTGAAAGATTATGGTGCGAAATGGTTCAATCATGGAGAAAATGGCATATTTAGCTTTGAGCATGGCGGCAATCTTATAGCCAATGAGCTAGGTTTTAAAAATAAATTTATGCTTGAAATGTGGGCTGGAAAACACCCTAGAATATGGGGTAATAATAACGGTGTGCATATGTTTTCCAAAGAACCCGCCTGGAACGGCATAGAAGATAGAGCCGACAAAATGTCATGCGTAATTGAACACTTGGAAGGCGTGCGGGATAGGTTGCCGGGATGATTAGAAACAAACGAATATTTTATAAATTCTTCTATCGCGGTACTGATTGGTCGAATAAGAAATTTTCTATTCACTATGTACCTGATCAAATATGCGGAATATTGTACGCGGGAATAACAATTTTTGGACATTCCATTATTTATTCGGATTACTGGTGATGAGCATTTTTCTATCACAAAACGACCTAGAAATACTGACCGGCAAAAAGCGTAAGTCTTGTCAGATTGATGCGCTGCGCGACATGGGCATACCATTCCATATCAATGCCGCCGGTCGACCAGTAGTAACAATCGCAGCGCTGGAAGGAAAAGAAGTCGACAAACCTGACACTGAGTGGAGACCTGCGGTTCTAGGTCGATGATAAAATGGGAAGAAACAGAACAGCACGCAGAAACTTACCAACGCGAATGCGCGCCAGGAAGCGTTGGAACAAGGTCCACTACTATTATGATACTGGTGGCAAGCCAAGGAGGGAAATCCCGCTCGGCAGTGATTACGCCATGGCGGTAAAAAAATGGGCTGAACTAGAAGCTGACGCAAAACCACAGCACGCAGAAATAGTCACATTCAAATACGCCGCTGAACGTTATATCAAAGAAGTCATTCCGCATAAAGCACCAGCAACGCAAAAAGATAATCTCCGCGAGCTGAACATGCTTTATAAATTCTTCGACAACCCACCCGCCCCGCTGAATAAGATCAAGCCCATAAATATACGCCAATATCTCGACTGGCGCGGAACCATTAGAGCAAACCGTGAAAAGGCGCTATTCAGTCATATTTGGAATAAAGCGCGTGAATGGGGATATACAGACCTTGAAAACCCTTGCAGGGGCATCACCGGGAAAAAAGAAAAGGGTCGCAAGAATATATATATAGAAGACGAAATCTTTGATGCAGTATATCAGACCGCGAGCGTCCCGTTACAGGACGCCATGTCACTAGCCTACCTCACTGGCCAAAGGCCGTCAGACGTGCTGAAAATGAATGAAACTGACATTAAAGACAACACGCTAATAATCACTCAGAACAAGACCGAGAAACGTATCAGAATCAGCATTGAGGGCGAACTAGCTACTCTTCTAGCACGAATAATGGTTCGAAAGGCAGGGTATAAAATCCGCTGCTTAGCATTGATAGTGGACGAGTCAGGTCAACCCATCACATTAAGGACATTGCAAGGTCACTTTCACCGGGCAAGATCAGCCGCAGGCATAGCGCCAAAAGAATTCCAGTTCCGTGATCTACGCGGCAAAGCTGGTACAGATAAGGCGGAGTCAAGTGGTGACATACGGCAGGCACAAAAGCAACTTGGGCATTCTAACATTACCATGACCGAGCATTATATTCGTGGCAGGAAAGGTGACAAGACAACACCAACAAAATGATTTTTGCGGAGCAAGTTGCTTATCGCGGAGCAGACTAAAAAAACACGAAATCGCTAAAACCCGCATGGGCACTGGTACCGGGAGGGGGAATCGAACCCCCATGATGTCACCATCGCGGGATTTTGAATCCCGTGCGTCTACCAATTCCGCCATCCCGGCAAAGGTTCTTTGCTGCGTTTTCTCGTACAACGTACAAACAGCAGGTGCAATTATCACTGAAATCCCGCAACACAGCAAGCTGCATGGGCGAAAACTCAATACATTAGTATAATGCACCCGATGAAAACCCGGGAATTTGATTTTTATCTGCCACCTGAGCTAATCGCTCAGTCCCCAACAAAACAGCGCGCCAGCAGCCAAATGCTATGCCTCGATGGCAGAAATGGCAAGCTAGCGGACGTATTGTTTGCTGACCTACCAAATTATTTACGTGCAGACGATGTGGTCGTTTTTAATGACACCCGTGTGATCAAGGCACGCTTATTTGGCAAAAAAAGCAGTGGAGGGAAAGTTGAAGTAATGATAGAACGGGTACTGGATGATCAGCATGTCCTCGCCGCCATCCGCGCCAGCCATGCACCCAAAACCGGTTCTAAATTGTTGCTTGCGGGTACGATTCCGGTAACCGTCTTAGCAAATGAACAATCTTTTTATACCTTATTTTTTGAACATGAAAAAACCGTCGGTGAGTTATTGGACCAATTTGGCCACTTGCCGCTGCCGCCGTATATTTCGCGCTCAGCAACTTCGGCTGACGAAGCCCGATACCAGACAATTTTTGCCAAAAATTCCGGTGCGGTAGCGGCACCGACTGCCGGACTGCATTTTGATGAACTGATGTTGACGAAACTGCAAAAAATGGGGGTTGTAACTGTCTATATCACACTTCATGTAGGCGCCGGAACATTTCAACCGGTACGCTCTGAAAATATTAATGATCATAAAATGCACCGCGAATTCTTTTTTATTCCAGAAAAGACCGTGAAGGCTATCAATCAAAGCAAAGCCAATGGCGGACGGATACTTGCCGTTGGCACGACATCCTTACGCGCTTTAGAAGCTTCCGCTGCAGATAATCAAGGCAAATTAAAACCAGGTCATGGCGAAACCAGTATTTTTATTACACCGGGTTACCGCTTTCATGTGGTTGACCGGCTGCTGACAAATTTCCATTTACCGCAATCTACTTTATTGATGCTGGTTTCCGCTTTTGGCGGAATGGACAATATCCGCCGTGCTTATCAACACGCAATCACACAACGTTATCGTTTTTTCAGTTATGGAGACGCTATGCTGATCGAGAAAAAATTATGAAATTTCAATTGCAGTGCACTGATAATCTGGCACGTCGCGGTACTCTGACGTTGGCCCATGGCTCCGTCGCCACCCCTGCTTTTATGCCAGTTGGCACCTACGGTGCGGTTAAAACCATGTCGCCGGCGGCGTTACAAGAGATTAATGCGCAGATTGTTCTCGGCAATACTTTTCATCTCTGGCTACGGCCTGGTTTGGAAGTTATTGAAGCACATGGCGGATTGCATCAGTTCATGGGCTGGCACAAGCCGATCTTAACCGACTCCGGTGGTTTCCAGGTATTCAGCTTGGGAAAACTGCGTAAAATTACTGAGCAGGGTGTGAAGTTTAAATCACTCGTCAACGGCGACACCTGTTTCCTCACACCTGAAATATGCATGCAAATTCAACAATCACTCAATTCAGATATTGTGATGATTTTTGACGAGTGTACGCCTTACCCGGCAGATGAATGCACGGCACGCGCGTCGATGGAATTAAGCCTGCGCTGGGCAGCGCGTTCAAAACAGGCACACGGGAATAATCCCAATGCACTATTCGGCATCGTACAAGGTGGTATGCACGAAAATCTGCGCAATCAGTCTCTCGCAGGGCTACTAACGATTGGTTTTGACGGTTACGCTGTTGGTGGTTTATCCGTGGGAGAACCCAAGCAAGACATGCAACGCATTCTCAAATATACAGCTGCTTTGTTACCCACCGACAAACCTCGCTATCTGATGGGTGTTGGCACACCTGCGGATATCATTTATGCCGTAGCGCAGGGTATTGACCTGTTTGACTGTGTTTTGCCCACCCGTAATGCGCGAAATGGCTGGCTGTACACGCGCAGTGGCATTGTTAAATTACGTAACAGCCGATACCGTTTGGATACAACACCGCCCGATGCGGAATGTGGCTGCTATACCTGCCGCCATTTTACATGCGCTTATCTGCACCATTTGCAGCGCACCAATGAAATCCTTGGCGCCCATCTGAATACTATCCACAATCTCTTCTACTACCAGCAACTAATGGCTGAAATTCGCGCCGCAATCGAAACCGGACAATTTGAAAAATATGCAAGAGAATTTCTGGCATAACCCTGCATCATGCTAAAATGTAGAATTTTTAACCATCTTGGAGAAATAATATCATGTTGATTAGTGAAGCTTTCGCTCAGGCTGCGGCTCCTGCCCAATCAGAAGGCAGTCTGATGTCGTTATTACCGTTAATTCTGATTTTTGCAGTATTTTACTTACTGTTAATTCGCCCGCAATCCAAACGTGCGAAAGAACACAAGCAAATGATTGAAGCGTTGCAAAGAGGCGACGAGGTTATCACCAGCGGCGGTGAACTGGGCTTAATCCTCAATGTCAGTGATAGCTACGTCATCGTTGAAATTGCACCCAATGTTGAAGTGACGTTACTGAAAACAGCGGTTCAGACTTTATTACCCAAGGGAACGCTGAAAAACATTACACCACCCAAGGGTGGCAAACCACAAAAAAGCACCAAGGCAATAAAGAATGACGATGAGGAAAGCAAACAAACAGCGGAAACCCACGACAATTCAATCAATACCGATAGCGAAGCCGCAAAGAAGAACGAAAAAACTGACTGAGTCTAACCTTGTAATTGCCGCATTAAACCTATCTTCACTTTTTATTCCATCTTTTAATATTCAATAACGAATTAAAATCATGAACCGCTACCCGCTTTGGAAATATTTGATTATTGCGGTTTCACTACTGCTTGGACTGCTTTACACCCTGCCGAATTTTTACGGTGAATCACCCGCTGTACAGATTTCTCCATTACGAATAACGGCAAACATTGATACCGGACTCCTGCAACGAGTCGAAGACGCGCTAAAAAAAGCGAATCTTGTCAGCAGCGGAACATTTCTTGACGAAGGAAGCATTAAAGTACGTTTTGAAAGTACAGACGTGCAAATCAAAGCCAGAGATATTCTGCAAACACTGCTTGGCAATGATTATATCGTCGCGCTCAATCTGTTGCCCAACTCTCCCCAATGGTTAACAAGTATTGGTGCATTACCAATGTATCTCGGGCTAGATCTGCGCGGCGGCGTGCATTTTATGCTGCAGGTAGATATGGAAGGCGCAATTTCAAAATCACTTGACCGATATAGTTCTGATATACGCAGCAGCCTGCGCGAAAAGCGGATTCCGTACGCCGGTTTTGAGCGGGAAGGTGATCAGCTGACCCTCAAGTTTCGCGACATCGAATCACGCAACAAGGCGGAGGTTGAACTTAAAGAAAATTTTCCCGATTTAGCCTTGCAAGCGGAAAATGCCGGTACTAACTACAATTTTGTCACGTCGATTAAGCAAGAAGCGCAAACGGAGATGAAAGAAGCAGCTGTCGAGCAGAATATTACGACGCTGCGCAATCGTGTCAATGAGCTGGGTGTGGCCGAACCAATCATTCAAAAAGCCGGCGCTGACCGTGTCATTGTTCAGTTGCCGGGGGTACAGGATACAGCTAAAGCTAAAGATATTCTGGGGCGTACTGCTACCCTTGAAATACGGATGGTAGACGATGAGCGTGATCTTGATGCCGCGCTCCGCGGAAAAGTCCCGTTTGGTACTGAGCTCTATGAAGAGCGTGGCGGTGGTCCGCTACTGGTAAATAAACAGGTGTTGTTAACCGGTGATCGCATCACTGATGCGCAGCCCGGTTTTGATATGGACAATCAGCCTGCCGTGCATATCCGTCTGGATAACAATGGCTCACGCATTTTCAAACAGCTCACGCGGGATAATGTCGGCAGGCGCATGGCTATTTTACTGACCGAAAGAGACCACACCGAAGTCGTAACCGCCCCGGTAATTCGCGAGGAAATTGGTGGCGGCCGCGTACAGATCAGCGGCAGCATGAATAGTCTGGAAGCCAAAGATATCGCATTGTTGTTACGCTCCGGCGCACTGGCCGCACCCATGGAAATAATCGAAGAACGAACGGTCGGTCCCAGCCTTGGTGCTGAAAATATTGCGCGCGGATTTAACTCTACGCTCTACGGCTTTATTGCTGTTGCCATCTTTATCATGATTTATTATATGGCATTTGGCGTTATCTCGGTTATTGCGCTGAGCTTCAATTTATTATTGCTGATCGGTTTATTATCAATCATACAAGCCACTTTGACGCTTCCCGGAATGGCAGCCCTTGCACTAACAGTCGGTATGGCAATTGACGCAAATGTCCTCATCAATGAACGGATACGTGATGAGATGCGAAATGGCGCATCACCGCAGCTGGCAATTAGCGCAGGTTATGAACGTGCTTTTGGTACAATCCTCGATTCCAATATAACAACCTTAATTGCCGGGATTGCACTTTTTGCATTTGGATCTGGTCCGGTTAAAGGTTTTGCCGTTGTTTTATGTCTAGGTATTCTGACGTCAGTCTTCAGCGCCATATTCGTATCACGTGGCCTGGTAAATTTTTGCTATGGCAGCAGACGCAAACTTGAGCTGGTTCCCATTGGCAAAATTTGGATACCCGAGAAAACGGATCCCTATTTTCAAATAACGACAAACGCTTCTCCTGACGTTGTTGCCGGACTGAGTGAAACCAAAGAAACTGCCGAAGATGCAAATGCTCAGCCTATCGAAACCAAGGAAATCCCTAAAGAAGAACCAATTACTTCCGATGAAACAAAGGAGATTCCCAGTAAACCAGGTTCCACCGAAGCAAATGAAACCAACGATATTGCTGAGACCCCTGGTCCTGCGATTAACGAGACAGGGAAAAGACCTAAAAAAGCTAGTTCTAAATCAAATGGCAAAAAACGAAGAAAACAAAAATAACAGAGGTTAATAAGGAATTATATATGGACTTTTTTAGATTCAGTCACGATATCCCCTTCATGAGTTGGGGAAAGCTCTCAACGGTGACTTCTCTGCTGATATTTATCCTCGCGGGTTATTTTATTGCCACCAAGGGATTAAATTTGGGTGTTGATTTTACCGGTGGAACAGTGCTAGAAGTCAGCTATAACAAGGCAGCTGATCTCAACAGAATAAGAACTGTTCTTGTTGACATGAAAATGCCTGATGCGACTGTACAAAATTTTGGAACGTCCCGTGACGTGATGATACGGTTACCGATAATACCCGAATTATCCAGCGCACAATTATCTGAAACTGTGATGGACGCACTGCGTGAAGATGATGAAACGGTGGAAATGCGCCGCGTTGAGTTTGTCGGCCCACAAGTCGGCAAAGAGCTGCTTGAAAACGGTGCGCTGGCCTTATTATTTGTGTCGCTCGGTATTGTAATTTATCTGGCTGTACGATTCGAATGGAAATTTGGCGTCGCCGGCATCGTTGCCAACTTCCACGATGTGGTTGTAATCTTGGGATTCTTTGCATTCTTTCAGTGGGAATTTTCACTAACTGTTCTGGCCGCTGTGCTGGCGGTGCTCGGTTATTCCGTTAATGAATCCGTGGTTATCTTTGACCGTATCCGTGAGAATTTTCGGAAATTGCGTCGAGCGCCTGTCACAAAAGTTATTAATAACGCAATTACACGCACCATGTCCCGTACCATCATTACGCATGGCAGCACGCAAATGGTCGTTATATCCATGCTGCTCTTTGGTGGCGAAACACTGTATTATTTTGCGTTAGCCTTAACAATCGGCATCCTGTTTGGAATTTATTCATCAATCCTTGTTGCCAGCCCCATCCTGATGTTGCTGGGAGTCAAGCGTGAAGACTTAGTTAAACCAGAAAAAAAACCGCAAGAGGAAGCCGTCGTATAAATTTCACACGTTAATGCTAGTACCCACTAAATTAAGGTAAATCAGCTTGTACGAAATTATTAATTGGATAGTCGCCACGGTCAGCAGTCTTGGTTACCCGGGTATATTTTTCCTGATGCTTTTGGAATCCAGCTTCTTTCCTTTCCCGAGCGAAGTCATTATGATTCCAGCGGGTTACCTTGCATTTAATGGTGAAATGCATATCATTATAGTAACATTATGCGGCATACTGGGAAGTCTGGCCGGGGCTTTGCTAAACTACTATCTGGCGATAAAACTCGGCCGTCTTTTTTTACTCCGCTATGGCAAGTATGTTTTTTTTAAAGAAGAGATGCTGTTAAAAATGGAGAGTTTTTTTTACCGCCATGGCCATATCTCTACATTCACCGGAAGATTGATCCCCGGCGTTCGGCAATATATTTCACTGCCAGCTGGACTGGCACGAATGAATTTAGCCGTATTCAGCTTCTATACCAGTTTGGGCGCAGGGATATGGGTAATTATACTAACCTTGCTGGGATATTATATCGGCGATAACGAAGCATTGGTAAAAGAATACCTTCACCAAATTATTATTGCCTTGGTAGTCAGCTGTGCTATCGGTTTATTCCTCTATTGGCATCGACAGCGCCGTTTAGGCTAAACCGCTTGCGACTCTTTCATTCTTGATAGCTGCGGGCGATTGATTATCAGCGCCTTGCCGGAAAATTTAAAAAAGGTATCCAGCCGCTGGCTGGATACCTTTTTTTATAAACGATATTTAGTGGTTAAGCCGCTGTCGCATCATCCTCTGGTTTGCGGCGGCTGCGCATGAAGAAGAATGCGCCGGCTGCGACAAGAGCGATTATCGGCGCGATGGTTAGCCAGTCAATGGGTCTGCCTTCACCGACCGAGAATGGGAAAACAGAAACATGTTCCTGTCCTTCGCCTGAA
>BQJA01000111.1 GCA_021604405.1 Nitrosomonas sp. | reverse complement strand
GTTGAAGAAGGTCATGGATAACCAGAAATGCCACTTGCCTAACGTTTCGTCGTACATCTTGCCGGTCCACTTAGGCAACCAGTAGTACGCACCGGCAAACAACGCAAATAACGCGCCCGACACGAGAACATAATGGAAGTGGGCAATCACATAATAGGTATCCTGTACTTGGATATCAATCGGTACAATCGCGCAAATCACGCCACTAAAACCACCAATCACAAACAGGAAGATAAAACCAATTGCAAACAGCATCGGCGTTTCAAAAGTCATCGAACCGCGCCACATTGTCGCCGTCCAGTTAAACACCTTCACACCGGTCGGTACGGCAATCAGCATGGTGGCATACATGAAAAACAACTGGCCGACCGTCGGCATGCCAGCGGTAAACATATGATGCGCCCAAACAAAACAGGACAGGATTGCAATAGATGCCGTCGCATAAACCATCGAGGCATAACCAAACAACGGCTTGCGTGAAAATGTCGGAATGATTTCTGAAACAATACCGAACGCAGGAAGAATCATAATATACACTTCAGGATGTCCGAAGAACCAGAAAATATGCTGAAACAGAACCGGATCTCCACCACCCGCAGCGTTAAAGAAGCTCGTGCCAAAATGACGGTCGGTCAGCAGCATGGTCACAACACCCGCCAGAACCGGCATTGCCAATACCAGCAAATAAGCCGTAATTAACCATGTCCAAACAAACAGCGGCATTTTCATCAGCGTCATGCCCGGCGCACGCATGTTCAGTATCGTGGTAATGATGTTAATCGCACCCATGATGGATGACGCACCCAGGATATGCACCGCAAAAATCATCATGTCTACACCAAGACCACCTTGCGTGGAGAGCGGCGGATAAAATGTCCAGCCACCCGCTGCCGCACCACCCGGCACAAAAAACGAACCAATCAGCAAAGAGGCCGCTACCGGCAATAACCAGAAACTCCAGTTATTCATGCGGGCAAAGGCCATATCCGGCGCACCAATCATCAACGGCACCTGCCAGTTAGCAAAACCCACAAAGGCCGGCATAATGGCACCAAACACCATGATCAGACCATGCAGCGTGGTAAATTGATTAAACAACTCCGGTTCTAAAATCTGAATTCCCGGCTGATACAGCTCCGCCCGAATTCCCATCGCCAGGGTGCCGCCAACAAAAAACATCGACAACGCAAACCACAGGTACATCGTGCCAATGTCCTTATGGTTGGTCGTCAACACCCAGCGCATTATCCCGCTCGGATGATGTTCATCATGCCCGTGACCGTGTAAGTCACCTTGTACTGCTGCCATAATTTTTATCTCCTTAGAACTAAATTTCCGAAACACACCAAGATTTTAACTGCCCAGCATGAGCATCGCGTCTATTAAAATCATAAATTTCATTAGTTAAAATGGTATACGCTCAACCTTTATCGCTTTCTTCTACTGCTGTTGTTTCTGCAGCAGCCGATTTTTCCATCTGATCAGATACCCATTGCGCATAGTCTTCGTCATTCATTACCTCAACAACGATTGGCATATATCCGTGATCCTTACCGCACAATTCAGCACATTGTCCACGATAAATACCCGGTGCATCTGCGGTAAACCAGGTGTCGCGAATAAACCCAGGAATCGCATCCTGCTTACTTCCAAGCGCTGGCACCCACCAAGCATGAATAACATCATTAGCGGTAATAATTACCCGTACTTTTTTACCAACCGGGACAACGACGTTGTTATCAACTTCCAGCAGATAATTTTCTCCCTTGGCTTCCTGGTTAATGAGTTGCGCTTTCGGTGTCGACAATTTGCTGTAGAAACTGATTCCTTCTCCATCACCCTGGAGATACTCATAACCCCACATCCATTGATAGCCAGTGGCCTTGATCGTAATATCAGCCTCAGACGTATCTTTCATGGCAATTACGGTTTTAGTCGCTGGCAATGCCATCGCGATAAGAATAATACAAGGAATAATGGTCCAGGTTATTTCAGCTGTCGTACTATGATGAAAATTAGCTGCCTTATACCCTTGCGATTTGCGATGCTTCAGTATGGAATAAAACATGACGCCAAAAACAGCAACAAATATGGCCAGACAGATCCATAAAAGCATCATATGCTGGTCATAAATATCCTTGGCTATGACACTTTGCGGCTCGGGAAAATTATATTTAGACCCAACCGCCATGCTTGAGTACAAAGCGAGAGAAGAGACTCCCGCCAGGGTTACTATTGACTTACTACTCATATATCCCCCACATTAATTGTTAAATTGTTACCGATACTTCGGTACGACTACAAAATTGCTAACAAAAATCTAAACCTGAACGTTTATCTATTTAGTCAATTTTATTAGCCAGCCAAACACCAGGAAAATCTGTTTACTTGTACCGTTATAACCACAATCCCTGCCACCAGGAAAATCTGTTTACTTGTACCGTTATAACCACAATCCACCTGCGGAAAATCTAATTTCTTTTGCTCTACTACCTTTGCATCCGCAACTTAGAATTCCTAGCATTAGATATGTTTAACTGCTATTAAATTGTGCCGAAATTCTAGCATGGCATATTCTCCCGAACAAGGGAAAATCATGATTTTTATAGCAATATTCCCCTGTTTATAAAGTGGTATTGCTTTTTGGCCATGCAAATTTCACCAGCTAAAAATCTGATTTCCTCAAAGAAACTTTTGAGTTAACCTCTCGTCATCAGGGATGGATTTGCCTTTTTCGGGTCGATTTAAAATCAAAGAATATTTTTCAATTACCGGTCGTTTGCAGCCGCAAACACAAACACCTTTCAAATTATTAATAAACCTTTGTTTCAGCGCGGATACTGATTCGATAACTTATCTGCTTAAGAAAGGCCCAACCGCAAGCAAAAAATATAAAAAGTTTATCGCTTAATCAGACATCAGAACCCCCAATGCTTCAGGAAATTCGGCAACAAGGCGCATTTATTCTCATATGGGGATATTTCCGATGACATCACATTGTCTCCGTGATCAAGCCACCCACCCGCAATGCATCGATACCCAACAAAAATCTCTAGCGTTTCGAGAGATTCGAAAACAGTATTGCTTCACATTATCGCAAACAAACTTAAAGTCATCCAAGCAAAAAATTAAAGCTAACCACAATCCTGACGATTAATGTAATTCAAATTGCTAACTTAGCAAGCAACATCAACAAATACAGAAGTTTTCTTTATCGATTATTTTATAAGGCTCCGACCAGCCACCGTAAGACACTCCTTGCAACAAGCATTTAAATAGCAAAGGTCTAAGAGAGCCAGCAATGCGTGTCATGCAATCAATTACACATACCCCTATCTTAAACAAGGAAAAAGAAATTCCCTTTACCCAAACGTCCAATGCGGTCAAACACAAATCCCGGCGGCATCGCTTAGTCAGGTTGACACCGCTTACTCTGCTTGTCATGGTGGTGATTTTTATTGCCTACGAGATGCACACATCCCGATTGCAGGCTCAAAAGATTTCGCGATACGCCAGCACGCTCACCTTTCAGGTTGAACCGGGTACCAGCCCCGCCATTCACTATCCACAAACCGGTCCTTTCAACAAACGCCTGGGTTACAGCTCAATGCCCACCTTGCTCAAGCGACTCCAACAGCATGATTTTATGATTGAGCAGCAAGTACAGTTTTCCCCTGCTCTGCTCGATTACACCAAACGCGGTTTTTTCACCCCTTACCAGGAAAAAACGCAGGCTGGATTGATAATTAATGATTGCCGCGCCAAGCCCATCTATCGGTACCGTTACCCGCAGCGGAATTACCCTGATTTTTCCGCCATTCCTCCCATCGTGCTGCAAGCCCTGTTATTTATCGAGAACAAAGGCTTACTTAGCAATCAGCATGCCTACGTCAATCCAGCGGTTGATTGGCCACGTTTTGCCAAAGCCGCATTGTCTCAGATTGGCAGAAAACTCGAGATGCAAGATAGCGCCGTCGGCGGTAGCACCTTGGCAACACAGTTAGAAAAATACCGTCACTCGCCGAATGGCTTGACCGTATCTGCCAAAGAAAAAATGCGGCAAATAATCTCCGCAAGTATACGCGCCTACCAGGATGGCCCGGAAACTCTGGCTGCCCGCCAGGAAATTGCGCTCGCCTACCTGAATACTGTACCACTGTCCGCCGCGCCGGGCTACGGCGAAATAAATGGCATCGGCGACGGCCTTTGGGTATGGTATAACGCTGATATAAATCATGTTTCCCGTTTACTTATGCCTGGTAATGGGCAAAACGGCACGCTCGATGAGCAGGGACTGGCACTTCGCCAGATACTATCGCTATTGATTGCCCATCGACGACCATCCTATTATCTGGACCAAGGCCGGACACAACTATCCACTCTCACCGACAGTTACCTGCGCTTGCTTGCCAGGGACGGGCTGATTAGCCGATCGCTACGAGATACGGCACTGGCACAACAGCTAGTCTTCCGTGATTTCGAGAAAAATTCGGCGGTTACCTTGGTCCATAACAACAAAGGATTACAAGTCACCCGTAGCCGGTTAAACTATCTGCTCGGTTATTCCATGTATGATCTCGATCGTCTCGACTTATCGGCTTCGGCGACCCTGCAATATGAATTGCAACAACAAATAACCCAATATCTGCATCAGTTGGCCGAACCAGACTTTGCCAGAGAAATCGGCCTGTTAGGCAAGCATCTGTTGTCACCGGAAGAAACCCAGCATGTGCACTACAGCTTTACCCTGTTTGAGCGAGACCGGCACCATGTTAAGGTCAGAGTACAAACAGACAACACCCGCCAACCTTTCGATATCAATGAAGGAAGCAAACTTGAACTGGGTTCAACCGCTAAGTTGCGGGTGCTGACCACCTACCTGGAAATCATTGCCGAACTGCACCAGCGCTATGCCAGCCACAGTAAAGAAGCACTGCGTCAAATCAGCCTGCAACAGCAGGATCAACTGAGCCACTGGGCCGTTGATTATCTGATACATACACCAGACCGCAATCTGTCTGCAATGCTACAGTCAGCGCTCAAACGACGCTACTCCGCCAGCACCAGCGAACGCTTTTTTACCGGCGGCGGCGTGCATACCTTTGAGAATTTTCGCAAAGAAGACAACAACCGTCACCCGACTATAATGGAGGCATTGCGAGAATCCATTAACCTGCCTTTTATCCGACTGATGCGGGACATCGTTCGTTACAGCATATACTTGAACGGGAACCGCGCCCGATTATTAACAGACGACCAGGATCCCCGCCGCCAGGAATATCTGCGCCGTTTTGCCGATCGCGAAGGCCAGATATATTTACGGCAATTCTGGCGAAAATACCAAGGCAAAGATGAACAAACCCGCCTAAACATCTTCATTGACGGCTTGCGTTATACGCCTGCCCGGCTGGCAAGTGTCCACCGCTATCTGCTGCCGGATGCTGATATCGATACTTTTGCCACCTTTCTCCACCAGTATCTGCCTCACGAACATCTCTCCGACAAACGCGCAGCCGAACTTTTCCAACGCTATAGGCCAGGCGCCTACAATCTAACCGATCAGAGCCATATTGCCCGCGTACACCCATTAGAGCTGTGGTTGCTCGGTTTTTTGCGAAACCATCCACAGACAACACTCTTCGAGGCGCTCTCCGCCAGCAAGAACCACCGTCAAGACGTCTATAGCTGGCTATTCAAAACCCGCCATCGCAGTGCCCGCGATAATCGTTTACACACCATGCTCGAGATTGAGGCTTTTGTTGACATCCATCAGCGCTGGCAACGTTTGGGCTTTCCCTTCGATCATCTGGTGCCATCACTGGCTACTGCGATCGGCAGCTCGGGAGACAGACCCGCAGCACTGGCCGAACTGATGGGAATCATTCTCAACGATGGAATACGCCTGCCAACCGTCCGCATCGACAGTCTGCACTTTGCCGAAGGTACCCCGTATGAAACCAAGCTCAACCGGCATCTAGTGTACGGCCAGCAGGTTCTGCCTTCGGCGGTAGCCGCTACCCTGCGCAATGCACTCTCTCAAGTGGCTGAAGACGGCACTGCCCGACGCCTGCAGGGCAGTTTTAACCTGAGCGACGGCACACCACTAACGCTGGGCGGAAAAACCGGTACCGGCGATAATCGGAATGAAACGATCGGCCGCAACGGGCAAGTGCTGAATTCCCAGTCCCGTAATCGCACCGCCACCTTCGTATTTTTTCTGGGAAAAAATCACTTCGGCACCATAACTGCTTACGTGCCGGGCAGCAAATCGGCTGCCTTTCGCTTTACTTCCGCCCTGACAGTACAGGTAATGAAAGGAATGGCGCCCATCTTGCATCCCTATCTGATCCAAGATCAAAACAGTCGCTGCCCACCTACGCCCACCAAAGCCCCAACTGTTAAACACGTGGACAAGCAAACCAAACAAGAAGAGCAACGCAAGAGCTAGCCCACGAAACAAATCCTCGTCCTACTTATAATATTGCTGCTGGCTGCAGATACTATCTGTTAAAAGGCTTCTATCGTAAACTAATCAATGCCTGGAGATTCTTTTTGCATTAGAATAGTCACCGTCACTGGCTTCGAGAATCAAGATAGTCTACTGAGTAATAATACACATATAGCGTCTTATCAAGACTGCACATTTCAAATGAAAAGCGTCTGTATAATCCATTTATGAAATTTGACATTGTTATAATTGGTGGTGGGTTGGTTGGCGCAAGCCTGGCTGTTGCACTCAAAGACAGCGATTTGAAAATTGCGCTGATAGAGTCACATTTGCCATTAACGCTACCAGCTGATGCAAGCTGGGATAGCCGAATATATGCGATAAGTCCTGGCAGCGCTGCTTTTTTACAAGATTATGGCGTATGGCAAATGTTGGATAAAGCCCGAATCACCCCCGTTCATGACATGGCGGTGTTCGGCGATGATAATGCCGCACGTTTGGATTTTAGCGCATATGACCTCGGCGTATCAGAACTAGCCTATATCGTGGAAAACCGTCAATTACAAATAAACGTCTGGAATGCGCTTACAGCTGCCAATAAAAATATAAAAATATTTTGTCCAGCCCAATGTGCTTCATTCACCTGGCATGAATCTCATATTGACGTGCAGCTGACAGACGGCAGTCTTTTACAGAGTGCGCTTGTGGTTGGTGCCGATGGCGCTAACTCCTGGGTGCGCAAACAAGCCGGAATTGAAGTTGCGCGTCACGCTTACCAGCAAGTCGGCGTGGTTGCGAATTTTAGCACGGAACTAACTCACCACAATGTTGCCTATCAATGGTTTATGAGAGACGGCGTGCTGGCATTGCTTCCAATGCCCGGCAAGCAGGTTTCCATGGTTTGGTCTGCCAATGACGAAAAGGCAAATCAACTTCAGCAATTGTCTGACGCAGCGCTATGTCAGCAGGTTGCCGAAGCTTCTTGTTATACACTGGGGAAAATGCAGCTTGTCACCCCACCAGCTGGCTTTCCATTGAATTTCGTCCATGTAAAGTCGCTGGTAAAACCGCGTCTGGTTCTGATCGGTGATGCTGCACACGGCATCCACCCACTTGCCGGACAAGGTGTGAATCTGGGGATGCGGGATACGCGCCAACTTGTCGCAACGCTGACTGCGCGTGAATTACAGACAGACTGTGGTGATTATATGTTGCTGCGCCGATTCGAACGGGCGCGCAAAGAAGATATTTTGGCGATGGAGCTTGTTACCGACGGTTTACAGAAACTTTTTAACAATAACAATCCGACGCTTTCACGTTTACGTAACTTGGGATTTGAAATAACCAACCATTTACCGTTGCTAAAGAACCGCCTGATGCAGCACGCACTCATCTGACAATACAGTAATTCTGCATTTATTTGGACCTTCGCAATATCTTTTAAGATTGCCTCTAAAATTTTGCCAACAAAAGACAACAAAAGTGACTCCACCTAGACAAATAATCACTTCTTAACACTGTAACGGCGATTATAGGAGCAACCCGATTAATTTTATGTACATTATTATCACTTATAACGGAGCAATAAAGCCATGCGTTTAAAAATTGTCATTCTCACGATATTTCTTTATCTATTTTCTGGCATGGCTGTCGCTGAAGAAGCAGCGATAAAGAAATCGGTACAAACTCATTTTCCGGATACTGAGATTGAAAGTCTGCGAAAAGCGCCCTTCCTGGGATTATATGAAGTAGTGGTTGACGGCGAACTATTTTATACCGATAAAAACGCGGAACACTTTTTCTTTGGTCATGTAATCGACACAAAAACCAGAACGAGCCTGACCAACCAGCGCTTACAGGAAATTATGGAAGCGCGCCGGATTCCACTTGATTCACTTCCGCTGGAATTTGCAATTAAAACAGTCAAAGGAAATGGCGAGCGGAAGCTGGTGGTCTTTACAGACCCTCATTGCCCTTACTGCAAACAACTGGAACAAGATCTGGTAAACGTTACCGATATTACAATTTATACCTTGCTATATCCCGTTCTCAACGGTTCCGCTCAAAGAGCAACAGAAATCTGGTGTTCTGATGATCGACTCAAGGCTTGGGATGACTTTATGCTGCGGGATATTGAACCAACCGGTAAAGATTGCGAAACACCAATTTCAACACTTATTCAGGCAGGCCAGAAGAACAAAGTGAAAGGAACGCCAACATTGATTTTTGCAGATGGCACCTTTGTCGGTGGCTTGATACCTGCCGAGCAAATTGAAAAAAAATTGAATGACGCGATGCAAAAAGAATGAGTTAGCGTTGCAATTGATACACATCCATCAGAATCTTAGGGATTGGGACAACAGTTAAACTCGGTATACATTAGACGAAGCCTGTAAAATCTATGGCTTCTCTCTCCCCAACACGGGATAACCGCCAGCAACCGGTAAAATTGCACTCATTATGAACGACACTTACCAGATATTGCAGTGTGAGCGGCGTTTCAATCACATCTGAACAGATACAATTGACACGGATACTGTCAAGTGCTTGGATAGCTGCCATACGTTATTTTTTGCAATACTGACACGAGATATTTTTGCCATATTCACCGGCTTTACGATCTCCTGAATTCTTCTTTGGCGATGTGGCGGTGACCGTAGTTTAGTCACAGGGCAGCGCTCCAATACCGGTTTGAGCTGCTGTTCATAGAACGCAGGAGATGATTTTTTCCATAAAACAGTATTGAAAAAAACCGTCACTCTTCTTCGAATTGTTGCACTAGAAACACACGGATTAGCAGGTGTACTGAGCCCGATAATTACTAGTTGTTCTATTGCTATTGGGTTTTCTCAGACTTTAGCACTGGGCAAATCATTCTTATAGTTATCAAAGAATTTTTCTTCATTCCTGCGCCGGTGACAGACAAAAACCAGCTTCCCCCTGGCTTTAAACTAAAATCATTCGTCAAGCAAACATATTCTTCGCCTTTAGGTCCAGTAAACTCAATGCGACGCCAACGTAGCTTAGATAATTTTAATGTCACGTCTGTATCCGCGGTTATACCTTCGTTGCAAGTCAGATTGGCAATTGGGCGAGACGCA
>BQJA01000110.1 GCA_021604405.1 Nitrosomonas sp. | reverse complement strand
GGTTTTAATCGGCATCGTCCAGGCGTTGGCCATGCCTGGAAAATTAATCGCTTGGTCCATTTCGGCTACTAATTCTTGCGCAGTCTTGTTTGGATCAGGCCATTCCGATTTAGGTTTAAGGCGTATGGTCGTTTCTACCATTGACAGGGGTGCTGGATCCGTCGCGGTCTCGGCGCGGCCAATTTTTCCGAATACATGATGGACTTCAGGAAAAGTCATCAGAATTTTATCGGTTTGTTGTAAAAGTTCTTTGGCCTTAGTGATGGAAATCCCGGGAAATGTACTGGGCATATAGAGAATATCGCCTTCATCCAATGGGGGCATGAATTCACTGCCAATCTTGGACAATGGGTAAAGGGTAGAGGCCAGTAGCAGCATGGCCAGTATTAATGTGATGGCCCGCCAGCGCATGGCTAGTTTTAGAATAGGAGAATGAATAAAATGCAAAAAGCGGTTAGCCGGATTTTTACGCTCAGGAATGATTTTTCCGCGAATGAAATAACCCATCAATACCGGCACAACCGTGATCGTCAACATGGCTGCCGCTGCCATGGCATAAGATTTGGTATAGGCTAATGGACTAAACAGACGACCTTCCTGAGCCTCCATGGCAAAAATGGGTATAAATGAGACGGTAATTATCAGTAAGGAAAAAAACAATGCGGGTCCGACTTCGCGTGAAGCCTTGCCAATGGCTTGCCAGCGTTCACTTTCAGTCAATTCGGCTTTTTTCTTTGCAATCGCCTCACTGATATGTTTGTGGGCATTTTCCACCATCACGATGCCACCATCGACCATATCACCAATCGCGATGGCAATGCCCCCCAAAGACATGATGTTGGCATTAATGCCCTGCCATTTCATAACAATAAATGCCATCAGGACAGCCAGTGGTAGCGTGATCACAATAACCAATGATGAACGCAGATGGAGTAAAAACAAGCCAACCAACACACAGACGATGATCAGCTCCTGAATCAGCGCTGTAGTTAATGTATCCACCGCGCGTTCAATCAAGTCGCCACGGTCATAAACGGGAACAATCTCAACACCTTCTGGTAAACCTTGCTTGAGTTCTTCAAGTTTTTCACGTATTCCCAGTATGGTCGCCTGTGCATTATCACCATAACGCATAATGACGATACCACCGGCTACTTCGCCTTCACCATTTAGCTCTACGACACCGCGGCGTAGCTCAGGGCCAATTTGTACTTGCGCGACATCTTGTATACGCACCGGGGTGCCATTGCTATCAACCCCCACCGGAATGCTTCGGATATCTTCCAGTGAACGAATATAGCCCAGACCACGCACCATATACTCTGTTTCGGCCATTTCGACCACTCTCCCACCGACATCATTATTCGAGCGCTGAATGGCATGCTTAACTTTGGATAGGGGAATGCCATAGGCAAGTAAAGCATTGGGATTGACTTCTACCTGATATTGCTTGACGTAGCCGCCGACTGATGCAACTTCTGATACACCGGGCACCGTTTGCAATGGATACCGCAGGTACCAATCCTGAATGGAACGTAATTCAGCCAGATCGTGTTTACCGGTTTTATCGACCAGTGCATATTCATAAACCCAGCCGACACCGGTCGCATCCGGTCCCAATGATGGATTGACACCTTGCGGTAGCCGTTCATTGGCATAATTAAGGTATTCCAGTACCCGCGATCTGGCCCAATACATGTCGGTACCATCTTCAAAAATGATATAAACGAACGATAGCCCAAAGAACGAATAGCCGCGCACCACTTTGGCATGTGGCACCGCCAGCATGGCCGTGGTCAGTGGATAGGTGACCTGATCCTCCACGACTTGTGGTGCCTGCCCGGGGAACTCCGTAAACACAATGACTTGTACATCTGATAAATCAGGAATAGCGTCTAACGAAATATTTTTAAAAGACCAGAACCCCGCCGTAGCCAGTACAACAACGGCCAGCAGAACCAAAAATCGGTTATTCAGGGAACCATTAACGATGGCATTAATCATGTTGGTGCGGCTCCTCTTCTCTCTGCAACGGATTGGGTTCAGCTTCTTGTAATCCTGGACTCGTCATTTTGGCGGTGGCTTCGCGCAGGCTGGATTCCGAATCAATTAAAAATTGGGATGAGGTGACAACTTGTTCACCTTCTTTTAAACCCTCCAGAACGATCACTTTTCCTTCGGATACTATGCCTGCAGTAATGGTGCGTGGTTCAAATTTACCCGCACTGCGTACAACCAGGACCTTGTTGCGCGTGCCTGAGCGGATGATTGCTTCGGACGGAATCACTAATGCGCTCATTTGCTTGCTTGCAAAAATTGTGACTTCAGCAAACATGTCGGGTTTTAATAATAACTCGGGATTGTTAAAATTCAGACGTACTTTGATGGTGCGGGTTTTGGCTTCGGCATAAGGATAAATAAAAGCTAGGTGTCCGCTGAAAATGCGTCCAGGAATTCCTGCGAGTTGCATTTCCACCCGGTCGCCGACCTTAACCCAGGGCAATTCGTTTTCGTAAATGTCTGCGTAGACCCAGACCGTAGACAAATCTGCGATCATATAAATTTCAGTAGCAGGGGTGACATACTGGCCTTCACGGGCACCGACATTAACCACAATGCCAGAAGCCGGACTATGAATATGCAGGTTTTTATGAATGTTATGGTTTTGCGTCAAGTCGCGTAATTGATGTTCAGGCACATCCAGTAGTTTTAACCGTTCACGCGAGCTGTTTACCAGCTCTACTGCGCCACGGCGGATGTCTTCAATCGGACTATCTTTCAACGCTCTGAGATTGTTTAGAGCTAAAATATATTCTTGCTGACTGACCACCAGTTGAGGAGAATAAATACTCAATAAATCCTGGTCATATTTAACCTCCTCACCAGTTTTGTCAATACGTAGGGTTTCAATCCAGCCCTCGACCTTGGGATGCAAACGTACAATGCGTTCTTCATCATAATCTACTCTGCCGACGGTACGCACAATATGTGACAGAATGTCTTTTTTTACGATTGCGGTACGCACGCCCATATTTTGCTCTGTGACGGCATCAATCTTGACGGTGCCCGGCGGGCTGTCAGTTTCTGTATCATCGTCAGCGTAAACCGGCACATAATCCATGCCCATTGAATCTTTTGCGGGAACGGGAGAAGTAACCGATGGATTCATGGCATTACGATAAAACAGCGGCTCCTTAGTTTTTGCCGAATTGGCAGTTTGCCCATTATCTTGCTGATGCTGTGTGATGTCTGGCTGTAGATATTTTTTAGCGAGCCAGCCGCCACTGATTCCCACAAGCAGCATTACAACAGCAGTGATTACTAACGATTTACTCATAAATCTCCTCCTTGCCGACAGCGGCCACCAATTGAGCCAAAGACTGGTTGGCTTCTGTAAAGGCTTGCCAGTATTTCATTTCATGATTTAATAGCGTGATCTGGCTGCGTACCAAGTTCAGAAAATCAACTTTGTTGACTTGGTAGCCAGCAAGCATGGAGGCGACGGTTTGGCTTGCCTGAGGAATAATGCCAGTTTTAAATAACGTGACTTGTTCGCTGGCGCGCTTAAAATCACTATAGTTTTGTGAAATTTGGGCGCGCACCTTGTTCCATTCATCTTGCAACACATATTTTTGCTGCATCAGTTCGCTGTTACGTTGATCAACGGCCTTGGCTTGTTTTCGGGCAGCAAAGATTGGAATATTGACGCTCATATTCAGCGTTAAAAGATCCGCGCGGTCTACGCCAGTTGGGCGGTCACCTCGGAATCCATAAAAAGCCCCAAATTTGAAATCTGGGTAATAATCTCTTCTGGCCAGTTCCACACGGGCTTGGGCGGCATTAATGGACTCCTGTTTCGATGCCAGCAGGGCTCTGGCGTTTTTAGCCAGTTGGTATAGGGTTACTTCAGGAATAATGCTTGGTAATTGTTCTGCTATCTTTTCGGGCAAAATGACCGGTTGATTTGCTTCTCTATCCAGTATTGCGTTCAATTGCGCCACTGAGTTACGCCGCGCCCCTTCCAATATAAGCTGTTGATCCAGCAGGTTGGATAGTTCCACTTGCGCCAGCAAGACATCCTGTTGCAACCCTTCGCCGACTTCATATTTGGTGCTGGCAATCTGAACAAACTGTCTTAACAAAACCTGGTTGTTTTTTACGATCAGCAAAGCCTGATCCAGAAAAAAAATCCGCCACCAGGTATTTTTAACATTGCTGATTAGCCATGCTCTGGCTTCGGTCACATTTTGCAGGGCCGCGCCCGCTTCAAAATCAGCCGCTTGACCACGCAATGCAAGTTTCCCGGGGAAAGGAATTGCCTGAGAAATACCAGGCCCAATCATCGTCATATCTTCCTGGCCGGTATTAAATGTATTGATTGGCAGATTTCTGGCATTAAAACTGATTTCAGGATCAGGCAGAGTGCTGACCTGTGATGGTATCGCCGCCATGGCTTCAGCGCGTGCGCGCATTTGCGCCAGGTCAGGGTTATTCTGGACGGCCAGTTGTGTCGCCGCATTTAGTGTCAAAACGCTCTGCTTTTCACTGGCGGTAACCTCGTTTACCACTAGCAATAGGCTAAAAAAGATACTACTAAGAATGATAAGTGATCGCGACATAATATCCCGTAATTCATGGTGTATAAGTCGAAAATAAGCCTGAAAAGATCAGAAATGCGTACTGTCAAATCAATAGACGCTTCTAGAGCCGTGGCACAACAAATTTTTTCAGGGTAGTTTGTTTGAAACAAATGCAGGCATACATCAACCGATGTTATCGGTATTGCAAATGTTTTGGCCTTGTAACTAAATGCCTAGGGGCCCGGGGAGGGTGTTGTGGCAGATCAGGAATAAAAGAGGCTGTGTTGATGTTTCCTAATTGATGGAGAGAAGAATTACTAACGGGGATGTTTGTGGAATATTCGACTGTAATCAGCGTACCGCAGCTTATATGACATAATGTGCTCACCTCACAGCCTTGGTTGGCGGTCATGTGGCCATCCATTGGTTGCAGGTGATCATCGGCGATAATATTAATGCTGGTATTCAATCCATGATCAGCAATGCTTTGATGTGCGCAATGAGGTGTAAAAGCTGCAAAGACGCCTTGTGCAGGTAGCCAAAATATCAACAATAGCAGTAAAAATTTGCGCGCGCAGTACTTCATTTCATCAGTTTTTCACAGTCCACAGTCGGATAATAATTTCAACTCCCCCGAAAAAACTTCCTTTCAGATTTTTTTATACGCCAATGTGATATCAGTGTCAAATTATTTGTAACCATGTCATTGCGAATTATTCAACAGCTTTGTCGTGCCTGTCCACACTTTATTTTTCAATCTTTTATTTTCGGTTTGAGTGTATTTTTTCTAATCTGGAAAGGCGCACTAGCGGATTTGCAAACAGTGATGACGCCATTTTTAGCGAGCGGCTCTTATATGGTTGACACTGATTGCCTTGGCTCGCGGGGGGTCTGGTTCTGCCGCCCGTTCTTATTGAATTGACAACTTTTACTGGAATGTCATGATTTTTATTATTCAGAAAATTTCAGGCCGGTAGAGAAACAAATCGCTTGTTCTGAAACCGCCACATAAGTGCTAGGTGACAATTACAAAATGACTGAGTTTATTACCTCTTTACAAAGTTATCCATGAGAATAAAATCAGTACCTAATTTAGCTCCTTAGCTAAGACGTCATAAGTTACTCGTTTTTTGGTTTTATTGTAAATAGCTCGACTGTCTTGAAATTATTGACAGCCCAGTCAATTATAGATCGTATATGACTAATTTGTAAAAGGCTGGTTATAAGTTTATTATTCGTAAAGACAGGATGGTTTATGCTCACACTTTTCGCTGATAGGCCCATTTTTTGGAATATACTGCATATTGTTGGGAAGTCGCGATAATGTGTTAAGTTTATGCTGTATTCGTAATAGGTAATTGCTTTATCTATGAAGTTTTTGTCTTTTAAATCTTCTCCCCAATATGGACGAATGCCCCAGAGTGTAAAAAGAAATATTGCACTTTTTCTGATGTTGTTTTTTGGTAGCCAGTGTACGAAAGGCATAGATAAGTGCGCTTCTATAATATGGTGATGGCTTGGGAAAACGTGCAATCCATAGCCCCCCGGTTTGGTAATGCGGTAAATTTCCGCTGCAACGAGATCCATATTTTCCACATGTTCGAAAACTTGGGTTGAAAAAACAAAGTGGAAAAAATTACCGGGGTAGTTTACGATGCAGTCATCATTGATGGGGCTTATTATTTTGGGGACATCATGGCCGTGCGACTCGAGCATGGCTTTGCCATGGTGAATAGCGATTGGATCAATCTCGACACCGAAAGCATTGTAGCCTCGTTCCCGCAACCACGCGACAGAAAGACCGCGTCCACATCCCCAATCCAAAATATTCATTTCATTTTTCTCTAATCCTAAGGACTGCCGACACTCTTCAAGATATCTATAAATTTCCTTATTCAGTGTAAATTGGAAGTATTCCTCTTCCGTTAAGAACTCACCATGACCCATATTTATCCCTCTTTCTACGTATAATATTTCTTTGAAAATTTTTGTAATAGCTGCGGTCTTAAATTTGTGTTAAAGGATGGCTAATTGCAAAAAGCAGATTACATCTCCATATTGCTGCTCCTTGCTACTCTTGCACCCAATCTTAAATAAAGGTTTAGAAGTCTTTCGGAATACTTTTTGGTGGTATATTCATCTTCGATCCATTTCCTTGCTGTTTTTCCCATTTCAATTATGGTCTTATCTTGCATGTTCTTGATTTGTATCAGTGCATGACTTAAGCTTTCAGTATTGGCTGATTCAAATGTGATGCCTGTTTCGCCCTCTCTAATGAGTTCTGGTATGCCGCCAATATTCGCACCAATAACCGGTTTCCCTAAAGCATATGCTTCCATGACACTCATCGGTGCATTTTCATACCATTCTGATGGCAGCACTACCGCTCTTGCATTTCTTATTACTTTATGGAGTGCTTCTCCTGTTTGAAAGCCCAGAAAAGTTACGTTCGCACCAATGCTTGAGACCAAAATCTTTAATTCTTCTTCCAGTGGCCCATTACCAATAATCTTTAATTCTATATTTGCTTCATGTGCTGCATGTATCAGCGTTTTTACGCCTTTCTCTTTCGACAGTCTGCCGAAAAATACAAAATATTTGCCAGGTTGATAATTTGGTTTTAATAAGTCCACATCAACGAAATTTGGTATATGGATTAAACGATCCGCCTCCCAACCCCATTCTATAAATTTATTGAGATAAAATTTACTTGGCAAAATAAACGTATCGATATTTTTTTTGTAAATTTTAGATAGTCTGTGAACCAGTGTTTCTGAAAAAATAAGGGAACTTAAAGGCAGTGACTGTTTCATGCATTTATTTGTAACGACATTATAAATACGTCCACCTTTGCATTTTTCGCATACACCGCTAGCATTAAGCATTAAATAAGATGGGCATATTAGTTTGAGATCATGCAATGTCATTACCGTCGGTACGCTATTCTTTTTTAATACCGGCAATATAGAAGGAGATAAATGATGGTAGATATTGTGGAGATGAGCGACGTCTGGCTTGATGGTATCAATTAGCGATTCAAGTTTATTTTTCGCTTCCCAAGAATAAATGATCTTAAAGGCATTGATAAATTTATTATGCCATCCATCGTCGGCGCCATACTCTATTTCGTTGACAAAATGATTTTCCCATTTTGTCGTCTCGTTTTTTGCATGTTTCATGCTGAAGGGTATAACTGTCCATCCGAGTTTCTCAAATATTTTATTTTGCTCCAGAAAGACAACCTCTGCCCCGCCGCGTCGGTAATGATAATTGTTAACAGATAATAAATTGGTCATATTTTTATTTCGATTTTAAGGAGCTACTAAATTCCAATAGATGTTCGCATTCGTATTCGTATTTTGGTTAACTGTTGCCTAATATCAAGGCTTTTTGCAACAGCGCCTATTGGAGTTTAGTGTGGTTTATGTAAATATCTTGATGCTTCGGCGTCTTTTAGCCGAACTGATATGGTTTAATTGGTGCAACTAAAGACATTTGGCGATTGACAACATTAAACTATAGTCTTAATCCCTATGACTCTATTTTAAATTCGGCATAGCGACCAGATTAACCAATGAAAAACCGTTTCTTACCAGATCGACAAAGTTGGCTATCTGCATGCTGTTTTTGTTATTTGAAGCAAATACAGACAAAACGCCTACCGATCTACGGTGTATTCCAAATGTTGTAGCTGTTGTAGTGTGTAAATAGACGCCTAGGCGCGGGGAGGGTGTTGCGGCAGATCAGGAATAAAAGAAACTGTGCTAACGTTTCGTGATTGATGGAGGGAAGAATTACTAACAAGGATGTTTATGGAGTGTTCGGCTGTAATCAGCGTGCCGCAGCTTGCATGGCATAATGTATTTATCTCGCAGGGTTGAGTGGTAGCCATATTACCATCCATCACTATCTGTTTTTGATCAACATTGTGCAGGTGATGGTCAGTGGAATGGATACTGCCGGCATTCAGTTCGTGACTAGCATTACTTTGATGTGCGATGTGAGGTGAAATAGCAATAACGACACTTTGTATGGGTACCCATAGCATCATTAAAATCAGAGGGAGTCTGTGTATAAAAAACTTCATTTCATTGGTTTAATCTGTTCATTATAACCGACTGATAACTTCAAAAGACATCATGTGCAAACTTCTTACTTTTCAATATAAATTAAAACACTAATACGGCATCAGTGTCAAATTTTGGTTTGCATGCAGCCATGTCACTGTGAAATGTCAATATGCTCAAACAGTTTTCCAAAACCTTTGCTGCTCACCGCTCAGGTATCCTTGCTTGTTTCGACTTCGATGGTCTATCAACCGGACCGTTGGAAGGCACTAACAACAAGATCAAAACTCTGCACAAAATGGTTTATGGTTTCAGGGATATCGAATTCTTCAAACTGAAAATTATGGCGCTGCATGAAACCAATTATGCTCTTATCGGAGGCGCCTGAAAGTACGCACTTGCCGGATAAGCCGTAAAACTTCTTGAAACCCAGTTAACATGAGGGAAACCACAAGATCGACAATCATTTCAAAAACTGTACGAAATTGGCCCTAAAAATTTTAACATCATGATAATATTTATCTCTAAGCTGGCAAAGTAGAACTAAGCACTTTTTAACAATAGCATATCGGTGCCAAATATTCTATAATCAAAGCAACTCCAAGATAAGAGACATAACTCCTGTTTAATATGTGACATTTGTCCTATTTCTTATTAAAAACTGAAGGTTTCCACTTTCCTCTATGCAATCATACGTAATAATGCTTTGATAAATGCATTTAAGTGCGATTTTTAGAATTCTTATCTTATTATACTGCTGCCGTTAAGATTTGCAAGAATGTAGCGGGAGGTGCAGCACCTCCCGCTAATTAGACCCACATTTTCTGCAAAATCAAATTTATGAATTTTTTGCGAAATCTATAGTTTGAGGCAAAGCAAAACCATCTGACTCAAGTCAGTTTTTAAAATTGGCTACTTTCCCCTGGAAAACA
>BQJA01000109.1 GCA_021604405.1 Nitrosomonas sp. | reverse complement strand
AATCAAATAATAAAAAATAATAGGCTATATTAAACAATTTGTTAAAGTGTTTCTGGGATGCCGGGAAGTGTTGTTGGCGCTTTTCTATCAAACTTTTATTTAATTTTGCCGTTAAATGCAGTAACTGCGTTTGATCACAGCAAAAAACAGATATGCAACGCCGAATCATACATTTTAGCACAATCGTATTTTAACGCATTGACAGTTATTTGTGCAGCATAGCACTTTGCCGCATTTTTTGGTGCTCGGGTAGTTAAAAGACTTTAAGCAAAATATTGGATTTTTTTATGAACTGGGAAAGTTGTACTTGTATCATTGGCTAAGAATTCATGGTCGAAGAAAAAAAAATTGATTACAGGCGTATAGCCGCGCAGCCTGATACTATTTCTGAAATTATAAAGATCGATGAAGATTCTCCGCATTGTTTTGGAGAATTAGATCGGCTGCTTAGATCGGATCAAGGCGCGGCATCTCTCGTGCTCAGAGTTGCCAATTCAGTAATATATAATCGTGGCCATCCTATTAAAACGCTGCCGGTTGCCATCGCTTTACTTGGAATCAACGTGATTCGTTCTCTGTCGATACTCGCGCTTACCCGCTCTTTTTTTTCGCAGAGCAAAAATAAACTGATTCGGCAGCATGTTTGGAACCATTCATTACTGACGGCTATTGCCAGCCAAAATATTTGTATGAAAATGGGCAATTCCGCTAACGCAGAGGAGGCTTTTGTTGCAGGACTATTGCATGATGTCGGTAAGATTCTGTTATTTTCTCATTATTCGGAAGCGTATTTAAATGCGTTGAATTATTGGCTGGGGAAGCAATGTTCCAGCGCCGAAGCGGAACAAAAGTTTTTGGGGATGGATCACTATCATGTCGGTCAGCAAGCAGTGAAGGAATGGAAACTACCTTTACATTTTGTCGACTATATGGGTGTTAATCTTGATGAATTTTATCGTACTGACAGCGAAGATTCTGCTCATCTTGGTTCTGTGCAACTTAGTCTTGCGGCAGCCAATAGTTTAATTAAGGGTGCTGGGATTGGTGCGAGTCCATGGGGACCAGAGAAACGGAAAGCAAAGCTGGTGGAGCTTGGATTGAGCCGTGAATTTTGTGATTGCCTGCTTGAAGATTCGTTTATGCAAGGATTGATGAAAAATGAACTTTATCAACAATGTGCCGATGTTAATAGCTAAATCACCAGAAGAAACAGCAAACGTTCAGACGCAGGTCGACCAAACGATTCTGGTGTCATCGCTGGAGGAGAATATTGAGCAGGAACTCAAAGCGAATCTTGCGTTGTCACTGGGCCGCTTGCAACTGACCCAATTATTTGAGCCAACGCTACTATTGCTCCATCAGTTTATTACGAACACAGTGAAGACATTGCATTACACGGTATTCAGGCAGGTCGTGGATAATGATTTTTGTATCAGCACATCAGACAGCAATCAGGCATTAGAAATACTGTATAAACATGAAGTGGCAGAACATGGTGACCGCAATATTGCGAAATTCTGCAAGGAGGAGGGCCTGCATATTGCGTTAAATTTTCCCAATAGGGATGGTGTGATAATATCGATTAGTTATCCTGATATTTGTGGGTGTGCTGTAAGATTGGATAATAAGCTGGCTGACGCGTTAGGTATGCAATTTATCAGACAAGATACAGATATTGATGCCGGTTATAGCGCTGTTGCACTGGTCAAACCGGGCGTAGAAGCAGAGCATGCCGAAAAGACAGTGTTTGCGAATCTGCCAGAATTATTTTCCCCCTCAATAGCGCAACAGCATTTGCAGGCTATTTTTTCAAAACTCGATTATGGCATTGTTAGTTTTGCCGGTACTGGCACAATAATTGCTGCATCGCCATCCATTCTGGCGTATTTGAATCTCGATGAATCGGCTAATTCAATTCAGAAATTAGCCAGGTCCATTCCTACACATTTTTACAATGATGTGATCTGGGGGTTTGCGCTTGAAGCGCCCAATGGTGTCTTTGGGAATTACAGAATCCGCGTGATTTTTTCCAGAGAAACCGATTTTACGATGCTATTTAACGTGAGTGGCTATCGTGAACAGGACGGTGTTGTACACACATTATGGCAAGCTGTTTCCATTGACGGAGAAGAAAACCATAATTTGTCAGAAGGGTCGATTCTGAATGAAGCCAGAGTGCATAATATAACACGGAACTACGTGCCGCAGTTGGTTGAAGAAAGAGCACGGGAAGTTGTTAGATTGGGCGGCAGTCGTTTAACTAACGAAGAATGTTTTATGGCTGTGTTATTTTGCGATATTGTTGGTTTTACCACTTATGTGGAAAATAATGAAAATGAAGAATCAGTGATACATACACTTAATGCAATTCTTCGCCGGGTTTCAAAGTGTGCAACATTGCACGGTGGACTTATTGATAAATTTATGGGCGATTGTGTTATGGTGCTTTTCAGGAACCCATATGATGCGGTTCTTGCCGCACTTGAGATGCAAAGTCATTCCATTGATATTAATAGCTTGCGTGCCCGCGCAGGACAGGAAGTGCTGCAATTGCGAATCGGCATTCACTGGGGAAAAGTGATTGTCGGCAATGTTGGTACTGCTGAAAGACTGGATTGGACGACAATTGGCGACGTGGTGAATACCGCTTCGAGAATCGAGAATCACTGTCAACCAGGCGCTATATTAATCAGCCAAACGATACGTGATGCAATCAGTAAAGAGAATCAATTGAAAATTAAATGTGGAGAGATTTTTCACTTGAAAGTGAAAGGGAAACAGAAAGCGCTGGCAGTCTGCAATGTTTATTCAGCTAAATAGAGTCAGCGTTACGCCCGTCGGCTATGATCGATTACGCCCATATGAAAACCGAGTTTTCCTTGATGTCTTTCTTCAAAATATCGTTTTAATGGATCATGAATAACTTTGAAAGCCATTTCTTTCCAAGGAATTTCATGCTCGGAAAAAAGTTCTACGTCCAGACTTTCGATGCCTGGACTAAAGTCAAGATTCAATAAACGTGCACGAAACAATAGGTATACCTGGCTGATATGTGGCAAGCTATAAACCGCAAAAAGTTCGCCAATCTCTACTTCGGCATTTGCCTCTTCCAGGGTTTCGCGCGCTGCGCCCTGCGCTAATGTCTCATCATTTTCCATAAAACCAGCCGGCAGCGTCCAATAGCCTTGGCGTGGATCAATCGCTCGCCGGCATAACAGGATTTTGTCTTCCCATTCAGGGATGCAGCCGACAACCATTTTTGGATTCTGATAATGGATGATATTGCACGTGGTGCAAATATAGCGTGGCAACGTATCGCCGTTGGGTATGCGCAGTTCAACCGTATTACTGCAATTGCTACAGAACTTCATCGTAGACCTCCATTAAGAAATCAAGGACGATCGCCGACTGTGAAGTGCCGTCGTGAAAGCAGCTTGCCTGACTGATCATGTAACGTAACCTGCCAAGTACCAAGCCCTGTTTTGTTCAGTAATTTGCTGGCATATGTACGCCAATCCTGACTGCCAATCATAAGGGGGACTTTCGCGACTACTTTGTCTTGATAATGCCAGTGTATGCTCACACGCTGACCCATTAAATCACGTAATTGCACAAAGAAAAAAATTTTCCCGGTTGCACCCTGATCCAGCCAGACATGATCAATAATGTCGACGGGCTCCCGCTGATCTATGGCGCTGGTTAACTGTGCTCTGATGACTTGTGGCTGGTCTTCCAGCGTATTGCTGATCAATGTTTTGGATGGTGTTAAAGTTGATTCATCAACTTGTTCGGTTGAATTTGTTGTTTCAGTTGCGTTCATTGCTGTCGTGGCGTCAACTTCGCTAGGGTTTTCTGTCGGTGTTGAATCATCAATCAAAATTTTATTTATGGAAAGCGATGAAGTAATCGTTTTTTTGTCTGTTTCTACAATAGTAGGTTTGTCAACTGGCATATCAACAGCCGGCGCACTATTTTCATGCGAGATGACGATTGGATCGATTTCAGTTGACGGCCGTTCCTCACCGTCCCAGTAAAAGATAACGTAGCTGAAAAGCGCAATAATGCAGCACGCCAGTAACAACGCCAATAATATCTTTTGCCGGTCAAAAGGTGGTTTGTCATGTTCATCATTATCTTGTTTTTCTGCTTCTGGATAAAGCTCATCCATGGATTGCGGTTGCTGAGCAAGCTGGATGCGAATTTTGAGTTTCTGATCGTTCATGATTAGATGTTGGACGAATCCTTGTAAGTGACTAAGTTTGTTGCCTGGCTAAAAAGATTTTGTGAATATAGTAATCCGAACAAATGATGGTGTTCTTGGTATTAAGACTGATTGTTGGTATCGCGTCAATAGTTCATGTGATCTTTTTAGCAAGAAAGCGTTTATTAATTCAATGCTGGGATCAATACTGCTTCTTCTGCACGCTAGTCTATAAAAAACTTTGCACTATGATACTGTAATTTACACAAGAGGTTACAAAAACATTGGCGCTTTTGAGAATGGCGCGGCGCAGAAAAGCACGCCGGTTTTAACAGGCTGTACTGGGTTGATGATGCTCTGATGTGGGCTTATTAAAACAGGTGATTAAGGACATTGATAGTTTTGGCCGATTCATTCGTTGTGATTAAACAGGTGCATTTTTTTGTATATAGACGGTTAACCGGGACGGATGGCCGTTTTTTTTCTCGGTCGGAACAATAAGTTTAAAATGTGCCTGTAAAATAGGGCAGGGATGTTACGCAGCAGGAAATATTTAAAAATATTCACTTTTCTCCATCAATAGTCTCTTTTTTTTCCCTTCATAAATCGTTTGAATAGACGCCAGCGCTCGGCTGATTTTCGCAGGATCTGGTAGCCTAGATGCCGGATGCTTCCCATGGACGTGACGTTAGATGCTACGTCGGAGAGTGGTACTTCAGAAGAAGCCGCCCAAACATCTTGAAAAGATTGCTCAATGGCTTTTCGTTCCGACAGGTATCGGGCACCCCAACCTTTTTCGAGATCAATGCGACGCAGGCCCGTACTGAGTTCAGCGAAACGTGTAATAAGATAGTCAAGGCCAAGATATTTATAGTGAAGTAGTTTGAGATCCCTTCTGTGAGGATATACCACCCGGCCTACTGGATTTGCATAATGCCGGCCATGTTTATAGTTGATTTCTTCTATTTGGTTAGGGTTAAAGATACAAAATTTGCTCATCTTTTTGTAAGGCGTGCCAAACGTAATCAGATCGCATAATCGCTTATCAGAATTCGGGAAGGAATCTGAAATCATTTGATAGCCTGCTGCCGGAATTACGGTAACACCAGCGTCTTTACACTGTTTGAGATAATTCAACAGGTCGGGGTGGTATAGTTGTTCATCCATATTGCAGATGATCACCCAGTCCGCTTTATTCCGGCTTCTTTTCCAGATATTGTTATTAAACACATAAGCGCTGGCCACAAATGATTCGGGCTGCTTATGAAAGCGGTCGATTTCAACTTTTGGATGCTTGGCCAGGATATCAAGTGAGGCGTCTGTAGACGCGTCATCAAAAATGAAATAACGGTCGGCGATTGCGTCGTAATGCCGGAAATAATAGGGAAGCAGCCTTTCCTCGTTCCAGCAGAGCGAATAAATGTGGACAATCATATATTAGTAGCGAGAATGTGATTTATCAGTTTTTATCACAAAAATAATTACGTTTTAAAAATGCAGGCATTATTTATCAGATGGGTTAATGCTGCGCTCCTAAATGTGGCGGTGTTGACAGTCCACGTTGAGCGGCTCATGGAATTATATTATTTATTTGCTGGTAAGCGACAATAAGCGTTGTTTACAGTGAGACAACAGATAAAGGAGATATTTTCTGAAGATTTTTCTATCTCTATTGAAACTGTTTTGGCATTGCCTTGTAAAAGAAAGTCTGGATTGAGGTAATGCTTTTTATTGCACATATTTTTCGTAGATGTCTTTGACTTTCATTCAAATTATTAACTAATCAGCATTTAATATCGCAGTAAAAATTTTCGGCATAGAAATAAAGTCTGTTCCGGACGTTTTTTCTATAAATAACACTTTTACTTGTAGTCTTAAGCATTTGCCATCTTATTGTAACATCTTTTCTTAACTGTCTTTTTTTTGCTTCAGCGTTTCTGCGGCCATCCAAAGCATGTCCCGCGCTTCAACCAGGTCCTGTTTTGGACGCGTATGCCATTGATTCATGCGATCGCGGAAAATCGCAACTTCTCGGGTGAGATCAAGCTGCGTATAATCTGGCGAGGTAAAAACTCTGGATACAAGCGCTCGATCGGCTCCCAGGCGTAAATACTGTGCATAGATGAGGTCAGACGAAATAGGTAAGCGATCATCTTTTACCCGGCCGATGCCACCAAAACCGAAAGGGATGCCGGCGTTACGGACGATGTCTGACAGGGTATCTATAAATTGATAGCGCAGTAATTCGAAATGGCTTTTCAGGCCAATATCAAGATGCAAGTCATTCAATCCAATGTGTATCTCATCGATTCCTTTAAGCTGGACAATTTCGTCAATACGTACTGCCGCAGCCGCTGTTTCGACCAGTAGCGAAACTTCTGCCCGTCCGTCAATGTATTCAATGAAATTCGCGGCATCTTCAGTAGTTTTAAACATGGGCAGCATGAGCACTTCTACCCCGGCTTCAATGAACCGATCAATTTCTTCTGCTAAACGCGTGTGCGGCGGATTGGTCCGTACAAAAAGTTTGCTCTTTTTAAGGGATTGCCGTAGAGCCGATAGCTGATTTTCTTTGTGATCAGAAATCCAGGTGTTCAAGTGCTGTTGCCGCGCTGCCTTATCGATAATTTCAAGGTCGAGGCCTATACGGTTGATTCCGGCAGCATCGGCGCGTTTTGCCAATTCAACATCATTGGTAAAAAGCGTTAATACAAAGTTTTCTCCATAGCTCATCCTTAGGTCCCTTCAGCCAGTTTATTTATAGTGATTAAATCAAGTAACGTTTTGCCATTTAAATAACGTGTTACCTGGCTTTCAATGAATGCTTCGAGTTTCTTTTGATATCCAGGATGAAATACTGCGGCCTTTGGCGTAATGAGTAGGCGTGGCGCGGTCCAGATGGCATCGGATTTGGTGGGTGGCGCAGGGTCAACAACGTCGAGCGCAGCACCGCCAAGATGGCCATCCTGTAAAACATGGACTAGCGCATCAGTGTCTACAACCCCGCCTCGGCCCACGTTAATAAGGACAGCATGTTGTGGGAGTGCGCGAAAGACAGAGCTGTCAAATAGACGGTTGGTATGCTTGGTCAACGGCAGCGTTATAAAGCACAGGTCAGCGCGGTGCAGGTGTTCACGCCAATTGATATCGGCGCACAGTAATTCATCGCAGGCAGCTTCTGCTTCTGGCGAGTGATTTATCGTCACCCCAAGGACTGACAGTCCGTTTCTGCGGAGAATGGTCGCCAATTCTCTTCCAATGCAGCCGACGCCGAAGACCATTGCGGTTTTCGGCAAAGGCAGCATATTTAAAGCTGAATAGGCCCATATTCCCTGTTGCTGAGCTTTTACCGCTTCAGGAATGCGCCGTACGATGGCCATGGCCAATGTAAACGCATGCCAAGCGACGATGTCTGAAAAAGCTGTGCAACGGGTAAGAATCGGATTAACTCTGCGTAACTCAGACGACAATAAATGGTGCGGGCCGGCCGCGGTGCTTTGCACCCACTTAAGGCGTTGTACATGTGGAAGCGTTTGACGCAAATAGCGGTGCCCAAGGATGATGTCCGTATCAGCAGCATGTTCTATGGCAATTTGTTCGGAGTCCGCGACGACCACCGATATATCTTCCCGCAATCTTTTGAGCCGCTCAGTATGCGCTTGCGAAGGATGCCCGTTACTGTACATCAGTAATAGCTTTATCATGATATATGGTGAAATATTTTGCCGCGCACCGGCTTCTTATTATGATTTCTTCGGCTCTTAAAAAACAGGCGATTCGTTCTTCTCATGATTTTATCTGGGAAGGCGTGTTCAAGCGGTGCTTATTTGCTCTGGAATTATTTTTTAACTGGCCCGCTAAGTAAAAAACATGCATTTATGCCATACCTTATGTGGCATAGTAATAAAGATGGCTTAGGCGCTGAAATTATAGAAATAACCAACCAACAGCTTAGCATACCGAGGCCGGCGATGTAAGTCTAATAAAAGCTGGTATTGCCCGCATATGTAGCTTTCCAGCTCCATCATAACGATGTATATCAAATGTGTCGTAAGATAAATTAGAGCCAGCCCTGGGCTCGGTACCAGGCGATAGCATCGCGCGCGGATTCATATATTGGGCGTGGATGAAGTCCGAGTTCATTCAGGCTGGCAGAAGCATCGAAAAACAAATTGTGGCGGGTCAGGCGCACGCCAGTTATCGTCGCCATTGGTATTTTACCGCTGACATAGTCTGCCCAGGCTTCACTGAACCACGCCGCCAAATAGGCAAGCGGATATGGGGTTTTCCAGCGCGGTAAAGGCCGCCCTATTTCTTTGCCTAAAACTCTCAGCCAATCGGAGAGGAGAAGATTCTCTGCGCCCAGCAAATATCGTGTTCCGGTTTTACCTTTTTTCATCGCCAGAATCATACCCGTCGCCACATCTCTTGCATCGATAAGATTAAAGCGACAATCCAGATAAGCGGGTAATTCGCCTCTGCAGAACGCAACTGACATGCGAGTGGGCGGCGTTTGTCGCCGGTCGCCGGGACCTACCGGCAAGGTGGGACTGGCCACAATAATAGGCGCCCCCTTTTCTACCATTCGGAAGACCGCTTGCTCTGCATGAAACTTGCTGAGGCAGTATTGACCGAGCATGTCTTTTTCATTGAGACGCAGCTTTTCGACGGGACTTCCATTGGCATTCCGGGATGACAAGATGCTCTCGGTACTTGTATACAGTATTCGTTTAGCGCCATTATCCAGGGCCGCACGCATTACGTGGACTGTGCCAAGATGATTGATGCTGTCAAATTCCTGCCGATTGCGGCGCCAGAGGTTGGGATCAGCGGCGAGGTGATAAACATATTCGCAATCACGCGCGGCTTCCCGGACGGCAGGTTCATTACGAATATCCGCACGCACCAACTCTATCCGATGCAGAGGCAGGTGGTCGATACGGGCGCATGGATGTTCCAGGACGCGAATTGACTGGCCCGCATCAAGTAGTTGTGTAACCAGATGTGAACCGATAAAACCAGCGCCACCGGTGACTAAAATCAAAATACTATATCCTTCAGAAACTTGTTGCTGGCTAAATGCCGTCCGCGATTACATGGGGATTTTAGACTGTCACGGGTTACCTTTTTAGCGGAATTAGACGCGGAGCGGTTGTGGCCGACAAGGACATCCGGCGACATGGGGCGATAGGTGCCATGAAGCGCAGGACGAAAAAATTTTACTTTGTATACAGGTAACGCAGAGATACGGGGAATCAAGTCGAGCGTATCGGGATGATGCGGTCTGAAGCGGGGAAGTCTGATTTTGGCGTTTTGCAGAATTGCGTAATTTTTATGCAGCATGGCAAAAGAATTTCTTGGTCCGTGAACAACTCTCCGCTATCCACTCCTGCGGCAGCAAGCGGCAGAATGAACGTATCGTTCCAGTTCTGGACTGAAGTCATATTGAGCCGGCCCCAGGAAAATAGTATCAGGCAGGTAAGCGCGTGTCGTCGAATTATCGATTGTGCCGGTAAAATTACGGTTGTCCGCCACCTTGCGATGCACAGCATCCACCACGGTCACGGAATTACCCGCTCGTGCCATACACTCGGCAAGCATGGTAATAATCCATGCTTTCAATTTGTTAATCGTTTGTTTAAACGGTGTCCGGTCTCCGTTATAGGTACGCCAACAACATGGGCCGTAGTTCAGTATCATAGAGCGTCTGAGAAGCTGGTTTGAGAAAACAGTGCTTGAAGAACCTTAACACCTGGCGACTTACTTTTGAGGTGTAACG
>BQJA01000108.1 GCA_021604405.1 Nitrosomonas sp. | reverse complement strand
TTTTTCCGGTTTTTCGCCAGTGATTTTTTCAATTTCTTAAGTGCTGTTGCTTTTTATAAAGTCCTCCATATTTTTGCCAAATTTGATAATTATTTCTGATGTATTTTTCTTCGGTAAACTAAATTTTACATAATATACATTGTCTTGTAGGTAGTAGTCTCAGCGTTAACAGTAGTAGGGGATATCATTGTTGCTGCACCTAGCGCAATCACAATACTTGCGGTTCTGGCTGTTTTAAAACAGCTCTCAAAAATTTTTCTTCTTTCTTCATTTTTTTCAATTATAAGATTGCTGGCTGCAATCACCTCTAGTTCATCCACATCTATGTAACGTGCCAGTTCAATGCATATTGCAGCTGGTAGGCTTGTTCTCCCACTTTTTACAATCCTTAAAGTGCTAGGTCTAATATTTAGGTGTTTGGCAAGTTCTATCTGTTTTCCGGCTTTTTTCTCGCCCATCTCTATAAATTTCTTCATTTCCATAATTTTTACCTAAAGTTTTCTCTAGAGTTATCGTAATAACTCTTATATTGAGTTATTGTACTAACTTGCGATGTCGTCGACATCATATATTTCCTTATACCACAAGTCAATTAGGGTGATTTTTATGAATACATATCATTTAGCCATTAATACGGCAACTTCAAATGGGAAATTTACTGAAATGGGCGATTTGTGGCGTAACTATCATTCGTTTTCTTCTATGACAGATAACGACTATCAGAAATTAGATATTGACAGTGGTTTGGAGCGTTCCGAAGTGAGGAGGAACGACGAACGCCGGAACGGCCAAACCAACGAAAAAATACTTTACGTACCAGTTACACGTAAAGTTAGTCCACCAGCGTGGAAAAATCAGCCAGATTTGCACAATAATTAAGCAGACTGGATTGATCAAAATGATTATGAATTCTTATCCGGTCTTTGTTGATTACTTAACCATTCGACAAGTGCATGTTGAAAAATTGCCAGTGATTAATGGCGGTCAAGTGATCAGAATCGATCAGGATGGGGAAGTTGATTATGTGGTTGATGCCAGGGTAGGGCTAGAAGGTTCTTTTGATAGTCGGGTAGAAATACGATGTGATGGTCATCAAGTCGAGTTTTCCGGGAATATTGCTCGCTATGGGCGCTCTGATAATTTGTTTGGTTTTTCATTTGCTCAATCCATTCGGCGAATCAATGAATTGCTTAAGTCTCTAGGATTACCGCCTTTCACTAGCGGCGATTTACATCGCTATGCGGATACTGGCTGGACTTGGTCAGGCGCAAGAGTCAGCCGGATAGATATTACATGTAACTATGTAACGGGATCAATGACGGATTCAGAAGCATTTTTACGAATGATGGCCGGACAACATGTCGGCAGGCAGAAAGGCTCCTTATCGGTCAACGGGGCAACGGTTGAATATGGCAGGGGTTCTAAGTACGTTTATGGAAAACTCTACTGCAAAACTACGGAATTCAAGAAGCATAAATCAAAAAAATCTGGTCAACATGTTGCTGATGAAGTCATTGCGTTTTGTGAAAGTCTTGGTGTTATACGTGAAGAATTTACGCTTAAATCAAGATTCTTAATACAAAATGGCCTTGCTTATTTAGGTGCTATCAAGGATTCAACACTAATAGATATTTATTTCAACAGATCACAGTTAGAGAGGTTAGAAACCGTGAAATACGAAAATTTTAATGACCTTCCGCCACATTTAAGGGCTACATACGTGAGTTGGAAATATGGTTACCCAATCGAGTTAAAGAAATCTGCTTTCTACAATCATCGAAAAAAATTACTCGAATACGGCATAGATATCTCAATTCCAAACAATGTTGAGATTTTACCAGCCAGGGTAAAACGGGTAGAACTTGCGGCGTTAACTGCTCCTGATTGGTATTTAGAAAAATACGCTTAAATTTTTAGTATTACGCGCTGGATTTTTAACCACTGGTTCAGGTAACGCGTTTACAAGGTGGTGTTAAAAGGAAAAGATCATGTTAGAGAAAGTAAAAGTAACCGGCATTACATTTTATCAAGGCAAGATTGACGACAATAATATTGATTCTGGCAGTGTTTTTATTGAAGAACATTTAGATGAAAGCACCGGCAGAAGCAAAGGCACCGCCACACAAAAATATCCATTGGGTAATGCGGATTCAGCAAAGGCACTGATGCACAATACGTTTCCATTGATTTGTGAGGTTGAATTTCGCCGTGTTACCAATGGTAATGTTAGTAAAAACACCGTGCATTCAATTAAACCCATTGCGATGCCACAACAAACAAAACAGTAGATTTCAGCCTATACACGATTTTGCAGAAATCGTGTATGGGGTGCATTTTGCACCGTTTCTATTATTTATTTTTTTAGGAGTTTCAAAATGTTTAAAAAAGTGATTAACGCTGCGAAGCGCTGTTACGAAAGTGTAAAACAAAAGACTGTTAATTTAATGAACCGCATTTCTGGCAAGCAAATTGCCGTTGGTTCTGGTTTGATGGTTGTTGCTGGGAGTTCTCATGCGGCTGTTGATGCGGCAATCACCACAGCAATTACGACCGCTGGCACTGATGTGGGTACTGTCGGTGGTGCTGTATTTGCTGTTTTGGTGGCTGCTGCTGCATTCAAGTGGCTGCGTAGAGCACTATAAGTTTTTGGGCAGCGCTTATTAGCGCTGGTTTATCTCCGTTTGATGATTGATAAGTGCTGCCCATCTAATCATGAATTATTTCTATAAATCCCGTTGTTTCCAGAATGAATCTGAATATTTAGCTGCTGCGGCGGCTGATTGTTTTGATGTCACTGGAAACCTGATTACTTCTTGCGTTGTGAGTGGTTCTGAATTGGTTGTTTCAACGTTTAGCGTATCAACCCAAATCACCGACGTATCAAATATTACCTTACCTCAAATAGATTGCTTGGATTTGACTGCTGATTATGTCGAGTTGTCTTGGAAAATCGTATTGGTTTGGATTATCGCTTGGGGGTTTAAGGTGCTTTATAAGGCAATTACACAATGATTATTGAGATTACACACGCTGCTATTCTTGTTTCTATCCTAGGTGCATCATGGATTATTTTAAACTGATTCTTTTTTTGTTCTTTTTCAGTTCTTCCATGGCTTTTGCATCGGCGGCTGATTTTTCGGGACAGTCGCCTTTTTTCCGCAATAGTGCTGGCACCTGGATTAATTCAAAAGACTTTGCAAGTCAGTTAAGTTCTAATACGTTGACTTACGAAGGGCAGTATAAGGTTCAATCGCCAACTGCGGGTCGTTCTTTTCCGGTAACTGTTACACGTACTGCAACGGCAGATTTATCGAGGGTTGGCAGTGCTGTCAAAACTGTTGCAAAGGTGTTAGGTCCTGTGGGTGTTGGTTTGGCTATTGCTGATTTAGTTTGTAGTACGACTGATATTTGTGATGATGGCTTTGGATCATGGGGTATTGAAAGTCCTTTAGAGGGTTTTCCAACAACGCTAGATCAACAGATGGCCTATTGTACGGGTGGAATATGTGCAGGTTCAGAAGCGCCAACACAAGAAATAAGTTGTGATTTGGCGGTAAATGTTGCGCAATTTTGGGGATCAAATAAATCAAGTGGCGGTGTTGTTGCAGGGTCTTACTGCCGTGTTCTTGATGAACAAAATAATGTTTTTTTAGATGCTCCCATAACGCCGGTTTCGCGTTGTCCTCCCCAGTATTCTGTATCTGGTGCAGGTTGTGTTTTGAATGGCAGTAATCAGCCAACTGTACCAACGGATCAAGATTGGGATAATAAAGAAGCATTAATGAATGATCCGTCTTTTGTCCCGCATTTACATACTTCTGGTTTTGATATTCCTGTTGGCCAGCCTGATCCTTTTCCTCCTGCTAATACGCTTGTTGGTGAAAAAACCACGACCTTAAAGGATGGCGCAGGCAATACGATTGGAACCCAAGTGGAAACCACCACCATAACCTTAACGGATAATTCAACCGTTGATTCACCAAACAATTTCGACATTAAGGAAGAAAAAACGGTGATTAATTATGACATTAACAACAACATTACCGATCAATCAACAACAGTTAACGAAGCGCCACCCAGTGAAGCCCCAGCAGAAGATGATATTACCTTTGATGATGTAACGGATACGGATTTGGAAGAAAAAGAAATAACGGCTCCATTAAATACCACGTCTTGGGGTGGCGGGTCTTGTCCGGCTCCCATTTCGATGAATACGTCTGTCGGTAATTTCGAATTTGATACGCAACCTTTTTGTGATTTCGCGGAAGCGTTAAAGCCTTTTATTTTGATTGTGGCTTCAATTTTGGGCGCGTTCATTATTTTGCGGGCAAGAAAAAGCTAACCAGTAGCCGATCTGAAAGGGCACTGCGAGGCTTGAAAAAAGCGCTTCATTTTTTTCAAACGTAGTAGGTATATGTCAGTCGGCGTTAAACGGGTAACAGTTAAAAGCGTACTTTGCTAGCTGATACCGTTTCTTTAAACCCACCCCCATAAATATGCTTTTGGAGGTTTTATGTTGGTTCCATTAGGTTCATTTTTAGAAGCTGCTGTCGCACCTTTAGCGCGTAAGGTTTTAGCGGGTTTGGGTATCGGCGTTCTGAACTTCACTGTTATTCAAACGCTGCTGGATACGTTGATTGGTATGGCGCAAGCGGCTTATTCCGGCATCACTGGATTTGCGGCTGCGATTATTGGCTTGGCTGGCTTTGGTGAAGCATTTGGCATTATTGGCGGCGCTTTAGTTGCTGGCGCCATTATCGGTTCTGGTAAGTCGCTGGGAGTGGTTAAATGACAATTACCTTACTCACAGCAACCCCTAGAAGCGGCAAAACATCCTATGCAGTTTGGCATGTTATCAAGCCTGCTATTGAAGTAGGCCGGCCGGTTTATACCTGTGGCATTCCACAATTGAAACTTGATGCGATACAAGTTAAATATGACTGGTTAAAAAAGTGGTCTGAACGCCAGTATAACGAAGACCTAGAAGAAGATGAATTATTGAATCTTCCGAATGGTTGTTTGATTGTTATTGATGAAGCATGGCGCTTGTGGCCTGTTTCCGGTACGGCAAAGCCTGCGGATGATATTGAATATCTGGCGATGCATGGTCATCACAATATTGATTTTCTGATCATTACGCAAAAACCGAATTTAATCCATAGGGCGGTGATTGCTCAAGTGAGCAAGCATTTACATATTTTGCCTACATGGTCAGGCCGTAAGATGTTGGAATGGCCAGAATACGTCCAGAATCCATCAGCCCGTTCAAATCGTGATATTGCCGTCACAACGCCTTATAAAGTGCCCACACAATCATTTGACCTTTATCATTCTGCGCAAGGTCATACCAAGTTAAAGCAGAAGAAGCCGTTTCAACTCTATGTAACACTTTTATTGTTTTTGTCTTTACCGGTTATTTTCTATTATACCTATCAGTCGGTTTTTTCTGATCGCTCAACTGAGCAGGTAGAGGAAGAAATAATTTTGTCTGAACAAGAGTTTCAGGCTGATTTAGCCCCGATTGCCGCTGTTGTAGATGATGGCCCGCAAGAAACTGTTCTGCCTGAACCCATATTTCAGGACATTCAACTGGTATCCCGTTTTATTGATTGGTCACTGGTAAGTTCGTGCGTTGCGAATGAAACCATTTGTGTTTGTTATGGGTTATCGGCTGAACGTCTTGTTGTTCCTTCATCTTCATGTGAATTGGCTGTTCGGCATGGTTGGCCATCTGAGTCAAAAAAGCAAAATTTATCTCTTTAATGGATACAGGGCGCTATCGATCGCCACTCCTCGAGGCATGGCCACGTATAGTGGATGTATCTCCGTACCTAATTGCTAAACTAAAGCATGTATCGTTTAAATTGTATGATTACGAAAATGAAAAAAAATAATGCGGAGGTTGGACGACCATGTAAGTCGTCTTTTGTTGTCTTACTACTTTTCTTTATTTTTGTTGATCCGATATGTTAAAAGCTAGATAATTTTATGATTTAGATATTTAATTATGGATGATATATGGAACCCTTTTACAGTGTTCTCACAGAATATTTCATTGGTCTTTGTTTGATTGTACTTCTCTTTAGTGGCCATTCACTTTCCCATTTTCTTAGTGGACTTATTCTTTCACTACTTACAACTGTACCCTTACGGTTCATTGTAGGTAGAAGTGCTGTTCTGCAAAAGCTATATGCGTTCTTTTTCTTTCGTCCACTTATGCTAATCGTTCCATTGCGATTTGCCGGATGGGCTTTATCGTCCTCTGGAATGTTTCTTGGCTATCTAGGATTCTCTTTATTATGGGGGGAACCGAAGGAGGAATATGAACTTTGGATTATTTTGAGCGTTGCGATTATCTGTGCTTTCAATGTGATGATGCAAGTTATGTTTATCGCTATGCTAGATTTTACTACTGTCGTTTCGTATACTACTCGAATTACACCATGGGTTCATCCTAATTCGGCTCTTTCCGATTCACGCCATGCGGCATTGTTAGTACGTGTTACTTATGTCGATCATTATATACCCCAGTTCGGGAGGTTTCTTGTGTGTATTGGGTTTATCTTTTATGCAATAGGTCAATTGTCTTTGGTGCAATTAATTGACAATGCACCTACATTATCAGAGGCACTTGCATTGTCTTTTTCTTTGATACCTATCGGTATAAGCTCACCAAGTTATTACGAAGGAATTGTGTGGAGTGTGATATTAGTAGTCTCATCACTGATGATCTTGTATTGGTCTGTCATTTTTGTTGGTTTCGCTATGTCTGCTGCTTCTGATGAAATTACAAATTGGTTACAGACTTTACCAAAAGACAATAATTCAAAGCCCACTGACAACGATTGCATGGCTCCAAATGATTCGATCGAACCCCATATAGGTAAAGATATTAAATAACATTCAATCTTCCTTACCTCCTAGAAATAAACGATAACATAAGATAAATTAATAGCTAACAGGCACGTTAGCGTTTTTCTATACGAGACGCGATCTTTGTACCTTTTTACTGACATGTGATGGAACCCAACGCATGAAAAGTTGCTTCTGACTACCTATTACCTATTAACACTAAAAAGAAATTTCTTAAATTAATTTCAAAATAAAATAGAAGGTTTCCATTGAAGAGCCGTATATTACTATAAGTTTATAAAATTATTTTAATTAAAAAGGTTTTCACGGATGACTGTAAAACGCTCTATATCGTATACCGCATTTAATATAAGAACGCACCCTCACTCCACTGAAAATTATATTTCCCTTATTAATCGGGTTTTTGAACTTAAGTATCAAGTTAACTTGCGTGGTGATACATACGCAATAATGACCCAAATAGCAAACATTACAGATAATCCCGAGGATGGCGTTTTCGGCGAAATTGGTAAGTATACAAAAATAAAAGATTCTAGTAAGTGGCTTAATTTAGATAAACTTCGTGCTGCTGAAGAACATGAAACAAAAAAAATTAACATTCCACATGAGCTTCGTCCTAATTTTATAAATTTTAATTTTGTGTTCTATCCTAAAAATCATTTTTTGATTATTGAATGTAAGGATACTACTGGCAGCATATCCCCTAAGACATTAGAAATATACTTTAGAACTGTTTTTAGTTTAGATGAAATCAATAATGAATTTAAAACAATTGAGTTTACTTTAGTACCTCAAACCGATTTTATTGATTCTATTTTTGAAATAAAGACATTGAAAACACTTGAACTTACTATTAGACGTCCAAATACTGATGGTCTTGATGATCTTGAAGATGAAGTTTTTGAAAGACTGAATAAGCAAAATATAGGACAGGAATTTATACAACTTAGAGCACAAAAAGGGTCTTCTATAGAGCCTGATAGAAAAACTAGATCGCTTGCAAATGTTGCACTATTAAATGGTGAAGTTAAAGCTACCGGAAATGATGCGGAAGGAAAGAGAGTTATTAAATCAACAAAACAACATCCACTTATAGAGATTGGTCATTATACTCCTGGAAATACAACTGCTAGAGATTTTCTTTTAGTTATGGCTGATAGAATAATTTCAAAGATTAAATCTATAACTAAGCTAAATAACGATTTAAATGCGTAGTAATCAATATTCTGGTATCAAAAAAATATTTGGGCGATACTGGATTGCATATGGAGGATGGAACTCAATTTTATATTCGCCATATTTTCATTTTTCATTAATAATTTCTATTGTCGCTCATGGAGCATGGCGGAATGCAAGCTGGTATGATTTGCCTATTTCTATTTTACCAAGCATCATCGGCTTTTCTTTAGGTGGTTATGCTATATGGTTAGCGCTCGGTGATGACAAGTTTAAGGCAGGTATTTCGGGAAAGAATGCTGAGGGAGAAGACTCACCTTTTATTAAAGTAAATGCTGCTTTTGTTCATTTTATTGTCTTGCAAATATTGGCATTAATTTTTTCATTAGGAGCACAATCTAGACCAATTTATAATATTCCAGTAAATTGGAAAATAGCAATTTTAGAAGTTGCTCCAGTTTTTTCGGGAGTTAACGAATATTTAACATACTTTGCCTCTTTTTTTGGTTATTTTTTGTTTATTTATGCAATTATGTCAGCATTGGCTGCGACAATGGCTATATTTCGCATAGCCGGTTGGTTAGATCACCATCATGCTAATCAAAAAAAAATTGTTAGTAAAAATAATCTATAGGTTTAGACAGTTATGTTTTCACAAATGTTAAATTGATACTAAAAAAGCGCCTGATTCAATCAGGCGTTGGCAAGAGCATTATTTTTTTATGAAAAACTTCTTTCTAAAATCATTCCAAATCGACTCTCAAGAACAACTTGCCGTCTATAAAAGTCAGCTTTTATTTCCAACGCATTGATTTCATCATCTCGTTTTTCTATTTCTTGTCTTAATCTTCTTAGTTCACTTTCCAGACTTATGATCTGTTGGCATTTCCAGAATAATGATCTTATTTCATGTGGAGTAAATCCACGCCGCCATTCCGGCACATAAAACAACGCATCTTTGAAATAAAATCCTTCCCAATCTTTGCCAAGCAGGCCGCTAGCTTCACCATTAAAATAAAGCTTTAATAACCGGATCGCTGATTCAGGAACTTTGGTGATTCCTTTTTTCCAACGTTTTATTTTTTCCGGTTTTTCGCCAGTGATTTTTTCAATTTCTTGGGTGCTAATGCTTTTTATAAAGTCTTCCATTTTTTTGTGCCCAAAAGGCAGAGCATTACAAACTTTGTTTTAATGGGTTTTATTAATTAAAGCTGTGATCGTTAGATAGATCAGAAGTTGATATCACTTAACAACAATAAGGATATTTGCTGTTAGTTGATTTGTAAGGGAGGAATGGCAGAATTATACTTTTTAGGAACTCGTTTATACTACTTAAAAATTTTTGATACTTTTTTCTTTTACTATTTCTATTTAACATAATATACATTATTAGCAATTAATACTCAGCAATAATAAACTCGAAGAAATACCGATAAGCTTTGCAATCGGGTTTGTACTGCTGATAGTTTTTTTTAGTCAAGCACGACATATCAACCGAACGCATTCCCGATCAACGTTGATATAGTCAGTCGTTTGTTTTTTTACAGATAGATTAATACAGGTACAACGACTATGCCAATAAAAATTATTAATAAATTTATGAAAAAAAATAACATAAGAAATTGATTATAATATTTATATCATCATATAATATAAATCCATTATTTATGATTATCAAAGTTTCCATACAATGCCGGTAAAATTATGGCGCAAGATGTGATACTCGAATCTACAATAACGTGTCCTAAATGTGGATATAAAAAGATTGAAAAAATGCCCACTGATTATTGTCAATGGTTTTATGAATGCAAAGAATGTCATACTCTTGTGAAACCTCTTAGATTCAGTCAATTCTGCGCTTCTTTCAGGTGGGCGCGGCGATACCCAAGCGGGTAAACCGAGATGATTAAAAATTTTGGCGAGTACGTGCTTAATTCCAGGTAATAAGCGTGCCCAACTGATGCTGGTGCGCGCGGAAGT
>BQJA01000107.1 GCA_021604405.1 Nitrosomonas sp. | reverse complement strand
GTCACTGACTCTCCAACGCCGATCAGATCGTAAAGCAGCGCGATGTCTTCCGGATACAGGCGAATGCATCCATAGCTGACACGCATGCCGACGCCGTAAGGCTGGTTGGTGCCATGGATCAGATAACCCGGGATATCCAGTTTCAGCACATGCCGGCCGAGTGGGTTGTCGGGACCTGGCGGGACAACTGTGGGCAACGGATCGCCAAGTTCTTTGCGATCTTTGCGCACCGATGCCGGCACGTACCAGTGCGGATCCTGCGCTTTGTAAACAACGGCAGAAGAACCGATTGGTGTTTGCCACCCCACCCGGCCAATGCCTATCGGATAAGTCATGACGGTCTGCGGCTGACCTTCATCCGTTGGTGGAAAATAAAACAGCCGTTTTGACGCGAGGTTGAGAACCACGCCTTCCCTGGGCAGGTCGGGCAAAACATATTGCGTCGGCAAGATGACACGCGTACCGTCACCGGGCAGCCATGGATCAACTTCAGGATTGGCTTCGACAAGCTCGTCGTAGCCAAGACCGTATTCGCGGGCCAGGTCGGAAAACGTGTTTTCTTCTCTGGTAAAAACAATCTGCGGCTCACCGATAACAGTCTGCCCGGATGATTCCAGAACAAAATAGTTACGATTGATCGGCGCCAGCCGCGAACGTGCTTCGGGCGGCGGCAGTTCGGCGATTGGTGCGTCGGATTTTGAAAGCGGCGCCATAAATCCGTTGAGTGCTGAACAGGCAGATAGAAGAAACACCAACACAACAAGTGCTGTTGGCTTTGCAAAATTGGGAAGGATATTCAAAATCGGTAACCGGCTCAAATCTTACAATAAATGGATTTTCGCAGTAGATGGCTGGGTGCAAAAAGTGCTTTTGGAATATACGCAAGGCCGGATACTTAGTCAAACTTACTGTGGCATTATCACAGAAAGTGTCTGTTTTTTACCAAAAGTTTCAAATAAAGACCAGGAATTAGCCGTATTTATACCGTTTAGAGAAAGATCAAGGGTAAAAATCAGCGCCGCACTGTATTGGCGTAAGAGGAAGATGTGGTATTTGACAGTATATTGGATTTTCAGTACATTCCGCTTTGGCAAAAGGTGCTTTGGCAAAAAAGGCTTTTATTTTTCTATCGTTCCAGTTTCTCACAAAGATAAATATGATTGAACGGCTGTTTTGCGTGAGAGTGCGAATTTTTCTGATCTGCTTCATCGCGCTGTCGGTTTCAGCCTGTGGCAGTCTGGGGCCAGGACGTATCTCACCAGATCGGTTCGATTACAATGACGCGATCGCGCGCTCGTCCAACGAACAAATGCTGCTCAATATTGTTCGTCTAAGGTATGAAGATGTCCCGGTTTTCCTTGCTGTCAATTCCGTGCTTACTCAATATGTGTATTCAGCTAATGCGGGCGTACAAGGAACTGCGGCACTGAATGATCCCGTCACGACCCTCGGCAGCTCGGTTGGCGGGAACGCCGGCATACGATATATCGAACGCCCTACTATCACCTACAGCCCATTGAGCGGCGACGATTTTTCCAAACAATTATTGACGCCTATTCCATCGGGTCTGATTTTTTCGCTCGTCCAGTCCGGGTGGCCTGCCGAAGAACTCCTAACGATGAGCCTGGAGCGGATTAACAATATTATCAATACAGGATATTCTTCCGTTGAAAAAAAGACCGACCCGAAACAGCGGCAATTCATACGTGTCGTTCAACTCATTATCGAATTAAGTAAGCGCGGCGCCATTGAGGTACAACACCAGAATCAGAGTGATGACGAACATGCGCCAAGTTTAGTTTTTGAAACCACTGACGACGTTGATACCCTGAAGCTCATTGCCGAGTTTAAACAAATCCTCGGTCTTGACCCTGAACGCGAAAAATTCCTTGTGACAACACGGGTTGTACAACGCAAGCCAGAGGAAGTGACTATTCGGCTCCGTTCGATGCTTACGCTGATGGGGTTTCTATCACGCGGGGTTGCTGTTCCGCCCGCTCACACTGAAACCATCACCCTGCCCCCGTTACATACCGTATCCAGTGCCGACCAGCATACCATTCCCCCACCGCTGCAAATTAGCGCGAGCGTTGAACGCCCATCAAACGCTTTTGTCACGGTTTTCTATCAAGGATACTGGTTTTCTATTGATCTCTCGGATTACGCGAGTAAACAGGCCTTTGGACTGCTAACATACCTGTTCCAGTTGAAGTCGCCAAAGGCGCCGTCGGCAGCACCCGTACTTACCGTGCCGACAGGTTAGGATAATCGCCGTATATTTGTTCTCGCCAATGAGAAAGTGATTTGAAGCATGCCGGTACCCGCGACTCCACTATCCGATCATCAAGCCATTGGGCGTCTTATCCGTTTAGGTTACAATCATTTTTAATCCGGACGTTCGTCACTGACTTTTATTCTGAATAAATAATCATTTCCAGATTTTCTGGTCAAAAATTGCTACAAATTACGATGCCTATCAATATTCCTCTTTTATTACCCGAACAGCTGCTACCCATAGCCGGGGTGTCCCTGGGCACCGCTGAAGCCGGTATTAAAAAACCGGACCATAAAGATTTGCTGGTGATTGATTTGGATGACGGCGCTAAAGTCGCCGGCGTCTTTACTCAGAACCGGTTTTGTGCCGCGCCAGTGATTGTGGCAAAGCAACATCTGGCTGAAAATTCTATTCGCGCGTTAGTCGTGAATACCGGCAATGCCAATGCCGGTACCGGCAATAGTGGCTTGGAACATGCCCACACAACCTGCACTGCTTTGGCTGAAATACTGGGTTGTAATGCCCAACAAATCCTCCCTTTCTCGACGGGTGTCATCATGGAGCCGTTACCCGTTAAGGCTATCGTTAACGGGCTGCCTGCAGCAGTAGCCAATCTCAAACAGAATAACTGGTTTGATGCGGCGCATGCCATTTTAACAACAGATATTGTGCCAAAAGCCGTTTCGAAACAGATTCAATTAAATGGACAAACAATCACCATTTCCGGCATTGCCAAAGGCTCCGGAATGATTCGCCCCAATATGGCGACCATGCTGGGATTTATCGCCACCGACGCGGCGATTAGCCAAACTTTGCTACAAGAAGTTGTGCACTATGCAGCCAATCATTCGTTTAATCGCATCACGGTCGATGGTGATACTTCCACCAACGATGCGTTTATGCTGATCGCGACGGGACGCGCGAACCATGCCGAGATTTGCGAAAAGAAAAGCGCCGAATTTACCCAGTTGCAGGAAGCTATTACCACGGTCGCAGGAACGCTGGCGCAAATGATTGTACGCGATGGCGAAGGAGCCACCAAATTTATCACGATACAGGTTGACGCAGGCAAGAACCCGGACGAATGCCACAAAGTGGCCTACGCCATCGCTCATTCGCCACTGGTTAAAACCGCATTCTTTGCATCCGACCCCAATTTGGGCAGAATTCTTGCGGCGATTGGTTATGCCGGAATCGATGATCTAAACGTAAATGATATTCAACTTTATCTGGATGATGTGTTAGTTGCCGAAAACGGCGGGCGTGCTCCCGGGTATATAGAAGAAGACGGGCAGCGGATAATGAACCAGCCTGAGATTACGGTGCGCGTTGTCCTGAACCGTGGCTCGGCAGCGGCAACCGTATGGACCTGCGACTTTTCCTACGACTATGTCCGGATTAATGCAGAATACCGAAGCTGACAGATTACCCTTATGAAAAAAATAAATAAATTATGCCATCGCGCCGACAAACTGCTGGCGCGACTGGAAAAACTGCTACCCACGGAACAACCAGATACCGACTGGGACGCCGCAATTGCTTTTCGCTGGCGCAAGCAAGGCAGCGCCGGATATCTGCAACCGATACCACACCCGCATAATATTTCATTGGACGCGTTGTGCGGCATTGAGGATCAAAAAGCGCGTATTGACCAGAATACCCGGCAATTCGTGCTGGGCTATTCTGCTAATAACGTTTTGCTTACCGGTGCGCGTGGCACCGGCAAATCTTCATTGGTCAAGGCACTGCTGAACAAATATGCCGACGAAGGTTTGCGGCTGATTGAAGTAGAAAAACATCATCTGGTTGATTTGCATGATATTGTTGAGCAGATAGATCGTCGCCCGGAATGCTTTATCTTGTATTGTGACGATTTAACGTTTGAAATCGACGAACCCGGCTATAAAGCCCTAAAAGTGGCTTTAGACGGTTCTGTTGCAACGGTTTCCGATAATGTTCTAATTTATGCCACCTCCAATCGCCGTCATATGATGCCGGAATTCATGAAAAATAATCTGGATACTCAGCATAAAGACGAAGAGATCCATCCCAGTGAAGCGATTGAAGAAAAGATTTCTTTGTCCGAACGGTTTGGCCTGTGGCTGTCATTTTATCCATTCGACCAAGACCAGTACCTGGAAATCGTTCGCGTCTGGCTGGCGCATTTTGGAATTAACAAAATGACCGCTCACATACGCACATCCGCCTTGCAATGGGCACTGATGCGCGGCTCCAGAAGTGGGCGCGTTGCCTGGCAATTTGCACGTGATTGGTCAGGCCGGCAAAAAATCACCTAAAAATAATCCGCAATATACCATCTTGCCTAATCCCACACCCATAACGGAAGTAGCCGCCGCGATCATTATGCGGCCAGACCATAACTTTTTACTGGCACGCCGGCCAGGCGGCAAACCTTATTCCGGTTACTGGGAATTCCCCGGCGGAAAAATAGAAGCGGGTGAATCATCACTGGCGGCACTGGAGCGGGAATTAAACGAAGAACTCGGCATCCGGTTAACCCATGCCCGCCCATGGATCACGCGCGTCTTTTTTTATGCCCATGCAACGGTACGCCTGCATTTTTTCCGGGTAACCGAATGGCACGGAGAACCAAAACCACTGGAAAATCAGTCGTTATCCTGGCAATCCGCCAACGATATCAAAGTAGCGCCGGTTTTGCCCGCTAACGCGCCAGTACTACGCGCACTTTCGCTGCCGCCGATTTATGCCATTACGCAAGCCACTGAAATTGGTACAGACGCCTCGTTACAAAATATAGCGCATGCGCTGCAACAGGGCGTACGGCTGCTGCAAATACGCGAAAAAACCATGACGAAAGATCAACTGGATATTTTTGCGCATAAAGTAATTTCGCTTGCGCATCAATATGATGCAAAAGTACTGATTAACGGTGACATTGAATTCTCCCAGGAAACTGGTATGGATGGCATTCATTTGACCGCCGCGCAATTGATGGCGCTAGAAAGCCGTCCAGAACTTAAATGGTGCGGGGCTTCCTGCCACAATATCGAAGAGTTATTTCAAGCCGAGCAATTGGGATTGGATTTTGTCGTATTAGGCCCGGTTTTCCCGACGTTGAGCCACCCGGGACTTTCTACAACGTTAGGCTGGCAAAGATTTGCCGCGCTCATTCGTAACTATTCGCTGCCAGTTTATGCGCTGGGTGGATTGCGCCGGCAGGACCTGTCTGCCGCCCAGGAAATGGGCGCGCATGGCATTGCCATGGTGCGCGGCATTAACACTTCAGATTAAAAATTAAATTCGGACTGCGCCACCTGAAAAATCGCACGGAAAATTGTGCCGGGCAAAACCGGATTAATCCTCTTTGGGATTTTTCTGCTCTGTTTCCGGAATACGATAGGTTTCCGCCGCCCACTGGCCCAAATCGTTTAATTTACAACGTTCAGAACAGAATGGACGAAAAGCGCTGGATTCATTCCACGTTACTGATTTTCCACATTGAGGACAATTAACGATGCGTTGTTTCATAAATAATAAATAATAAAAAGGCGGCTGATATTGGCTATTTTAGACAAAATTAATGACCAGTAAAGCATATCAATATCATTCTTGAAGCTGACATGATTCGTCAGAATGAACAATTTAATTTTAAAACAACAATCTGCGGTGGCTTAAATTGTTTCCGAATTTATTTAAGTTTGTTTAATGCACTCGCCTGCATCAGCAAATCGAGTTTATTTTTTCTGGTCGCTTGCTTACATCGCCGCAATCCGTTTAGTGCTGCTGTCCACAAAGCCCATCACATCAACGATAGATTCAGATACCTGGTCTGCGGCTGTCTTCGTTTTATCAGCCAGAACGCCTGACGTCGCATCCGCCTCAGAAGATACTTGCAAATCCCGCTGCACATGTACCCGATATGTACATGTAACAATCTGTTAAGCCACTGATAAAGTCAATAAAACAAAAACAAAAGACTGAATGAAATCAGCAGGCAAATTGACGCAATATAAAAATATCGGAAAGCGGTGGAAAGCTTGCCGGAATCGGGGACCTCAGGATGATTCAGCGCAGCATAGTTCAGTATGGCTAAAACAGGCGCCACGATGAATGATACGGTCGTGGCCAGATCAACCATGGCCCGCATGTCACTGACAAAGAAAAACAAAACGACTGAAGCGCCAAAGGCAGTTAAGATTAACCAAAACCAGTACAAGTTATTGTGATGCTGATTGTCGGCAAAACGAGCGAAAAGAATTTCTGTTGATCTTCGTAAGGTGCGGGGATATGCATCAAGACAAGTCAGTAATGTGCTGAACATGGTGGTAAATGCGGCCAGCGCAATAAAAGGAAAAGCCCACTGTCCAAGATTGGTTGTATAAAGGCCGATGAACTGGTCAGCAAATGCGACGCTGCTTGTTGACGGCGATTCGGGTGTACCATACATGATGAGCGATCCCAATGAAAGAAAACAAACAGCAAGAAGCGTTGTTCCCCAGTAGCCGATTTTAAAATCAAGCAACGCCTGGGACATTGGAATGCGGTAGCCTTGTTCCTTGTTTTTGGAAACCGACCACACTGAATGCCAGATGGAGATATCTATTGGCGCCGGCATCCAGCCGATCAGCGCCACCAGAAAGAGGATATGCGCATGATCGAAAATATTAAATGCGGTTTCATAAACTTCCTGCTTGGCCGTGGGCTCGAATATTGAGAATGTCAGTGCAAATAACGTCGATATCGTAAGCAGGAAGATGATCACTTTCATACCCCGGTCAAGCGCGGAGTAATGCCCAATTCCCAGAATGACTACTGAAACAGCCAGGAGAATTATCGCCATAACAGGTGCTGCGAGGCCTATTCCGGTTAATTGTGCGAACAATCCGGCCGTAACAATTGAAATAGCGCCCATTACGATAAACATGGTTACTATACTTAACAGCACATAAATCCAAACCGCCCATGCGCCAATGGTGCGATACCCATCAAGCAGGGTTTTTCCAGTCGCTGCCGCGTAACGGGGACCTGATTCGAAGATCGGGTACTTCAGAATGTTAACCAATACAATGATCGCTGCCAATTGAAAACCAAACTCAGCCCCAGCCCGCGTACTTTGTACCAAGTGAGAAACACCCACTGCAGCGCCGGCATAGAGCAGCCCCGGTCCCAGCAGGTTTATTTTATCTTTTAAGGACATGGAACCACTCGTTTATAAAATACAATAGAATATTCCTTTATCAAATATTTAACCATCACGGAATCGTCTGGCCGCCCGTCATGATCGAATTAAGTCGACCACCCTACACCATCCGCAAGATACCTGAAAGTTCGTCCTGCATGGGAACGATCAATCAAACAAAAACCGGGCTGCAATCATGCGAAATGATGCATGATTAACACGCGATGAGACTTTCGTTTTTTACTATGTTGCGCGTGGGATAAGCGCCGTGCTTCACCGTTACCGCATTTTTCGCGCATCATAATGGCCAAAATCGATAACGATGAAAGGAAAGCGCTACTTTGCGGCTTTTCGCCGGCGCTATGCCGCCAGATTACCAGCTTAGCGCGACAAACCGCTGATTGCCATTTTTTCGCACCAATAATAGCAAGTGTTTGTTCTGACTGCCCCGGCCCACCTCTTTTTGAAATTCTTCTGCACTGTTTATGGACTTATGGTTCACTTGCAAAATTATGCTGCCAGCCTCTATTCCAGCTACAGATGCTATAGAGTCCGGCTGCACCGCTGTCACCACAACCCCTTCGCCCGGTTCCGCATCAAATTGCTTTGCAAGTTGCGGCGTCAATGTTTGTACCGTTAAACCTATTTTATCGGTACTTTGTGATGACGCTTGGGCGTACTGCGTTTCTTCGTTTATTTTTCCAATGGTTATCATCAATTCTTTCAGTTTACCATTGCGCATGACAGTTAACCGTTCCGTGCTGCCTGGCGATGTAAGCGATATCTGGTTACGGAATCTACCGACATCGGCAACCGGTTTCCCGCGATAGGCAACAATAATATCCCCCTGGCGCAAACCTGCTTTTTCAGCGGGTGAATTTTTCGAGACTTGCGCAACAAGGATGCCTTTACCCGGCTTAACATCAAAAGACTCGGCAAGATCAGCGGTCAATGGCTGGATCATGATGCCAAGGTGACCGCGCGTAACCTCTCCTTTTTCAATTAATTGATTGGCAATTGTCTTCGCCAAATCAATCGGTATTGCAAAACCGATCCCCATATGGCCGCCGCTACGACTAAAAATCGCAGTATTGATCCCTACCACCTCACCTTCCAGATTGACGAGCGGGCCACCGGAATTTCCCGGGTTAATCGCCGCATCCGTTTGTATAAAATCTTCATAATCATTGATGCCGATGCTTGTACGTCCCTTGGCGCTGACCACCCCAACCGTGAGCGTATAACTAAGACCAAAAGGGTTGCCAATAGCTACGACCCATTCACCAACTTCAAGCTCGGAAGAATTTCCCATTAAAAGCGCGGGTATTTCGTCTGTCTCGATTTCAATAACCGCTACGTCGGATTGCGGGTCGCTGCCTGTAACTTCAGCGTTATATTCGCGTCCATCTTTGAATTTTACACTTATTTTGTCCGCTCCCTCCACGACGTGGCTATTAGTCATGATATAAGTTTTGTCGGATAACAGGCCACTTTCCGAAGCAAAAACAAAACCGGAACCCTGCCCCTGCGTACGACGCTCGTTTCGCGGGCGTTGCGGATCATCAAAGCGCGGTCTACCGGGAAACTGATCGCCAAAGAAACGTTTAAATAAATCGTCACCGAAAGGAAATTCACCAAAAGGGGAGGAAAATTGCGTGACTGAAGAATCAGCAGCCCGACTTTCCACCTGAATAAAAACAACAGAAGGTGAAACTTTTCTAGCCACTGATGCAAAAGCCTTACCCGTCTCGCGTAAATTATCGATTCCCTCATCGACAGCATTAACCGGCCATGGAAAAATAAAAAATATTAATAAAATGCATGCAGCCAATTTTTTAACAGTCATTTATATAAACTCCCAGGTTCATGAAAAACATATACAAAGTAAGGTCACGAACATAAAATACAAGCTGGGTCGACGCACTTCACGTTGATCACATTGCCTGCACTAACGGAAATTCCACTCGTTGCTATGATTTTTCCGACTCATTCCGATCCGCTTGTACCATCAAGCATGCAAATGCGCCCGCTGAGATAATCCGCTTCGCGCGGCTCGACCCAAAAAAGGAGCGCCACGCTTTTATTGTAAATACTGCCACCGCGATTGTTTTTACATATCACTGGGACTGGAGAGATTTTCTGGCTATTAAAATTCTAAGTGGGCGGTGTTGCCCCTTTTTCATTAACAAGCGCTTTTTCCGTAATTTCTTTATAGAGATGCACGGCCTGCGCATACATTTCCTGGTATTGCGGGTTTCTGTCTACGATCGGCTTAATCTCTTCGGTACGTTCAGCAAGTTGCTGAAGATAGTCGATATCCCACTGGTCCAATCGCTCGCCAGCATCGACTCTTTTCTTCATTTCATATACTTTTGGGAGCGTTTGCTTCGCAAACCGCTCCAAAATCGTTGTCGCGACACCCAAATCTTTGGAATTATCTGTCATTTTTACTCTCCCTCAATGTTGTCATTGGTTTTAACCTATTTTCCTCGGTTAAGCCTACAAGAAATAACTCAATCATAGTACTGTAAAGGTTTTATGATCAATTGAAGGAGCCACCCAATGGGTGAAAAGGAATTTGAGCAAAAAATGCTAGTAAAGGCAGTTACTGATGC
>BQJA01000106.1 GCA_021604405.1 Nitrosomonas sp. | reverse complement strand
TTAATGCTGAAACATGTTGATGCAAAATACCAAACCGGACGTAAGCGGGGCCAATGGTGGAAGTGGAAAGTAGAACCCTACATGATCGATGCAGTAATGCTGTATGCGCAACTTGGACATGGACGCAGGGCTAATTTATATACCGATTATACCTTTGCGGTTTGGAAAAATGATGAATTAGTAACGTTCGCCAAAGCTTATTCTGGATTAAATAATGAAGAAATAATTCAACTTGATAAGTGGATACGTCAAAATACGACCGACAGATTTGGTCCCGTGCGTTCAGTAAAACCGGTGCAGGTCTTTGAGCTGGCTTTTGAAGGTATTAGTTATTCCAAGCGCCATAAATCAGGTGTTGCGGTTCGTTTTCCTCGCATTTCGCGCTGGCGACATGATCTTAGCGCCAAGGATGCGGATTCAATTGAAGATGTGCATAGGCTTATGCAAATATGAATGCCGCGACAAAAATCAAACACTGGTTCAAGGAAAACGGCTGGACTCAGTTCCGATTTCAACGCGAAGCATGGCAGGCCTATTTTGAAGGCAGATCAGGGTTAATACATTCACCCACCGGGAGTGGCAAGTCACTTGCTGCATGGTTAGGTCCCGTAAGTAAAGCGATAGATTCCAATGACAATTTTCCGGGGCTGCAAGTGTTATGGGTTACACCCCTCCGTGCGCTGGCTAATGACATGCAAAAGAACCTTAAAGCTGCCGTAGAGGCAGTGGGTTTAAATTGGCGTGTCGAAATCCGCACAGGGGATACCGCTTCGTCGACACGTACCCGGCAACGCATCAAAACACCCCAAGCACTTATCACAACCCCCGAGAGTTTATCTTTGTTGCTCAGCTACGCTGACGCACATAAATTTTTTTCGACATTACATACCGTGATAATAGATGAATGGCACGAACTGATTGGCAGCAAACGGGGTGTTCAACTTGAGTTATGTTTGGCTCGCTTACGTGCGTGGCATCCTCAACTGCAAACCTGGGGCTTATCGGCCACCCTTGGAAATATTGATGAGGCCATGGTTGCACTGCTTGGGAATAATACGAAGGGGATATTAGTTGAGGACAACAGACAAAAAAATACGCGAATAAATTCGATACTACCTCAGTCAATCGGTAAGTTCCCATGGGCCGGTCACTTAGGCTTAACGTTATTACCCCAAGTGATAGCGGCCTTGGAAAAATCAAATTCGACACTTTTATTCACCAATACTCGATCTCAAGCCGAACTATGGTTTGAAACCCTTACCTTAGCGCATCCAGACTGGATAGGAAATATAGCGATACATCATGGCTCTATTGACCGGAAATTAAGAGTCAAAATTGAAGAAAAGTTACGTTTTGGTGAATTACGTTGCGTGATCTGCACTTCCTCTTTAGATCTGGGCGTTGATTTCAGTCCCGTTGACCAAGTGCTACAGATCGGGAGTCCAAAAGGGGTGGCTCGTTTATTACAACGTGCCGGGCGAAGTGGACATCGGCCTGGCGCAACATCTAGTATTTTGTGTGTCCCCACGCACGCATTTGAGTTAATTGAGGTCGTCGCTGCGCGCCATGCTGCAAAGAATAATAAGATTGAATCCAGACGTCCTCTACAACTTAGTTTAGATGTACTTTCCCAACACTTAATAACAATTGCGCTGGGCACAGGCTTTGAAGAAGCAAGCATGCGCAGAGAAATTCAATCTTGCCACGCCTTTAAAGATTTAAAAGATCGACAATGGCGATGGGTCATAGATTTTATTACGCGCGGCGGACAAGCACTGCAAGGATATCCACAGTACCATAAAGTCGTCATTGAAGATAAACGCTATTTCGTCAAAGATACTCGTATTGCATTACATCATCGCATGAATATTGGCACCATTACTAGTGATTCTTCTATGCGCGTGTGCTGGATGCGTGGCGGTACGCTGGGACATGTAGAAGAAAGCTTTATTTCAAGACTTGATATAGGCGATATATTTTTATTTGCTGGCCGCCTAGTGAAACTCAAACAAATTAAAGACATGACCATATATGTACAAAAAGCCAGTCAAGGAAAGCGCATCGTTCCACGATGGCAAGGGGGACGTATGTCATTAACCAGCCAGCTTGCGGATAGCGTCCTGAATGTTTTTGGAAATTCTTGTGAAATGAATGACCCTGAAATAAAAGCTGTTGCAAGTATTATTAAACTGCAAAAAAGATGGTCACAAGTCCCTGATCCGTCAATTTTATTATTAGAATCAGTAAAAACGCGTGAAGGTCATAGTTTATTTAGTTATCCTTTTGGCGGACGCCTGGTGCATGAAGGCTTGTCGACATTCTTAGCATATCGACTATCCAGGAAACAACCGATCACTTTTAAAGTGTCGGTCAACGATTATGGTTTTGAATTGCTCTCGAGAAACGCGCCTGAAGTTTCCGAAGACAGTCTGCGTGAAGCATTTTCAATTGAAAATATGTTAACAGATCTACTTGCCTGTATTAACACTTCCGAGCTGGCTCGGAGAAATTTTCGCGATATTGCCCGAATTGCAGGACTCATACATCAGAACTATCCGGGAAGCGGCAAAACTACCCGCCAGCTTCAAGCATCCAGCAGCTTGATTTATGATGTATTAAAAGAACATGATCATGGTAACCTGCTGCTGGATCAAGCACAACGGGAGGTGCTAGAAAATCAGCTAGATGTCCGGCGCTTAAAGAAAATACTGGAACATATCAGCCAACAAATTATCATCATTGAACGACCACAAAAATTAACCCCACTAGCCTTTCCGCTTTGGGCTGAGCGTTCACAAAGCCAAATTATTTCCAGCGAAACATGGAAAGCGAGAGTGGTAAAAATGGCGACATCTCTAGAAAAGGTTGCCGAAAAAATTTAGATGTTTGATTTAATATCCGATAATTTATATATACGAGAACATAAAATAAAGTGTCTCGGCGAAACTTTAGTTTTGAACGGCCAACGAGCATTATTCCGGCCAGCCACAAAAACACTTTTGATTTCCGATTTACATTTAGGTAAAGAAGAAGTTTTTAACCGGGCAGGATTGCCACTTCCAAGCGGCGTGAGTCAGCAAAATTTACAACGGCTCGATGGACTAATTAACCTGTATTCGCCTAGAGAAATTATTGTCCTGGGAGATCTAATGCACGCAGCTCCCACCAGCCAAGATATATGGCCGGAAGAAATCTCGGATTGGCTGAATAAACATTCTACGATAACGATTCGGGTCGTCGTTGGCAATCATGATCGAGCAATCGAACGTTTGGATTCACGTATAGAATGGACGGCCAACCCTTTATCAGCGCCACCTTTTATTTATACGCATGAACCGGTCACATTCGCTTCTAAATATATTATATCCGGTCATTTACACCCAACTTATGTATTAGTTACCCATACGGATAGAATAAGATGTCCGGTTTTCTGGTTTAAAAAAAACAACGCTATATTACCCGCATTCGGATCTTTTACCGGCGGTTACAATATAAAACCTAATAAGAATGATAAGGTATACATGGTTAACGACGATGATGTCATTGCGCTTAACTTTTAAAAACAAAAATATATCTTGGACTTCTGGCACTTTGACTGCGGCATCGCCGGGTCCTGTTTGAATTAAACGCTCAGGCAGATAACCGTTTTGATCGCTGCCGCCTTATTTTTGAATGTAAAAATATAGGCTCCGCTTCGTCGTCACCAGCATTTTATTCAGACAGCAAATCCAACCATATCAACAGTTAGATCAGCAAGATTGACGCCAATTAAATCAATCGACGCAGCCGGACCAAATTCAACCTTCACACTGTTTCCACTTTGGGCAATGTCAGTAATTATTTGATTGAGTTCATTAATGTTATTGAGTCCTGTTTGTACTGAATCAAAAAAGATCCTGTCTTCTCCAGGGTTAAAATCTTTAATCTGGTAATGTCCTGGCGCATAAAACCCAAAAATGTCGCGCCCCTCTCCACCCGTTAAGTCATCAAGGCCAAAGCCAGCCCGGAGAATATCATTACCTGAATTACCTCTTAACACATCATTTCCTTCTCTTCCATCGATTACATCATCACCATCACCGCCGAGAAGAATATCGTTACCAACATATCCCAAAATAATATCATTTGCAGCCGTTCCAACTAAGGTTGTGTCAATCTTGAGCAGATTATTTATGCCTGGAAGGTCACTTGCCTCAGTATTTGATGGTATATTTGTACTAGCTGAGATGCCAACAGAGTTAAGAACTGAAGCAATAGTGGAATTACTGTTTTGCGCAGATACGATCGGTTCATAATCAATCATCGCACTTTGAATATTCGTAGCTTGCTGTATCATGACCGTCCACACATCCTCCGGGCGTCTTCCACCCAGCTCAAGCTCACGATTTCCCCGAGCAACCATCGTATCGGATCCTCGTGCGTCTTCTGATTCATTAATTGGGACATTTATTTCGGTAATGATATTTCCAAAATCTACCGGATCAAGCGGATCAAGCGGATCAAGAATATCAGGAGAGTCAAGAAGGCCGAAATTTTCCGGGCCGCCCCTGATAACAAACTCACTCCCGGCATCATCTTCAAAAACTAAATATAGGTGGTCGAACCCAAACGCTATCGGTCTTGATTCGATACTGATTTTTGACATAGTCATTCCTAAAGTTAAAAATTTGCAACAAAACGTGACACTTTACACTTGCCCATCAAGCCAAGCCCAATAGCTCTGTGCCTTCGAGAATGTCCTGGTTGGCTCGACAGCAACAAAAAAGTTCGTATCCGTTGGATTTTCATTAATGCCGCAAGAACATGCAAAAGCCGGTTTACCAGTCAGAACAAAACACTCAAAGCATTTTTATCTTATCAGTAATTAAATTTTATGTTATTAACATAGTTAATAATTTCAGATTCACCACTTTTATACGCCTAAACATCTTTGCTTAGACAGCTATCAGTTGGCAAACCTAGATTACCAAGCGGCGGGGTGTAGGTATCTCTCAAAAGGCAAGTGCACGCCCCATTGCCAAAATAAACCACACTCTTTATACCAATCATTCTGCTTTTCCCTGTTACCGCGTTAGCGCACTGTTAGAAACAGCAAGCTTAGACAAAGCTAATAAATCGATATCAGCAGATGAGCTCAAAAAACTTAGAAAATATTAGCGTTGAAAGTTTGCTTTAAAGAAGCGTGATGAATCTTTGTAGACCTGGGCGCTAAAATAACTGACAATACATAATCGATATTCAGCGCTAAGCATTAAAATACATCAAGATAAATAACTTACTATATGTCATTGAAACCTCATCTCAGAAAGACGAATCACATCGCGTCGCGTTATTTGATCGTCACACTTGGTTTAATGCTGATTAGCGGATGTTTATCCCCGATCGCACTACATAAAGCGGTTGTCTCTTATAATCGTTCAATTAATGAGATCGTGGCGCACGAATTATTGTTGAATATTGCACGAGTGCGACATCGTCATCCGGTAAAATTTACGGCTGTGTCAAGCATAGCCGCAACATTCAATTTTCAGATGTCCGCAGGCGCTACACCCCCACTCGGCGCGCTGACAGGCGGACAGGGGCTGGCTCCAGTCTTCGGCGGCAGTGTATCTGAAAACCCGACGATCACCATAATTCCACTTGATGGAGAAGAATTTAATCAGCGGGTTCTCACGCCATTTTCGGAAGTCAAGTTTTTCCAACTCTATCAAAAAGGGACGGATATAGGGCTGCTTATCAGATTGATGGCCAGCGAGTTGCGCGCGGATAAAACAGGGAAACAAGAGATTTTACAAAATCGCCCAATGCATGGAACCGGGTATAAAGAATTTCGCCGACAAGTCCTGCATCTAACTGCATTGGATCAATCACAAGACTTATATATTCAGCCGATTGTAGTAGAACAGATCATTACTCTGCCAGCAAAGAGTATGGAAAGTTCGGAATCCGTCATTAATGCAATGGAAATGGGCTATCGTTGGATAGAAAACGGTGACAAAGGAACCTTGATTCGAGATGTTGTTGGGAGGACAGTGATCAGCAACTATGAAATAACTATTCTATCTGAAGAAGAAAGAAACGATCTTTATCTCTATACAAATACGTTACCAGAAAACGATATATTCGTTGATATACGACCCGGACATGAAGGTGGAGAATATCCATTTCGAGGTGTTATTCGATTACGTCCCTTTCTTGCGATGCTTGGATTTTTGGCATTGGGTATAACAGAAGAGGTTGAGTATCTCGTAAAGAAGGATGAGCGATCCGGCTCGGTTCGACATAACCCGGTTAAAACCATGGATGTGATCGAGACGTCGAACACGCAAAAGAATGCTGCATTTTCGATTAATTATGAAGGTAAAGTGTATTCTATCCTCAGTGGAGAGGATCCACAGGCCGTTTGGAATCGAGAGGCTTTTAGTCTGCTCAATCAATTGTATGAGCTTTCTGTAGATCCAACAGAATTTGCTCGACCAGCTCCGGTAATTACCATTTCTAAATAGTAAAAATCTCGGCCAAATTACAGGAATATCTGATGCCAGTGAAATAGTGCGTGATTAGATTAGCTATTAACTATGTTAATTACTAAATTTAAAAATAAAAATATCATACAGCTACATATGTGATTTTGAAATTAAATTTAGCCGAAGTTTTCATTGGTAATTAATAGCACACTGATCATGAGAATTGCACAGGTTTCACCATTAACTGAAAGCGTGCCGCCTAGCGGTTACGGAGGAATTGAGCGTATTGTTTCTTATCTTACAGAAGGTTTAGTTAACAAAGGGCATGATGTTACGCTTTTTGCAAGTGGGGATTCAGAAACAAAAGCAACATTAGAAGCGATTTATCCCAGGGCATTACGTCTCGATAAAAATATCTTGGATCACCAGGAAGATCAGCTTCATTGGCAAATGTTTGAAAGAGTTATTGCCTTATCCGAGCAATTCGATATTGTTCATTTCCATACAGGTATTTCTCACTTTCCAATTTGCCGTCGACTGACATCCCCCCGACATCTTACAACCCACCATGGTCCTCTTGATTCTCCAGCGTTACTCCCGCTATTTTTCGATTTTAACGAATTGCTATTTATTTCGATTTCTAATTCTCAGCGTCGACCCATGCCATGGGCCAATTGGTTTGCAACTGTTTATAATGGGATTCCGAATGATCTATTTACATTCTACCCGGAACGCGGCAAGCACCTCGCTTTTTTGGGCCGGATATCACCAGAGAAACGAGTAGACAGGGCTATAGCCATAGCTAAACAGGCCGGTATGAACATTAAAATAGCGGCCAAGATAGACAAGGTGGATGTTGAATATTTTAACAACGAAATAAAACCATTATTTAAAGATCCATTGGTGGAATATGTGGGTGAGATTAATGATCATGAGAAAAATGATTTCCTTGGCAATGCTTACGCCTTATTATTCCCCATAGACTGGCCTGAACCATTTGGCCTGGTGATGATCGAGGCAATGGCTTGCGGTACACCCGTTGTCGCCTATCGAATGGGCGCTGTACCGGAGATAATACGCTCAGGTACGACAGGCTATATTGTCGACAATTTAAAAGGTGCCGTTAATGCCATAAGACAATTGGAAACATTTGATCGCAAGCTTTGCCGCAAAGAATTTGAGAAACGGTTCACTGCTCGACATATGGTCGAAAATTATCTGGAAGTTTATAACCGGATATTGCAAGCTCAGTTATCTATCAGGAACATCGTTAAAGAAGAGGCTGTAGTTAAATCGGTGTAATGGTCATCGCATTGGCATATTAAACATTTACTACTTATGAGCCACTGTTTCATCTAAATCACACTACTTTAATAAAAATTCGAAAAACATTTAAATCAATGAATTATATCATTTTTGAACAGTGAAAATCAAAATTTGAGCTAACTAGATTGTCCGGGTTTATTAAAAACACGTCAGAATTTCAATTACTCCCAGAATCGGAGGTTGTAGAAAAAAAGCGGCTTAAATGATTTGTTCAAGCGAAAAGTAACATGACACCTACCGCTTGGTGGTTTTCCCAAGCCCTGCTTTTCGAATATCGGCTATAGTGCGGCCTGTTACGATACTGGTGTTCTCACGTTTAAAGAAATCAGCGCTCTTGGTTTTGTTTAACGCAAAGTCGTCTATGCTTTTAATGAGAAGCCAGTTAACGCGTTTATCAGACATATGCATTCGAACCAAATGCCACTGTCCTTTCATGCGACTGCCTTCCATTGTAAAAGTAATCCGACCCTTTTTCTCCATCTTATCTGGGTCGTCTTCGGGCGACCAAGTTTCTTTATCCCAAATCATAACGGGACCAGCACCGTATTGTTTGTCTGGAATGACGCCTTCAAAATCGTTATATTCCATCGCATGATCTTCCGTACGAACTGCCAGCCGCTTATCTGCCGGATCATAGCTCGGGCCTTTTGTCACCGCCCAGCTTTTCATTACCCCGTGCCATTCAAGCCGGAAGTCATAGTGAGTTCGGGTTGCCTCGTGTAGCTGAATAACAAAACGCAGATTGGTGTTAGCTAATTTTCCAGCATTGCCTTGTGGCCCGGCCGTAATGCCAACGTCTCTATTCTTGTTATATTTTTTATAAGATCGCGCGACATCTAGACTACCTGCTTTTTCTTGACCGATTCTCTAGCAGCGGATTTTTTCGAAGCAGATTTTTTAACGCTATTTTTATCGCTTTGGGCTCTGACGTTTTGCTGCCTTTGGATTGTTCGACACTCTTGCACAAGGCTTCCATAATATTGATGACTTTTCGGGGGGGCATTTTTTCGCCCTTTCCCCGTGGCGCACATATTTCCATCTTGGCCTCAATAATTTCTTTCAAGCCCTCTTGATAGAGGTCTTTGAATTTCATTGGAATGAATTCGCCAGATTTTAGTTTAATAAGTTTTAATGCAAAATCCATTTAATTTTTTTAAACCCCGTCATTAAATTTGATATTTTCCAAATATTCCTTGTCAATTTTCACCCTAAATAAAGGGTTCCAACAATATCAGCCTGAATTAGCCTCTGATATTACTTATGCATAAGCGAATCGAATTGCGGCGGAACCAGTAACAATCACCAGACCTAATTGACGAGAACAATCGACTGGGATAGAGTCAATGTTCATGGAGGATTCGCGTCCAAGCACACGAAAAATCATTTAGATGACGCAAACACAGGAGAATCAGAATATGCATGACTCCTTTATTCAAGACTCTGACACCCATGACCGCGCCGCCGGTGCAATCATGGGCGCCTTCGTTGGGGATGCGTTAGGCCTTGGTCCCCACTGGTATTACGATCTGGCGGTACTCCGCCGCGACTACGGTGACTGGATTACGACCTATGTCGACCCGAAGCCTGGCCGCTACCATTGCGATCTCAAAGCGGGCCAGCTCTCCCAGGGGGGCATCATTCTCCGCCTGATGTTGAATTCGCTAATCGAGCACGATGGCTATGATGAAGCGGATTTCTGCCGGCGTATGGACAAGGAGATATTTCCGTTGCTTAACGGCAGTCCAGTCAACGGACCGGGTGGGTACACTCAGCAATCGATTCGCGACACTTGGCGCAAACGTGTCCAGCAGAAACTGCCTTGGGGGGTAGAAACGGGAGGACCAGCCGATACCACCGAAGCGATAGGGAGAACGCTCGCGTTGGCGGTTCGCTACGCCTTTAGGCCCCTGGAAATGGCGGCTGTCATCGCCAGCAACACACGCCTCACCCAGAACGACGAGACCGTTGTTGCCCTTACTGTCGCTTACGGAGCAGCGCTGGGACTTTTAGTGCAGGGAAATAAGCTCGACGGCAGTCTCTCCAGTAAGCTTCTGCGGCTGGCAAGAGCAAGAAAACTTCCCTTCCATACGATGGCGCATACCGACTTGCAGCCGCCACAAAAAGACCGTCCGCGAAAAAGCGGACATTTTGTCTCGCCGGATGCTTTGCTCACCCCTTCGTATGTCGCAAGTGCTGCTACAGATCCAGATACCCGCATAGAGCCCGCCTGGAAAGTTTCTATCGTGTATGGCATGACCTGCGCCATTTATCACCAGCTTCCCGCCGCCTATCATCTTGCTGCCCGTTTTCCGAACGATTTCGAATTAGCTGTGCTCCACGCTGTAAATGGCGGCGGCGAAAATCAGGCGCGCGCTGTCTTGACCGGAGCACTCGTCGGGGCACAGACCGGACTATCGGGTATACCCAGACGCTTCCTGGAAGGCCTCGATGAAACCGACAGGCTCCAGCGCCTTGCGATGGATGTAGCCTCTAAAGTAGGTGATTCACATGTCGACGATGGTGTAAAAAAACCAGAATATCGATAGATGTCAAGGTAGTTGTCGCCTAAAGTTAAATTTATGCCGCCTCGTTTTCTACAATCTCTGTTTTTTGTTTTTCCGGATTAAGATGAACAATTCTTATCGGTTCCCAGTTTCTTATTTCGCCACTCCAACGGT
>BQJA01000105.1 GCA_021604405.1 Nitrosomonas sp. | reverse complement strand
ATATCACCGACAAGAAACAGATAATCTGTCTCCACGGAATGCAAAAAATGCAGCAGGGCCTCTGCCTGGCAGCCACGGAAACCAAGGTGAATGTCCGAAATCCAGACACTCCTTACTTTGATTGGCGTTTTATTTTTCATTGTATCCGACCTCCTTTTTTTATTCTTAAAAATGGCAGTCAAGCATAAGCATTATTTATTAAAATCCCTTTAAGTATTTGTGAATGTTTTGTTAAAAGTGCACGTTTGTACAGCCGGAAAATCTTTTTAGGCTTTTAATGGCTTTGTGTTTAAATAGGGTATGTTATTATCCGAAAAAATTTTAAATGCTCACTCCAGATAAGCTTATGATGGAGAACATTAACGCCAATGTGCAGTAGTAAATACGTTTTGGAACAATTACCAGAACTGCAACAAATTGAGACAATTATTCAGAATGCAAGCACGGAATTTTTATCACATGAAGTTCTCTGCCACGTATTTTGCGACCATGACCTTTTGCCAGTTTATGGGCTAACATTGGGTAACAGAGCTGCAGATATTCCGTGCATTACGTTTGTTGCGGGTATCCATGGCCTGGAACGCATTGGTGCGCAGGTTGTAATGGCTTTTCTGGAAACCCTGCTGAAACGTCTGGAATGGGATCTGGTTTTTGCGGATATTTTGCAGCAGGTACGAATCAATATATTGCCGCTTATTAATCCTGTCGGCATGCTGAATTATACGCGTTCAAATGGTCAGGGCGTCGACCTGATGCGCAATGCGCCAGTTGACAGCGATGAAAAGACGATTTGGCTGGGTGGGGGGCATCGGATTTCATCATTATTGCCCTGGTATCGGGGAAAAGCGGGTGAGGCAATGCAACTGGAAGCTCAGGCGCTATGTGATTATATGACGCGTGAGGTGTTGCCGTCCCCCTTTAGTTTGATTCTGGATTGTCATTTTGGTTTTGGTTTTCAAAACCAAATTTGGTTTCCGTACGCGAGAAGTAAGGTCGAGCCCATTAAGCATTTGCGAGAAGTTTATTATCTGCGCAAACTTTTTATGCAAACATTTCCTCATCAAGATTATCTTTTTGGTCCGCAATCGAAACATTATTTGTCGCACGGAGATCTGTGGGATTATCTTTATCAGCAATCATTGGCAAGTAACCGTATTTTTTTGCCGTTAACCCTGGAAATGGGTTCCTGGCGCTGGATTCGTAAGAACCCGTTACAGCTGCGTAATTTACAAGGACTATATCATCCAACTCAGCCGCATCGCCTCAATCGGGTACTAAGGGGACATCTGATATTAATGGATTTTTTATTACATGCTACTTTGTCGTATAAAAACTGGGTTCCAAAAAGCCATAAACTTGAAGTGGAAAAACAGGCCATGGCATTTTGGTACGCTGATGTACCATGATTGATCAGCTTGTGTTAATTCGCGGCATTCTGCGCGAAGCAAGGCATTGGGGTAAATTCACTGATATTCTTCAGCAACAATATCTTGATAAAGCGGAAATTCTAACGCCGGATATACCTGGAAACGGCCGATTGCATGATATCACGAGCCCGGAAACGATTGCCGGCATGGTCGACGCATTGCGCAGGCAAGTCCCTGTGTCTAATCAGCGTACATTAATTGCGCTTTCCATGGGTGGCATGATCGCAATTGATTGGATGGTCCGCTATCCAGATGAAATAAAGTCTGCTGTTTTAATCAATACGAGCGCGCGGCCTTTTTCGCCGTTTTATCATCGATTAAGATGGGCAAATTATCTAAAAATATTGAAAATTTTTTTCCGGTCGCCGTATCGTAAGGAAGCGGATATTTTGGCGCTGACCTCAAACCGCTATAAATGCGATAGCGAGTTGATTGAATCTTGGCGGTATTGGCAACAACAATGTCCGGTATCTGCCGTCAGCGCCAGAAATCAATTTTGCGCCGCAGCGAAATTTTTCGTTAAAACCAAACCACGTCAGTCTATACTGATTGTAGCCAGCAAAGCAGATCGTTTAGTCGACTTTCGTTGCAGCTTGGCACTTCTTGAAAAATTGCAGTCCGATTTTGTTTTACATGATACAGCGGGGCATGATTTGCCGCTGGATGAGCCGGAATGGCTGGTCAATACAATTAGCCAATGGTCTGGCAAGCTATTGCACGCTTCAAAAAACGCATAAATGGAGCGAGTGAAGCCGCCGGTCTGTCAGCGGCGCTTTGATTTTTCTTTCTTAGGGTTTATATGAATTGTTGCGAATCGCACGGGCGCAAAATCCCAGTTTTCGGCGCCACGGTTTTTTTATGGAAATCTTAGTCAGTCTTTGTAATACAGAGTTTATGCGCGTCCATGCAAAACGTGTAGGCGTGTGCTCACCGCGTTCTATCAGCCTATTGCTGACTGCCCCTCGAGCTGCTGGTAAACGGATGACACTTGCCTGCGCCACCTTTCAGCATTGAATTTCTCGGAAAGCTGCGGCGGTGTGGTCGTTTTGATGGCACGTTCTGCTTTACAGAGATAATTTCCCTGCAAATAATCGGCGCCGGCTAGCAAAGCGGCGGTGACATGTTCTGGTGTATTAACATTTCTTGCTAATAGTGTTGATTCACAGCTGTGAACCATATCGACCAGCAAGTCTGCGGATTCTTGGCGTAATAAATCGCCTGCATGAATATTTACTATATCCGGATACCAATTACCCAGCTCAGTCAGCCATTTACCATTTGTGGTGCTGTAATTTGCCATAATCTTGTAACCATTTGAACGATAGTTGTCAATGACACGTCTGAGAAGTTTCCAATTACGATTGACCACAGGCGGAATTTCAATGACGACCTGTGAGGTGTTGATGCCAATCAGGCTGATAAAATTTTCAAACATGCGGCCGTGATCATCTTTTGCGCTTTCCATGAGATGTGGGTGTAAATCAATAAATAATAGCGCTTGTTTTGCGGTTTTTGGGAAGTAATTCAGCGCATGGATTGCACGGCACAAATGACTTAATTCAACCAGCTGCGTGTCTTTTGATGCCATGGCGAAAATCTGCCAAGGCGATAATGCGATTTCGCCATTCGATTCAGAGCGAATAAAAGCAGCATGCCCGATGATTTTTCCTTTGTCAGGATTGAATACGGGTTGAAAAGCGCTCGATAAACGGCAGTTGTAAAAACTCCCGGTTATCCAATTTTCATCTGAATATTCCAGCGCATAATTAGTGATAACTTTTATTAAAGCCAATTTATCTTTTATCGTGATGGGATCGATTGCTAATCTATTCATGATGAAACTCCAGTTGCAAAAAATGTATTTGTTGGCAAGCTAATCAGCCAAGAACTAACTCTTATCATTATCTTACAGACGGAATATTGTGTTTTTATGACACTGGATGAGTGAAGTGATTATTTATCCCGCGATGGATACGCGCGAATATCTTTGCTATTTTCTTGATGGGGGAAGCGCGGATTGTAGATAATATTATTTCAATTGCATGCAGTTGGCATAATAAGTAACAGTGGCTGGCCAATCTGAGAAGACGCCAAGCACACCGACCTTTTTCGCGAGTACGTCCAGCAGTTGCATGACATCGCCGTCATTATTTATCGCCTCCGTAATTGTTTGGTAGTACCAGCCGCCACCATGTTGCAACATTCCGGAGCGCTCAAGCGTCCAGGTGAAAATATCGAGTCCTAATGTCTTGGCGGTTTCTGCGTACTCGGAAGGTACTATTTCACTTGATTCATTCAGCGTTACCAGTCCCCATAATGGGGGTGCGACAATTTTAATGTTTTTGCTGGGCAGGGTAAGTAATCTTGCAATGGCGTCCGGCAGGTCGGCTTTGCTGTTCATAGCTTCAAGGAAAACCGCTTGCTTGCCAAATTCTGGTTCATTGGCAATCCAATAAAGTACGTTGTCCATATTAAATGATTGAATATAGACATTCTTTGGACTCACGTCAGCTGCTTTATATTCATCGATCATTTTTTGCGCAAAGGCCTGCTGTGTGAAACCGTTAAAAGGCATTTTCACGCTGGGTGCCTTCAACTCGGGCGTCATTTTAACGCCCAGCCGCTTGAATAGTGCGATACTTTCAGCATGACTTAATACTGTGGCGTTAGCGGAATATAAATCGGTGCGCCAGTTAGGCGTGACATTCATATATTCTTGCAGGGTATGAGCATTTGGATTGCTTGCGTCCATTTTGGCGCTCAGTGTTTTAAATTCGGCCAAGGTAATATCGCTGGTGCAGCATTTCACCTTGGCAAAAGGTTTTTCGTTGCTGAAATCGGGCGGAACTGAACATTTATCAACTAGCGCGGTTGCCAGGATATTCGTTGTCGCATGTAAATCGCATTGCGAATGACGGCATACCAATTCGTGGTCTTTGGTAAACGTGACGTCGCATTCTATCATCCCGGCGCCTAATTTCGCTGCGGCTTCATAAGACTCTTTTGAATGTTCGGGAAATTGCAGGGCTGCACCACGGTGACCAATGGAAAAATCTGTTTTATAAAACGGCTGATTGGTGCATTGCTGTAATGCTGTTTTTAGCCCGCTGTCATTCATAGCCTCCACCAGAAAGAAAGGACGCGGACCAAGCTGGACAGTGTGATTCTCGTTATTCCGGTTTGGATATGTTTTGCTTGTGTGATTGCTGTGTTGGGCCATATCTTTATTTGCAAATGCGAAAGCAAGTGATAAAGGAAACAGCGACATGAAGATAAGGACTGCATTGAAGAAACTGTTGGCGTTGAACATTGTTATTTTTCCATCCACGAGTAAAACAGTCAAACGACGGTTGATTGTTTAATAATAACAGTCATTCGTGGCGGTTTGATGTCATCAGGATGACTCGTTAATGAATAAAATAGTATGCATCGTATGTATTTATTTTTCTGGTGTTTTTAAGTCTATTAAAAAAAGCTGCTTCCGGGAGGGGGAAACAGCTTCAAGGCGCTCCAGGAGGAGACTCAGGGGAAGCTTTATTCGACAAAGTTGTTTCGTCGCTAATTTACTGGCTAAAGTTTCATGTTTATCAAAGCAGAACGTTTATTTATCAATGTAATGACTGCGCGATACAAAACCAATAATAATATCTGCTACAAGAAGCTTATCGATTTGGAATGACAATTCCGTGACAATCGGGTGAAGCTTTTATGAAAATAAAGCAAGCACTACCGGGTGTCATCGTACTGTCATATTTGTTGGTTATCGTATAACGGAATAACTACAGTGATGGAGAAGATTTTCATGATCGATGTTGATACGCTACTGAAAAATCACTTTCATGGCTCTGATGATACGAGTAATCCGCTCGTAAAAACCGCCGCCTCTGTGTTGAAGAAGCTGGCGCATCAAGATGAAATCAATCACTTTATAGAAACAAACCTGCATCTTGATGGCCTGGAATTTAATGATGCGGTGCTTGAGCATTTTAATTTTTCCTTTCAGGTATCCAACAAAGATCGCATGCGTATACCTGATCAAAATCGTTTATTGATTGTTGCAAATCACCCGCTGGGTTCTTTGGATGGAATGGCATTATTAAAGCTGGTTTCAGAAATCAGAACTGATGTAAAAATTGTTGCAGACAATTTGCTAAGCCATATTGCGCCACTAAAAAGTGTTTTTCTTTCGATTGAAAATCTGTCAGGAAAAGCCGATCGGCAAGAAAAACTGCATCAGATTGTTGCTGCGCTTGAAGCAGAGCAGGCGGTCATTCTATTTCCGACGGAAGAAGTTTCGCGTATTCGCCCCAGCGGTGTTCGTGACGGCAAGTGGAGAACCGACTTTTTGCATTTGGCCAAAAGAACCAAAGCGCCGATTGTTCCTGTTTTTATTGGCGGCAAAAACTCGGCACTTTATTATGGACTGTCCGGCATTTACAAGCCACTGGGAACCATGATGTTGCTGAATGAGATGTTCAGCCAAAAAGATGGTGAGGTTTTATTCCGAATCGGTAAGCCAATTCCATGGGCGTCTATTGCAGAGCTGAAATTGTCTAAAAAAGCTGTCGCGGAACGTATGCGCAAGCAAACATATTGGTTAGCTAAAAAGAAAAAACAGAATCTATTCAAGCCCATTGAAAATATTATCCATCCAGCCAGGACCAAATTAATCCGTAAGGAGTTGAGAGCCTCGGATTTGATCGGTAAGACACAGGATGGTAAATATATTTACCTTTTTGATTACATGCCTAATTCCAGCGTTATGCGCGAAATTGGGCGTTTGCGGGAACTATCATTTCGACAGGTTCAGGAAGGTACCGGTAATGCATTGGATATTGATAGGTATGATCGTTATTATCGCCACCTTATTTTGTGGGACGAAGAAGAGTTGGAAATTATCGGCTCCTATCGTATCGGTGAAGCCTGGAAAATTATTAAGAACAAAGGGGAGCATGGACTATATATCCGCAGTCTGTTCAAGTTTAGAAAGGAGCTTATTCCATATCTGGAGAATGCAATAGAACTCGGACGCAGCTTCGTTCAGCCACGGTATCAAGGGAAACGCAGTCTGGATTATTTGTGGCAAGGGATTGGCGCGTATTTGTCTCAACACCCAGTCATCAATTTTATGATTGGTCCGGTTTCACTGAGCCATTCGTACCCAGAAGCTGCGCAAAAAATAATTGCCAGCTTTTATACTGAGTTATTTGGCTGCGGTAAAACGCTGGTTGAGCCCGCACATCCCTTCGATTTTGCGCAAATCAGCGATTTTATTTCTTGCAAGCGGCCCATTGATGACACGGGTTACAGACGTACTTTTGCCATACTTAAAGAGAAGCTGGCTGAGCATGGTGTCAGTGTGCCGATACTTTATAAGCAATATGTGGAGTTATGCAAACCAGGCGGATGCGAATTTTTGAGTTTTAATATTGACCCGAAATTTTCAAGCTGTGTAGATGCATTGATTCTGGTGCATGTCAAGGCGATAAAAGAAAAGAAACGGCAGCGTTATATTGAAAATCATGTGCAGACGGTCAGAAATAAGAACGCTGCTTAGAATGGCGTGTTTCTTTGGGCTTGGAACTTGGGCCAGCAAAAAAATCACCATGTAGGCTGAGCTGATCTCCGGCTACGGTGGTGATTAGTTTCTAAACGGTGCAGTTAATCGTAGTTAAAAGTTATCATAACGCAAAGAAAAAAGGGGAAAAGCCAATAATAATGGCGTAAATCGTTAGAAAAATAATTGCAAGGATAAATTCTATCCCTATCGAACTTTCTTCTATTTTCAATTCATTATTCATTATTACCTCACAGATAAATTTTCAGTGTTTTTTTAGACTTTGTTATAACTGAAATACCAGTTTACCTTTCTATTGTGTCAAGTATATGACAAAACAATCATGCATTAGGTTGGTTAGCGTGTTAATCCGATTGAAATAGACGCTATTTACCCCCAACCTGCTTCGTGATCAAGCTAAAAATTCAATTGTGAAACAACTTCCAGTTTCAGCGTTTGGGGTACAAAAATACTTTACCTAATTATTTTTGCTACATATGTTTTATTAAGGGGGAAAAAGTATCGTTTTTAACAGATACCAGGCAGGGATAACTTACAGGCAGCTATGTCATAAAATTGTCATGAAGTTTTTATATTATTTCAGTATTACTAAAAGTATGAAATGGAGTTGTCAATGCCTGTAACCGTGTTGGTTGTTGAAGATGAGCCGGCGATCCAAGAGCTGATCTCATATAAGTTACGTAATGCGGGTCACGTTGCTTTGTTCGCAAAGAGTGCAGAACAGGCTGAACTGATGGTCAATAATATACTGCCCGATCTGGTGCTACTGGACTGGATGCTACCGAAAAAGAGCGGCATCGAGTTTGCGAAAAAGTTACGACGTGAAGCGCGTACTAAAACACTTCCAATTATCATGTTGACAGCCCGCATTGAAGAAAGTGATAAAGTATCGGCGCTGGAAGAGATAGGTGTTGATGATTATATTACCAAGCCATTTTCGCCGCGTGAGTTAATCGCGCGCATTAAAGCGGTTTTAAGGCGGCGTTTGCCTGAAATATCCGATGATATAATTGTGATGGGCGATATTACACTTAACCCCGTAACGCATCGCGTGACGTGTAATGGCGCTGGTAAATCAAATTCGATTGAAGTCGTACTCGGACCTACCGAATTTCGTTTATTGCATTTTTTGATGACCCACACTGAGCGGGTTCATACGCGCACACAGCTGCTTGATCGTGTCTGGGGTGACCATGTCTTTGTTGAGGATCGTACGGTGGATGTGCATATCCGTCGGTTGCGCAAGGCGCTTGAAGAGGTTAAAAAAGATAATTTGGTGCAGACTGTCAGAGGGATAGGCTATCGCTTTTCGGTAGTAAATCAGGAAAAGGCTGAGCAAAATTAACAACAAAACCGTTTCAATCGTACGCAGAAAAGCCTCCTTGTGATAGCACAAGGAGGCTTTTGTTTGTGTAAGATTCAGGAAATAATCTTAATTGAAATTAAAGGTCCATTCCTGTGTCCAATCATCGTTTTCGTCTTTAAATGCGCCTGAGTAATCTACCGCTTCAAAGAATGGGTCGTTTACCGGAGAACCGCCGAGTATTACAGGCGATCCAGCTGCTGGTAAGTAACCGTTCAGCAGTGGATCTGCTTCCTGGTTGCCAGGTTGGGAGAGAAACCAATCTGAGACTGTAAATGTTGCGCCTTCACCTTCGGCAAAGTTGGTGGTGCAATTAACAAAAGAGTATTCCATGGTTAATTCGCCGCTTAAGTTGCCAGGCGCTCCTGCGTTGACGAAAGTTGGTGCGCCGTCAATAAGCACGCAGGTTGGAAAACCCGTAATAATGGTATTCCAGATGTTTGCGCCAGTCCCACGGCGTAGAAGCGCACCTTCGGTCGCGACAGACGCACCGATCAGGGTCAGATTTGACAGTATGGGTTTTGAGCGGGGTTGTAAATCGCCACTTTCGTTGTTGTCCGCTTCAATGCCGCGGTCTCCATCATCGCTTGCCTGTTGAATCAGCACAAATTGCGCACGTCCTTGCCAGCCTAAACCCCAATCTAGGCTGTCGTCATTAATATCGGTCAATACCAGATGTTTCATTTGTACGGTGCCACCAAACATTTCCACACCATCATCCAGTCCTGCATGAACATGCACATAATCGATTAATGTACCTGAGCCAACGGCATTTAATGTCAGGCCATTTAATTCCTCGTTTGGACGAACTGCGAAACCGGCAAAAAGAATTTGGGTGTATTTGATTATCCCGCTATTATCTTCCGGAGCGTTACCGCCCATAAATTCAGAAGTAATCGCTTCAAAAGGAACTTCACATACGGCTACGCTGTCGTTACATCCATTTACCGGTGCGCTGCCGGTAACGATCAGACCACCCCACTCGCCGGCTGTTTGTTGCAGTGGACCACTCATTACCACTGGATTATCGGGTGTGCCCTCTGAAAAGATTTTAGAGCCGCGTCGTATCCATAAGAAGTCAGCGCCCTGCTGACCAAAAATCTGGGTGCCAGGATTGACGGTTATCGTTGAGTTATCGGTCTTGTCGCCACCAATAAACACCCCGCCGGACAAAATCCATTGAATATTTTTCGTCAAGATAATGTCGCGATTAAGAATCTCGCCGCTTAACACGCAAGTGCCTTCTGAGGGACCCGCAGTGGAAAAATCCGGACAGGCGGTCGATGTGTTGCTGGCTACTTGGTCCACGGTAAACCGCAGGGGATCTGACCCGGAAACCAATTTTAATTTCACGTAAAATTCATCGGCCCCAACATTAATTGAGGGAATATGAACTGCATTTGTTGCGGCGTCATAGACGTTCCGTTCACCCGTTACTGGAGAGATTGGCGTGGCGCCGATTAACTGCAGCTCATTACCACTCAGTTGCAATTGCGCACTAAAAAAAGCAGATGAGGAGCCGCTCAATACTTCAACGACTGGAAGATCAGCGATTCCGGTTGCTGGATCGAAGGTCGCTGATATAGCATTTGCTTTTAGTGAAATTGTGCTGAATAGAAAAATAGATGCCATTAGCAGCCTATTTCTCATCGAATTACATTTAATCATGACTTGTCTACCTTCTTGTTAAATTATAGGGCCGTATAATTTAACAAGCGAACATGACAAGAACGTTACGAAAAGATGAAGAAAATGTGACAAGCTGCAATAACTGACCGAGGAATTATGAACATAGGCATGTTAACCCTTGTTCAGTTATCGTCGCAATATCGCCCACCAGCGCCCAATATTGAGTAAAGCCATCAGCGAGGCAGATACATACGTGAAAGCTGCTGCGCGTAAAATCCGGCGCGCGTGGGGCTCATCGCCATCTTTGAGATATTTACCGTGTACCAGCATAGGAAGCGCACGGGAAAAACTGGCGTGCATTTCCATTGGCAAGGTGATGAGGTGCACCAGGGTTGCTGTTCCCAGTGTCATTAGGCCGCCAGCAAAAAATAGCGCACCGGCAACCGGCAGTCGGGTAACGGCCATTACCAAGGGTGCAAGCATTAAAATCGCCGCCCCTAGTTTTTCGGCCGGTGCAGCGAGTTGAACCAGACGTGTGCGCAGTTTTAAAGGTAAATACCCATCTCTATCCTGGATAGCGTGACCGACTTCATGGGCGGCTACAGTAATAGCGGTGAGCGACTTGCCATTGAATTTATCGGGTGTCAGGCGAACAACTTTCTTAATTGGATCATAGTGATCACCCGCTTCGGTGACTTCAACCTTGAC
>BQJA01000104.1 GCA_021604405.1 Nitrosomonas sp. | reverse complement strand
CTTCAATTTTCCAAAGCTTAAAATTCACAAATCTTATCCAATACATAATAACGGACAGTTCCGTCTATGACGCCGTTTTCTTTCTGAGCATTCTTAATTTTCTCGGAATTTATCATTGACAGGAATTGATCCACATCTTTTACCTCTGCCGTAAAAGCGAAGCTGTTGTCATCGGTACGTATGCCCAAATTAATTGGGCTGATATACATAGTATTTAGCAGAGCACCCATTGTCCGAAATCCAGCTTCCCACGCTTCTGGGTCCTTAACGTTTGCTGTAACAATAATTTTAGTCATACTAGCATCCTGTATTTTCCTGATTATTATGATTATTGAGTCAAGTCCGTTAATTATTCGTATTATCTACTTTGCATATTAATTTTGCTAATTGTGGTTCTTCGTTAATCTGTTGGTCAAATTTAGCGGCTAAACCCGATACGCTGCCATAGTGACTGAAACCAAACTGTTATGCAATCTTGTTCTATGGCAGGCCGGCCATTTTCCGGCAGCAGCCGGTTTGAAATAAATGTACCGGCTGACATTTAATAAATAAGCATCGGGTTCAATGAGTATTGCCTTATAGCGCCCACGAAATAAAGCCCCATCGGTGTTTTTCAGACGGTTATAGCGCTTGCGTGTAGACGCCGTTTAAATGCCGCATAGCACGTTGCAGGTTGCCCGCAGGAATGTGGATTAATAAGTGATAATGGTTGTTCATTAAACAAAATCCGTGAATTTCCACACGAAACATTTTGCTTATCTGTGACAACAAGTCCAGAAAAATCATACGCTGATTATCATTACGGAAAAAATTATGATAACCCGCGCCCCCGTTCATCACATGATACCAGGCATTTGGATATTCGATTCTTAATGGGCGGGACATAAAAGCGAATACACTATATTTTACAATTAGTTAACAGATTATATCCTTATTTCCAGCGATACAAAACTGGGACCAGCCGTAAATTAAATTAATTCTGTTAATAAAGGTCTGGCAACACATTTTTATCCATCGTCCGGTTTTGATTCGCTGGTAGTTTTTGAATTAATTTGCCAAGCTGGCTTCCATCCCAAGCGCCATGTTCGTTACAATAAAGTGACCGATCCAGCGTATTTAACGCATCCTGAATAGCCGGATCGTTAAACCGACGCGCCAGACTGGCAAGCCCGGTCGGTGGATTATCCGGCCAATGTGCCGCCGCCCATTCCAATAATCGACGTCGTGCAATCCCCGCATCGTTTACTTTACAAGCAGCCAGGAATTGCGTTCTGGCAACTTGAGACGGTTGCCAAAAGGACGATGCAGCCGCTATTTTCCTGTCGTTTTCAACTCTATACCGGTTGCTGCGCCACCACAATCCCACCGTTATCAACCACAGCAAAGCAAATATGAAGCTCACGATCCAGGGCCAGATATCAGATACTGCCGACAATTGATTATTGGCAGACAAATCTGCTTTAGATTGTGAAGACAGTATTTCCGTATTACGCACAGGCAGAACTTTAACAGTTCGTTCAGGGAGTTGAGCAACCCGTGCTTGATTGTCATGGGTATCCCACCACTGAAGATAAATTGCAGGAATAGTAAACTGCCCGGTATGAGTTGGCATAAAAGTCATATTGCGGCTTTTTACACCTTCAATGTTGTTTTTTACATCTCTAGTGTCAGTTTTCGTCGTATTAAGGTACACCTTAAATCCATCTACGCTACCGGGATCCACGTCAGGCAGTTGTTCTCCCACAACACCACGCGCGCGTATAACGACGGAACGTTGAAGCGAATCTCCCACATGGATCATATTGTCCAGCGATTGCCACTCTTCATCGAGTTCAACCTGTTCGGCAGGCAACCAGTCGGCGCTGTGCATTTCAGCAGGACGGGGCTGTACAGACAACATTTTCGCTTCGCCGCGAATACGAACAGAGCGATTAGTCGCAAAAGATGAGCTTGGCGCGCCTTGGCCGAAAGCATGAAAATTACGGCGTTGTCTGGCTATTGAATATCCCACAACGGTTCCATCCAGAACGGGTGCGGGTATTACCATTTGGCCACTTTGTTGCGGAAGAACTGCATATTGACGTTCAACTACCTGGTATCGCCGCCCTTCTCGGTTAACCGTATATTCATCGTCTTTGCCTATCTGGCGGACCAATGCAATATTTAATTCTGGTTCGCTGACCCGTGCCATTGTCAGCATGGCCGCATAGAATACACGAACGGTGTAACGTGCCATCCCTTGAACATAGGGAGTTTCGGGATCCACTTCTGTTTCAATAAAAATTGATGCGCCGGATGACCTGTTTCTACCCACAGAGGATTCGCTGACCTGCAATGTCAATGATTGGCTGCGTATTCCAGCGACTTCGAGCGACGGAATCGTTAAGCTACCGCTACGCTTAGGCGCCAACCTAATCGCCCAAGTTGTGAATGGGCTGGCTTTTCCGTTAACCAGATTGACCCGTTTATTGCTCAAATTAGCTAAAATAACAAAATCCCGTTCCAATGGTCGAGTATCCAACTCATCAGTAACCTGCCGATCAATTTCAACCTGCAGCTGAACCGTCTCATTCACTGAAATCCGATCCTGTTCCAATTGCACGGTTAAAGCTGCAAAAACCGGCATGCTTGCGAAGCTAATCGATATCAACAAATAAAACAACCACAGTATTTTCATGATATTGTTCATTGTGAATTTTGCTGACGGCGTAAATGTTCTAACATAAACTTACGGCGCAACAGACCGGAAGGATCATCAGGAATCAGGCGCAGCCACTGATCAGGTGTCAGTTCTGTCTCAGCATAGGTTCTATCGATAAAAAGTGACTCATCCATCTCGTCGCTCGGTTGTTCGATAGCCCTTTGCGTTTCCGTCGCTTGATTTTGCTGTTGCCGCTTTTCCCCCACATCCTGGTGGACGATATCTGACTCATCTTTTTCAGGACGCGTCTGATCTTTTTCTCTAACCTTTTGCTCCGTTGACATTTGATCGTCCAGAGGTTGCTCCTGCTGTTGCACCTGGGCCATGACGTCCTCACGAGCCGCTTCCATTTCATCTGCTTGCTGTGTCTGATCAGACGGCAACACAATTGCATCATCGATATTTTCGACAGACTGGATCTGGTCTTTTTCTTCGGCCGGTTGTCCCTGGGACATTTGATTGTCCACTGACTGGTCTTGCAACTGTCCCTGGCCCCTCACATCTTCACGGACCGCTTCCCTATTATTTGCTTGTTGTATCTGATCAGAAGGCAGGATTTCATCGCCGTTACTGCCAATTTCCTGCTGGTTTGATTCTGAACCGTCATTATTATCATTTTGAACTAACTGCTGAGTTACGTTTGTTTCAGAATTTTCGGCATTGTTTCCACTTTCCTCAGCGTCTTCATGATCTTCCGGTTTAGGTTGACGGTTATCATTTTCAGACGATAGCGGCTCTTGCAACGGCTGTTCATTTTGTGAATCACCATTAGCCTGGTCCAGCTGTTGTTGCAGTAATTCCTCAATTAATGTCAAATTTGCTCTGGCATCCGTGTGTTCAGGATTCTCCCGCAGTACTTCACGATAGGTTAGTACCGCTTGTTCCAGTTGGCCTGCTTTAGCAAATGCATTGCCAAGGTTGTAACCCGCATTGATATCCTGAGATTGTGCGAATGACTCTGCCGCTCCTTCATAATCGCCCGCTTGATACAACGCCATACCGCGCCATGCGGGATCGATAAATAGTTGAGCCGCCACCTCCGCCTGACCCTGAGACAGTTTCACAGCCGCCTGTTGATCGGTACGCAACCATAAATCACGCCACTCGAATGCCTGTATAGAGGTTGGCAGTAACAGCATTATTAATAATCCTAACCGCCACTCGCGTCGAAAACGCGCCGCACCATGCAACAAGAACAGCGGCCATACTACTACTGTCAGCATGATTAAAGCTGATAGAATATGCGGTATAAAGCAAAATGGGCAAAAGAAATAAAAATCACTCATGAAGATTTTTCTCTCAATAGCATCATTGCCAGTACTTGGCTCACTAAAATAGAGCAGGCTGAAGAAAATATTTGGTCAACCAAGCAAGCTTCAACAATAACAAAACCCGCGGCTATTCGAAATAAAACATGATCAATAATGATAAGGTTTGTTAGTTTTCATACATTACAAAACAATCCCAACTAGCCGCGGCCAGCTGCTACCACCAGTTACCGGTTCTTGCAATCAACGTAAGGCCGTAATGCGCCCGAAACCCTACGCACCACGTTCCTTTATCAAATATTAATTTATATTTATGACCTGAAAGCGAGCTGCCTGGTTCCCCGGTTGCAAATGAATCTTGACAATGCACAGAAGAATCTATATGCGCGGGATTCAGGATGAGAATCCCGATGCTGTTTGCTCGTCAATTATGTAAAGTGGACGCATATCAAAAACAAATATCGGTTGCGGTATGGTTGTGTTGAACGGAGAGCATTAAGCGCCTTAGCTAGCGCCTGTCGATAGCGGATTGTGCTTGTATGTTTTCTTGGTTCAATTGCTGTTCATTTGTGTTTGGAAATAGGGGAGGCGTGACATCGCTCCAAAAAAACTATTTTGAGAACGTAGACGGAAGACGGTCTTATTTACAAAGTGATTTGATGACAATCTTGGCTTATTTGCTGCCACACCTGAAAGATCAAGGTTTAAGACTAGTGGGTCAATTTTGAGCTAACAATAGAAATAAATTAGCAATTAGAGAATTAGGGTCAAATCTTTTTATTAATTATATTGTCTACTTTGCGCAGTAATTTCGCTAAATGTGGATTTTGTTAATCTGCCGGTCAAATTTAGCGATTGAACCCGATACGCTGCCGTAGTGACTGAAACCAAACTGTTTGGCAATCTCGTTCAATGGCAGACCGGCCATTTTCCGGCAGCAATAAATGGCCGCAGATTGGACGGGATTTTTTATTCCCCGCCCTCGAGCCGTTTGCAGTATTTCCTTTTCAGAGGTTGCGAATATCACCGAAACTGCACTGATAATCGCAGAGATTAATGGTGCTGTCCTGAGCGCTTTTATTGTCGGTATTTCCGCATTGGCAGTCAGCCGGGAATGAATCGATTCTCTAAAGTCATCACTTCTCATCACCGCAGGAAATTTCTTTTTGTCATAAAATGTCTGAGTCTCGTCATCAACGCCTTTCTTAACAAATAACTGATAAGACTTCCGCCGCTGTTGCCGTCCAACCCTATTCAACACAAATTTTGTCTGCAACCATTGCGGCGTTGATGCAACACCGATATAGGACCGGTAACTGGACCATTGATAGTCGCCGGCCATCGCCGTCACGCCGGCAGCAACCGGGTTCAAATGAATGTACCGGCTGACATTAATAAATAAGAATCGGGTTCCTTATTGTGAGACCCTTATTGCCCCTTATTTATAAGTGATTCTTATTACGGATTTTTAGTAGATTTGGTTGTTTGGTTTGCGGTTATTTTTCATCAAGAAATGTGTGTTTATTATTTGACTTTATAAAATGTGTGGGTAATATCATAGTTCTCAGTATGGTTATTGTCTAACATTTGTCTCGTATTGTTATTGCGTGTGGTAGTTCAATAATTAATTAAAACGCTGAACTGATAACAGGCTGAGTTAGTTTGACTTTTTATCGATAAAAACATTGGTTGACTTGAGTCAAATTGGTTTCAATGCCAATAGATTCTTCTGTAGAAGTAAAAGAATACAAATACGGGGGGATGTGATGAATCGTGCAATTAAGCTGACTGCTTTTACAAATGAAGATCAACAAGCAGCACTAGCAATCATAGATTTGCTGGGTGGATGCCAGACCCGAAATGATTTCAATCAGGTATTAAAAACTACATTAGTTCCATTGGTAGAATGCAATGGTGCATTTTATGTGCGTTTGGAAGGTGAACAAAATACGCCGCGGTTATTGGGCGGCATTAACCAAGCATCATTTTCTCAGCCGATCTGGAAAAATTTTCTGGAATTTGTATTCCAGAACCAATTATTGGAACAACCAGTAAGAGGCGAAACATATACCCCGCTTGCTATTCAAGATTTTTGTTATTCCGAACTAATTTGTCAGACTTATCTAACATCTAGATCTTGCCATCGTATTGATCGTTGTTGCACACTAGTCGCTATGTTAGGGGCAACCGGATTAGCAGCTACTCTCTATTTTTGCTACCTGACATTTCAGGATCAGTTTTATCATTCGCGTAATTTCAAATTGTTGCAATTACTGCGACCCTTCTTATTGCAAACCATCAAAACATTCCTTGCGCAGGAAGAAAGTCAAAACTTTAGACTAATATTAGGACATCTATCTGATCAAAATGAACCGATGGCTGTCGTGCGAGAAAATGGTGCTCTAGTATACAAAAACTGCACTTTTGATAAGGCTGTTGAATGTGAGATCTTTTTGTCAACAATACTTCCGCAATTGAATGTGGCTATATCGAGAAAAAAAACGTCACATTGCTTCTTAGCACGACTCGGCAGGCGCTTGTATGAAATCAAGATGAAACTGGTTAATAAAGAATGCAGTAACTACGAGCATTTGTATTTATTGCGTTTTTCAAGAATAGCCAACCAAAACGGCCGGATCGCTCGTCAATTAATCAGTGCTGGTTTATCCAATCGTGAACTCGAAATCGCTGCGCTGATTTACCAAGGTATCACTGCTCGTGATATTTCAACACAAATTCACCTCAGTTATCACACCGTACGTAACCATATTAAAAATATTTACAGGAAGATGGGTGTTTCGACACGAAGTGAGATGTTGGTTTGGGTTAGGTGAGAGTTGTTTATGTTGCTGCTGTGATTCGGAAATATATATTACTCAACGTCTAAAAATTAAAAATGACTCAATTGGGTTATTTTTTCTTGGCTTGGATTGTCGTATAAAGAAGACAAATTAAAGTGAAAAGATTGAAATTGAGGAGTAATAAATAATTGTATTTCCCATTGCATCCTTCAAGCTATGAGTTGCTGGCCATTCTCATTATTTTATTATCCCAATTCGCTAGCCAATATCAAAAGGAAATAGTGTCATGATGAAATATAAAAAATTTAAAATCACAAACAACGAGTTTATTCTAAATAAATTAAATATTAAATTCAAACTGTTACTTTTGACTATCTTTGTAATGACAGCATCATGCGCTACTCACGATCATACCGGGAATTTTGGAGTAGGAAACCCTAAACCACTTAGTATTGGAAAAACTAAAGAAAGCCTTAAGGAACAATTAAAGACAGTAAAATCAAAGCAAGACTCAATTGATCCCTTTACTTTACATCAAGAATATTTACGATCATCGAATATATCTCAAAGAGGGCAATTGAATATGACCCCAGGCGATACAGTTCCTACTGTGAACAATGTAACACAAAATGATGTTACTTCTGATCCGCCTATTCTTGTGGTTACAACTCCTGCTGCTAATACTATTGCTGGGCTGATGGTGGATAATTATACAAGTTTAGAGTCATTCGCGGCTCATAAAATTAATAGCGCAGAAAATTATGATATCGACGTTATGGATAAAGGAAAAGGGGGCGAAATTTTTAAAATAAAATTTGATCTTTGGGTTGATCCTGCACGCCAAGATTACTTGAGTTATGTCTGGCGCTGGATTCCCGCGATTTTTACAAAACGCGGTTTCCAAAATTACACGAAAGATTATCACATGGAAACCCACTTCAGCATAATAGATGATCCTACTGCTGAAATTGTTTTAGTTCGACCCACTCATGAAGGTATTAATTCTTACGAAACGACCTTTCTTCAGAAAACTTCTCAGTTAGCGGGGGGTGGAACATGGCAAGGTATCGCCGCTGAAATAGACTTAGCCGAAAGACATAGAGAACAGTTTAAGGAGCAGCGTAAAAATCCTATTCTCCGTGGTATTGTAGATAATGAGGCTGAATTTCGCTTCATAGTTTCACCTCGCCAATATGTTGCGCAGCGTACTTTTCGCATTCCTTTTTTTATGAGTCGTTACTCTATTGAACGGCGATTAGAGTCGGGGCCCTATCCTGTATCTGCATATATTCTAATTAAGGACAAAAACGTAAATAATTTACGATTAAAAATTTGTGGAAATTATAAGCAATTTGGTTACGCGCATAGATCTGGAGATCCAATAAAATTCGGAAAGTCAGAACTGAATGACCCAAAAAATTCCAATTGTGGCTTTTTTAATTTACAGTTAGACAGAACCGATATTAGACCTAAGGTATCTCAAGAAGGAAATACATTAAATTTGTCTTGGGGTGATAGAGAAATAAAAGCAGATGCGTCATGCGAGAACACGACTGAAAATAGTGCAAACGTTAAGTTGGTTAATATTAAGCCAGATGTAAATAAAGCTATTTTAAAGCAAGGGAAATTTAATAGTAATAAAATTTTCTGGATAGAAGCCGATAATGCAACTAAAAATGACAAAAACAAAGAATTTGAACTTGAACTGGAATTTTGTTCAAAAAATACTACAGCAAAAGCTAAACTAGAAAGTTATAGAGTGAAACAAGGAGAGTACCGATCTGAAGTTTCAATCAATAAAGTTCCCATTCATAAAAGTACATCAGGGTCAGAAGTTAAAATAAGTATTCTAGGCACCCCTGGGGAAAAGCTAGAAATTGAAAGCATAAATTTTGGTAATGAGAATGTTGAGGTATCGCAAAAAAAATTAAATCCAGATATAAATCCAGATATTCATATCCTTGAGTTCAAGGTAATAGTTCCTTATTTTGAAAAATCAGAAACTATTACAAACATTATTACTATGGTAGCAAATGTTAAAATTAATGGTGGGACTGAATTAATTCCAATTACTGTAGCACAAAGTTTAACAATAAATTAAGGCTATGTCACAGATAGTTATTACCAATAATGCAACTCTTTGTATTCTACAATAAAGGTCCGTCATTGCAATTTGCACTAAACAATGACCGACACCTTTGAGGATGCAAATAAATCTGTGTAATTACCTTGTTCAACATAATCCGCCAAGCGCTATTCAAACATAAAACGATTCAACCCAGATTTTCCATTAGCCCAGGTTTCTAATGGAAGCCATTATGCAAATAGCGGTGTTTGCATAATGCATATTTTTCTTCCGGGAGTTTGGTATGGATTTTGAGCTTCGATTTACCGATAAAGAGATCACTGAGTATTCCATTGAAGTTTGTAAGGATCATTATATGGTCCGCCCCGTATTGCAAGGAAAAATTTCGTTTGTGACAAAAAGAATAATGCATCCATATATCCGGCTTTAATATGAGGTATAAAAATACCTGTGGCCCTGATGGAATCCGCGCATTCCCGTCTCATCAAGTCTTCGGCATCACTATGTGCCCTTGACCCTTGCAGATTTATAGGAATGCAGGTGTTATCTTTTATGCCATCACTTGAATTTTATCCACGCAATTTGTGCTACCGGTTAATACCTTCGTTTTCTTTCCCTGTAATTAGAGTCTACTCAGAAAGTATAACCAGCTGATTGCATTGAATAATGCGTCATATTCTGGTAAAATAGTACACATAAATTGATGAAATTACACCAAAAACCGTGCACTATGATCCGCTATAAAAGCCAAAAACAACGCACCCTTCCAGGATTTGAAACACCGCCGGACATGATTCTCGACCCTGACAATCGTTGGGTAAAGCTGAGTGAGTGTATGCCATGGGATGATCTGGCACAGAGCTATCATAAGAAGCTGTCTTCGACGTTAGGGCGACCAGCCAAAGATGCGCGACTTGTGATTGGGGCCGTGATTATTAAACATAAATTATCGGTGTCGGATGATGAGACGGTTGAACAAATCCGTGAGAATCCGTACTTGCAATATTTTATTGGTCTGAAAGGATTTCCGTCGGAAGCACCATTTGCACCATCCTTATTTGTTGAAGTGCGCAAGCGCATGGGTCAGACGGTATTTGATGAATTTCATGAAACGATAATAGACACTGTTGAACATAGAAAGGCGCGGCGGATTGTAGAATCTGGCAATAATGATGATGGTAATGCCGCCGAAAGCGACGATGAAACTGGGCTTACAGGCACGACTGAAACGATGGTTGCAGAACAATCTGCACCAGATGAGTCTCAGAATCATGGCAAATTGATCGTTGACGCGAGCGTTGTGGAACAAGCGATACGCTACCCGACGGATCTTGGGCTGCTGAACGAAGCACGGGAACTGAGCGAACGCATCATTGATGAACTGCATGTCCACAGCAGTCACCCGCAGAAAAGGAAACCACGCACTTATCGGGTGGTTGCCAGAAAAGCCTGCCTCAACGTAGTCAAGCTCAAACGCCCTTCAAACAGGCGACAACGTGCTGGCATCAGGCAACAATTGCAGTTTCTGCGTCGCAATTTAGGCCATATTGAAACAATGTTAACGGCATATCCGTATGGCATGCCCTTGCCGTTACCCAATTGGCTATTGCGCCGTTATTGGGTTCTGCCACATCTGTTTGAACAGCAATATAAAATGTATACAACCCATACCCGGCGTTGCGATGATCGCATCGTCAGCATCAGTCAACCGTATATTCGTATATGGACTCCTCCCTTTTTGCAAGCAAAATTTCTGATGGTTTCAAAGTGCAACTGCTTCCGTATATCCGGCTTCTCGTTGGATAGTGTAATCTATCCGAGCCATGATGGATTTCGCGCGTAAGGTTCAAATC
>BQJA01000103.1 GCA_021604405.1 Nitrosomonas sp. | reverse complement strand
GTCTGTCGCGCTTATAGAGCCATTCAATTACCACTGGAGCATTTTTCATTCAATGCTGTTTGCAGGACTTTCTCCGGTATTATGTGCCGCTTCGTATCGAATACGTTAGCCTTTGATCAACATGACACCGGACACCGTTGTGTTGGAATATTAGCGCACAATAGTACCTCTGCTTTAACAGATTTTTATTTCTCGTACATGATTTTCTGAAAAGACCAGCAACCGCAGTTTATTCGGCCAGAATATCTGCAAAATTTGATACCTTTAGTGGCCACTGGTTCCAGGCCGTTCTTTATGCAAAATAGAGAATTCTGCTTGACCGAGTAAGCACCTCTCCCTTCGGGTTTCTTCTCGTCATTATTTTCCAATTGTTTACGTAATACGTAACGGTGTCTACGACAAAGCGTTATTTTCATTTAACTGTGAATGTTCAAGTCTTCGAGTTTTACCAAACGCCAGGTTATAAGACTATAGCGCACCATTAACTTGGCGTTTATGAATGAAAAAATGCCTTTGCCTGGACTAAAGTATTGCAGGTATACAGTCGTACATAGTTCAAATTCACATTTAAATATTTCTTATCATTTAATGTTCTTCCGTCAGTACCGGTTTGAATAAAATGGGTGTGCGCAAAGAGTCAGCGGTTAATTTTTTTCTGGAGATGAAAATTAGGCAGAGAAAAGCCGTTAATTATGCTGCTACCTCGCTGAAAGAAGTTGTCCTTGCATGGTATAAGATGTCGGCTTACGGTTAGCTTAATATGTGAAATCAGGACAATTTTCGGTCATTTGAACAAGTTATGGAGTTAATGCGAATGACTAAGATAAAACTCTTTATTGTATTAGTTACAGTTGCTTGGCCAAATATTGTTGGTGCACGGTTCGAGATTCAGTTGCTTGACCAAGATAATAAGCCAATTAGTCAAGCAGTGGTTAGTATTCCTTCGGAAACCGCAATGGATCTATCCGCGAAAGTAGCGGTGATGGACCAAATTAACAAGCAGTTTGTGCCCCATGTTTTAACGGTTAATCAAGGACAATTTGTCTCGTTTCCAAATAGCGACAATATTCGTCATCATGTTTACAGCTTTTCTGATCCAAAATCATTTGAAATCAAACTATATAGAGGGACACCAACTTCACCGGACTTATTTGACAAACCAGGAATCGTAATTCTGGGCTGCAATATTCATGACCACATGGTCGGCTATATTTATGTGGCAGATAATGAGCTGACTGTCATTACTGATGAAAATGGCATGGCGGGTTTTGATGCGCAAGCACCTGATAAAGTAAAAATATGGCATTCACGATTATCGAAAAGTGCAGACACAATTATTTCCAAGCCGCTTGAAAAAAAGAATGAGTCGGGTGTCTGGCAAGTAACAGCAAATTTACAACCATTGGTTGTCAAGCAGCCAAGAAAGTTTAAAGCAAGGTTTAAATAAATTGGCATTACGGACATTAAATTACAGCATATTTAAACTGGCGGGCGGGCTGCTGAGTTTGACTACCTGCGCCATACTTATTGCAGTTTGGGTGTCGACAACGAATCATGCCAGAACTCAAGTCGCACAGGGTTTGCATATTGGACAAAGTATATTCACGCAGGTATTGGCCAGCCGGGAAAATCGGTTGTATAACTCTGCAGAAGTGTTGACGGCTGATTTTGGCTTCATTCAGTCGGTCGCTTCACGAGATGAAGCAACGATAACCAGCGTATTGTATAACCATGGTGAGCGTATTTCCGCTGATTTAATGGCACTGTTGAAGCTTGATGGAAATGTCATCTCCAGCACATCTAATGAGCTTGATGGTAACGGTACGTTTTTTGGCAAGGAATTGATCGAGGCGGCCATTAGTGATGGTGGTGCGGTATCTATTTTGGAAATTGGCAAAAAACTGTATCAGGTTATTTTGCTAACTGTGGATGCGCCGGTTCCTGTCGCAATTGCTGTCGTCGGATTTGAAATCAATAATGCACTGATTGAGGAACTGGCTACAATTACTAAATTAAGTATCACAATTGAGTCACGCGCAGCTAACGGCGAAAAATTGGCGATCAGTTCTTTACCTGAAAGTGAGTTGGGAAGCGTTTATAAAAGTGTTTCGCAAGGATTCGATATTCCCAGATTACCTTTTGCACGTGAAAATAGATTTTTTTCTAAACGTTTTTTGATATCTGAACTGGCGGATAGACAAGTATGGATAATTTTATCTGAAGACTTGAATGAGTTATTTCAAGAATTTAATTTATTGCAACTGGAAATAACCTTTATCACCCTTCTCTCTATCGCGCTGGCGCTGCTGATGGGCGCAATTTTTGCAAAAAATTTGACACAGCCATTAACTGATCTAGCGATCATGGCGCAACGTATCGCGCGCGGTGACTATCATGAAAGAATCGATACTCAAGACAGCACGCAGGAAATCAATAACTTATCAGTTGCCTTTGGCGTTATGCAGGAGAACGTGCGGCTCCGTGAGAAAAAAATACAATATCAGGCCAGTCATGACTTGCTGACCAATTTGTACAACCGATTCCACTTCACTGAAATAATTAAAGGGAAAATGTCAGAAAAACGGCCATTCCAAGTATTTGGCTTGAATATACTCGGTTTCCGCGGAATTAACGATACCTTCGGCTATCATGTTGGTGATAGCTGTTTGCGAGCCCTGGCGGTGCGGTTTATGAAATTGGGGGGACAGGTAGCCCGCTTAAGTGGTGGCGAGCTATTGTGGTTACCCAAACAACCGGTAAATGATGTCGAGTTGTTAGCACTTCGCCGGCAATTGGAACAACCGCTTGAAGTTGAAAATACGGTTTTAAATATCCGGTTCTTAATTGGCCTTGTGCGTTACCCCGACGACACGGAAGATGTGCAAACATTATTTCGCCGCGTGAGTATTGCTGTTGATCATGCGCGACAACAGGAAAACTTATATCAGGTCTATCGCCAGGAACTGGAAGAAAGTTATTTGTATCGGCTGGAAGTGTTGCGTGAGCTGAAACAAGCTTTAAGTTCAGCACAATCAGAACTTGCCATTTTTTATCAGCCCAAACTGAGTTTGCACACGGGACAAGTTAGTAAAGCAGAAGCATTGATGCGCTGGAATAGTTCGCGACTGGGCTTTGTGTCACCTGAATTATTTATTCCTATCGCCGAGCAAGCCGGATTTATCACGCAGATAACTGATTGGGTGATTGATCGTGTCATTCATGATTCATGTTGCTGGCAAAAAATAGGCATTAACCTGCAAATCGCGATCAATATTTCAGTTCATGATGTAGCAAATGTAGATTTGCTGCCCGGGATCATGCAGCGATTGGAACAGGCTGGATTAGATAAAAAAACACTGGCTTTTGAAATTACAGAAAGCGACTTGATGAAAGATCCGGAAAAATCCATTGAACACCTGCAGGCTTTTAGAGCAAATGGATTTAATCTGGCGATAGATGACTTCGGCACCGGATATTCTTCTCTGGCATATTTAAAAAATATGCCGGTATCCGAGTTAAAGATTGATAAGAGCTTTATTCTTAAGTTGGATCAACAAATTAACGACCAAAGTATTGTGCGGAACATCCTTGCTTTGGCGCGATCCTTTAATCTGGAGGTGGTGGCGGAAGGCGTTGAGAACGAAAACGCCTTGCGGTTATTAGAAGCCTGGGGGTGTGATTGGATCCAGGGCTATTTTATCAGCAGACCGATGGCAAATGACCAAATCCAGAATTGGTTGGCAGGACATCGCAGTGTTAAATGGATAAGCCCTCGTGCGAAAGTGGGTGGGTGTGAAGACTATGTGTAAATGCCTGTTAAATAAGAACCTGCTGGTAACTATAGTGCTATATTTTTTGTTGGTGGGCCAGTCGATTGCCGGACAAGGCAAGCTTCTGGAGACTGCAGGGCTCACCCAGATAGAGGGTAGCGGCGGGGGCGGAATTGTGCCTTGGGCGACGATTTCAGGGTATGACAGCCGAGATGAAATGTCACTATCTGTTTTTAATACGCTCGTTTTTCTGGATGATTATCGGTTACAGTCTTGGGGCGCAAGTGCAGGGTTATTTGATCGTGTAGAAATGAGTTACGCACGGCAGAATCTGCATTTATCGGCTTCAGGTGGAGAAATTCGGCAGAATATTTACGGCTTAAAAACCCGTTTATATGGCGATCTTATTTACTCAGTCCTTCCTCAAATAAGTGTTGGCGTGCAGCATAAAACGCTGGTTGATGGTGCGGTTGCTTCAACAGTTGGTGCTAAGAATAATAATAGCGGCACTGATTTTTATGTTGCGGCTACGAAAGTACATCTAGGTGCTGTAGGCGGTTACAATTTTATTTGGAATTTGGCGGCGCGCGCTACAAAGGCCAATCAACTGGGTTTGTTAGGTTATGGCGGGGCGAAAAATAATGATTACCAGGTGATGGTAGAAGGCTCAGTGGGCGTCTTGTTATCCCGTAACTGGGTGATTGGCTTTGAATACCGGCAAAAACCAAATAATTTGTCAGGGGTTAAAGAAGACGACTGGCGAGATTTCTTTGCAACTTATATCCCTAACAAACACTTTAATCTTACCCTGGCCTGGACACAGCTGGGGGATATTGCCGATGCCGGGAATCAACAAGGATTTTATGTGTCAGCAACAGGATACTTATGGTGATAACTGTGAAAACATTAATTCTTTTTACTGCAATTTTTTTATCATCCTGTGTGAATAAGCTTCACTCAGAGTCAGTGTATCAGAGCCTGGGTGGTTACCAGAAAGTAGAAGAAATTGCCGATAATTATATTTTAGAAATTGAAAAAGACCCGGTTATTTTCGAATATTTTAAAGAATCGGATGTAGAAAGATACCGCGCTAAAGTAATCGAACATATTTGTCATCATACTGGCGGCCCATGTGAATATACAGGTGATGACATGCAAAGAGTCCATGACGGGATGAATATAACTGAATCCGATTTTAACCGTGGCGTTGATTTGTTAATCAACGCGATGAATACAGCTGATATTCCATACCGAGTGCAAAATAGAGTGCTGGCGATTTTTGCGCCAATGCGTAAAGATATAATTTACCGACCTTAGAAATAAACAATCGATGAATTCTGTCGGGCGTATTTTCTGGATTCTGTACGTGATGGTCGGCCTCATATGCAATTACGTAAATAACTGATACGTAATGCCTAATCCGCTTTATTTTGTTGGTAAAACCAAGCCAAAAATAAACGTTACGGTCACCCGGGCAAAATTTATTCGTCGTCTGGAAAATGGCGGCTGAATAAAATATTAACGCTGTTTTGCCGGGGGAAATCTTTCGCATGTTTACGCCAATCTAATAACTTTCCGCTCATGCAGTTGCGGGCATGTTTGCCATACAGCTTGACGTTTCTGCGTTTACCAGTCGTTTCAGATTATCCGGGATGCGCCTGCCCGTTTCAATACCCAGGCCGGTTTAATTTTGGTGCGTGGATAATCGATTCGCAGCAGTAAGTGTTCATTTATTCCGGCACCCTTATCACATGTTAATGTATGAATGGCGTACGCTGGCATATACTTTTCTACAGTTATTTTCAACGGCACGAAATGGCTTGCACATTTCGCTGGATGTTGCATCGGGTTCCGGGTATGGCATGCTTGCGCAAGCTGCGCGTAGTATAACTCATTGTTAATTTGTGTAATCAATGAGGTACGTAGAAAATCAGTGCATCTAAGCAACTGCTGATACGGTTGTAATAAATATGAAGGAATGGCAAGTGTCATTGATGATAACCAGCTTAAAGACTTTTTTGACACAAAATCATTATTAATTGGGTGATTTGTTATGAAAACTCAGATAAACAATGACTATGCGAAATGTATTGAAGCTTGCCAGACATGTGCAATTGATTGCGAATTATGTTTATAACAGCCATGTTAGGTGTGGAAAGTCAAAATGATTGTCCCTTATGTTGTTATGAATGTTTAGAATCCTGTTTGCAGTGCATGCGTGCTTTAGTGCGAAGAAGTCATTTTACTCAGCGTTATTGTGGGTTATGTGCGGAAATATGTGAATGGTGCGCAACGCAGTGCGAGCAACATGATATGGATCATTGCCAGCGCTGCGCAGTATCATGCCGCCAATGTGCGGATGAATGCCGTAAGCTATTGCACTAACTTTAATTAAACACTGATACTTGGTATGGCACGCATTGTTAGAGTCTCCTGGTTTGAAAGCCAGGAGATGAACAGTTAAACGAAAGAGAAGAATAGCAATTTGCCGAAGCAAGTTGAGGGTGATAGGATGGATAGAGGGCATTTAATGCATAATTTCCCGGTGTTCTCTACGTTAATTTCTATGCAAATTCTGACCAATGCAGCAACATAGTGATAACCATTAAGCGTCAGGTAAAATAAGTTGCGCTAACACGCTGTTCAGCGACAAACTGCGCAGTTTCAGACGTTAAATTTCTTCGCAGAAACGCTGAACAGTGTTCTCATGGAAATAAGGAAAAAAATGAAAGCGTCCGATATTTTTGTCAAGGCATTAGAAGCTGAAGGGGTTGAATATATCTTTGGCATTCCGGGAGAAGAAAATCTGGATCTTCTGGACTCGCTTAGCCGTTCTCACATTAAACTTATTGTTGCTCGCCATGAGCAGGCAGCGGGATTTATGGCGGCGACTTATGGACGATTAACAACAAAGGCTGGTGTGGCATTGGCCACATTGGGACCGGGTGCGACAAATCTTGTGACAGCTGCCGCTTATGCGCAGCTTGGTGCAATGCCGATGGTAATGATTACGGGTCAAAAGCCCATCAAAGTAAGCAAGCAAGGACGTTTTCAAATTGTTGATGTTGTCGGGATGATGGATCCACTGACAAAATATGCCTGTCAGATTCAAGGTGCCGATAGCATTGCAGCCCATGTCAAGGAAGCTTTCCGTGTTGCAGAAGAGGAGCGGCCTGGTGCATCCCATCTTGAGTTGCCTGAAGATATTGCACAAGAGCATAGTGATACATTTGTTATTCAGAAAAGTCCTGCACTGCGCCCAGTCGCAGATAATAAAGCAATTGAGGCGGCTGCCAGGATGATTGAAAACGCAAAGCATCCGCTGTTAATGCTGGGTGCCGGTGCTAATCGAAAAATGTCTTGCAGGATGCTTCATTCGTTTGTAGAAAAAACCGGCATACCATTTTTTTCTACGCAGATGGGTAAAGGTGTAATTGATGAACGTAATCCAGTTTATCTGGGTACTGCCGCAATATCAGAGAATGATCGCTTACATTGCGCCATTAACTATTCTGATTTGATTATCAATGTCGGGCACGATGTGGTAGAAAAACCTCCTTTTTTTATGGGGAAAGATTGCCATAATGTGATTCATGTTAACTATGTATCTGCATCCATTGACCCGGTTTACTATCCTCAACAGGAAGTGATTGGTGATATTGCCAATAGCGTTTGGCGCTTATCAGAGCAGGTAAAACCGCAAAATAACTGGGATTTTACTTATTTTTTGGATACAAAGCAGCAAATTGAATCCGATCTTGAAGAAGGCGTTGATATATCAAGTTTTCCAATACGTCCACAGCGTTTGGTAGCAGAAGTTAGAAAAGTGATGCCGACTGATGGCATTCTGACACTGGATAATGGTATATACAAGATCTGGTTCTCAAAAAATTACAAGGCATATCAACCGAATACAATCTTATTAGATAATGCGCTTGCAAGTATGGGGGCTGGTTTGCCCTCTGCGATTGCTGCCAGTTTAATTTATCCGGATAAAAAAATTGTTGCAGTATGTGGCGACGGTGGTTTCATGATGAACTCACAGGAACTGGAAACGGCAATCCGTCTACAGTTGAATTTGGTTGTTTTAATTTTATGCGATAACGCGTATGGCATGATTAAGTGGAAGCAAGATCACGAGGGCTTTGCTGATTTTGGACTCGACTTTAAAAATCCTGATTTTGTTAAATATGCAGAAAGTTATGGTGCCAACGGTTATCGGATTGCTGCCAGTGAAGACCTGGCAACCGTTTTATCCGCTTGTTTGGCAAAACCAGGCGTTCATGTTATTGAGCTTGCAATAGATTACGCTGATAATGATAAGATCATGGGGTAAATGTTCTGGAGATAACGCTGAATTCAGCTAAGCTTTTCCCGGACAATATGTTAATAGAATTCGCCATATTGCTTAACGGGTCAACATTCATTATGTAACTGGCATCCCTGGCTGCATTGCCGGTTTTTTTAAAGAATATAGATCCCATTCACGATCATTTTCTTTTCTATTAATGATCAATGTTAAAAAACTACCGGCTACTTGACCTCAGTAGAAACCATAAAACGATACCGATAATAGGTAATAGCAACACCATAAGAATCCAGAATGCTTTTTTTTAGTCTGGCAGTAACGCTGCTTTGCATAACATTGATAATCACCCAAATATCCAAAATTAATAGGATGATTCCCAGTAAGCTGTTGATGGCATGCAGTTTCATAAGCTTAGTAAAACTGATAATACATACGCATCAACAAATGCTCATTTCTCGAGCATAATTCACTAAAAGATTTCACCTCCATGACTTTTTCAGGGTCAACTAAGTATGATAAAAAGGCAGGCTGCACTGCAGTGATTATCGGAATTATGATAAGGAAAATGGACGCTATATTTCCTTTGATTCGATTGGGCTGTTGGGTCACATTAGCGCAGAACTAATAATGTATATGTATCAGTTCCGCGCTAATGTGAAGTTGGGACGGTTTACCTGCTATATGTTAGCAGCGATAGTGCTTCGTTTATAGCCCAGAGTTGCTAATATGGTTTACTGGATACAACAGGGTTTGCATTGAGAAAGCCCCAGATAAAGTCTGTTTGCATCACCTGCATGCTGGGATTTGTGTTGTTGTCGTTGTAGTACCAGAATGGATTTGGAATGCCATGATGACTGCGTGCGTAGCCGAAGTCAGTCAAGTCGCGTTCAAAGACCGACAGTGCGAGAAAGTTAACCGCGCCGTCACTGTTTAGTGCTGCACCTGCTCTGGCATGACAACTAATACAGCTTGAACCATCCATAAAACCCGCTTCGGTGACAGAATTGCCCAGTAACGTCGATTGTCCTATTGCGTTGACATATTCCACCTGCGAGCCTTTGAGGCGGAAGTTGCGCCAGGCAGCATCTTCAGGATCCGGCTCGGCCTGACTCGTGCTGATACCCGTGCCGATATTCATTTTGGTGAGCAGCTTATCCAATTCGGGACGAATCTGTTCCTGCGGATAGCCCTGATCTGAATTGAACACCGTACTGGGTGAATTGAGCTGGTCGCTATGTTGATTGGGTTTGACGTAATTGTCTGCGGTACCGGACGGACGGTTTTTGTCATTGCTTGCAAAACCATAGGCATCATTACAGCCGGTTATATCGCAGCGGCCTGGCAGGCTGATGTGTTCGAAGGTTGTCCATACCCAGTTAGGAATATCTTTAGAGGAAATATGGAACGCCACTAAATGATGGATGCCATCCAGCTTGCAGCCTTGCGGTGATTTGCTGATACCCAGTGCTTGCAGATCGATGGTTGTGTGCAACAGTTTGCTGATGTACATCTCGGGATCATCGGGTAACCCCAGGGCGACAGCGAGATCATGGTGCAGCCAGTTACTTTTGATCATGATGGCATCCGGTGGTAAATCCACGCGGGATAATGTGCCGGATTTCCTATCTTGAGAAGACCGGTTGGCAAGATGATAAGGAGCTTCAGTCTGTAGATTTTTTTGATTAACCTGAAAGATGTCCTTTACACCGCCGGAATTATATAAATTATTGTCAAACAGGTAGTCGTGAAAGACCTGGTTGCGAATGGTCAGTTCAGCGTTGGTCTGCCGAATGACGCGCCCGGTACTTTCCGCGTCAGCGGGATCAAATTTCTTGATGATGTCTGCTACCAAATCCTCGGTTTTTCCATTGACTGGTACCGCAGAACACAGCGGCAGATCTGTTGATTCAGTCGCTTTAGTGCTTTTTTGTTTAACCATGTTGCTCAGCGGATTCAGCGTGTCATGGAATGGCAGGCGGGTATCCCGTTGTAAGGCAGGGTCATGCGCCAGATCGCGCGCTACATCGATCAACGCATTGGTTAATTTTTTGAGTTTGGCGGCGTGTTGAGTACCCGGGTAAATGGGGCAATGGTGGTGATCGTTGTGTGCTGATCCCGGTTGACAACAGTTGTCTTTACGCGGTTCCTGGCCAGTTTTGCAGAGCGCATATGGTTCTGCCGGCCAGTTGTCATTTTCATCAGCCCAGTTTGACCAGAATTTATCCTGAATGACATCGGAAAAGAGTTTCCAGGAGAACATATCCGGACAAGTCATGGCTGCATTGCTCAGTACTTTACCGGTACTGTTATTGATGGCGGTTAATTCGCCATTTTTCACGGTCATCGAACAGTATTCCGCATCTTTTATCGCGGCCTGAAAATATAAAATTGAATCTATACCAGTGGGTTTATAACTATCCGCATGAGCAGGTAGCAGGCTACTTAAGACAATACCAATCAGTATATTAAACAATAAGCGGGTACGGAGGATCATGGTGTTTCTCCCTGTTAAGCGGTAGAAGAGTCGCGTAAGAATTGATTCGCGAATCATAAAGAAAAATCCATACCCGGCGCGCTTTGAAAATAGCGCTTTAAATGGTCTTGATTATGGCTACTCATACTCAGAAGTGCTGTTAGCCACTCTTCTAGTGACTAAGCTTGCAA
>BQJA01000102.1 GCA_021604405.1 Nitrosomonas sp. | reverse complement strand
ATATTCAGTAGGTTGCTAAATAGTTTTCCGGAGAATCATAATAATTCTTTGCGCTTAATTAATCACACCAGATAATAAAGATACTTAAAGGGTCTTCCCGAAAAAGGGTGTTTAAAGAATTAACCCATCAACTTAACTGTTTATTTGCCGATAAAAGTTGTCGAACTCGGATAACATATTTCATTGGTCAAATAGAAATGTATCGATAGCTGCAATAAACTGTATTAACCGATAATTCAGTGCAATGGCGCGGCGTCAAATAAGCATGCAACAGCCACCAGCAAGTTGCTGAGCGTTTATATGGGAAACTAACAAAGGTATTGTTAATTATGCAAACAACCATCTTAATGTATCATATGATTGCAGATCCACTGGACTCAATTGAAGCCGTATTATGCCGCACGCCGGATGCATTTCGCCAGGACATGCTGCAAATTCGCCAGAGTGGTTATCAGGTTGTTCCCTTGGCAAGCGTGTTGGATTGCATTGCAGGCAAAAACGATCTTCCTGAAAAAACGGTTGCGATAACATTCGATGATGGATTGGCGTGTATTTATGAAAACGCCTTGCCCATTCTGCAGGAATTTGGTTACCCAAGCTCACTTTTCATCGTGTCCGGTTGTGTCAATGGATATAATGAATGGGGCAAGAATTTCGGCTTACCACGCAGGCGCATGCTGGTATCCAGCGAAATCCGCGCTTTGGCTGAATCGGGTATGAATATTGGCGCGCATACCGTGAACCATGTTTGGCTTGGCAAATCTAAAAAAGATGTGGCCACCAAAGAAATCCGTGATAGCAAAGCAGAATTGGAAGATATTCTCGGTCAAGAAGTATCCACCTTTGCGTATCCCTTTGGGGACTGGAACCAGATGGCGCGAAACGCTGTTATCGAAGCAGGTTACACCGGCGCTTGCTCAACCATGCCCGGACTAAATAAAAAAAATACAGATCCTTTTCTCTTACGCCGTGCAGAAATTAAAGGCGGCGATGCGCCCTGGAAGGTTCGTTTGAAATTACGTTTTGCAACGAGCGACATGCCACCGAGACCACCCATACGCAGCACGCTTAGAAAACTTTTTTCAAAGAAAACTGATGAGAGTGTCTAACATAGATGCGTGGAACTATTCTTCCGTTAATATTTTTGTTCATTAATTGACTGATAGCAACATATAGCAGATAACCGGTTAACGTGAATGATTTCGTAATGTTGCAAAAATAAAATCGCTTTCCGCCTGCGTTAGAACACGTTGGCCATCTCTTTTTTTTATAACGTTCCAGTATTCTCCCGCTGTTTGCGTGTAGTGGAACCAGGAATGGGAAACTTTCATTTGGCGCAGCCACTGCGCTTGCGCTTTGTGAATATATTTCCATCCTCCTTCTTCGCGGTACGCACGTTCTATTTCCCAAAAACCGGGGCTTACCGTGTTATGTGTTGACCATTCACCAACATGCACAGGCTTATTCCACGCATGGAAAAAATCCCGTCCTTCCCTGACCTGATTTTTCCACCACGCTAAGCTACCCCATTCCGATAGATCACTGGCATCCGTATAAGCATGGTATTCCCAAACAATATTGTCGCGTTCAATCGGTAACTGATAGTCTACAAAAGTACCTTCTTTGAAATACGCTCTGTCAACAAATACCAGCTTCTCGAGTCCACCCTTTTCACCTTCACGAATATGATCAATCAGTTGTGTCATTGTGTTGGTGTAAGCACGTGCTAATTTGTGCCAATAGGATTCGTCAGGATTAAAGTCCTGGAAAGTATGATGAAGCGGTTCATTTGTAGGCGCATACAGCACAAAAGGGTTATGTTTGTAGCGATTGGCAATATACTTCCAGAGTTGATAATACACTTCCCGCTTGCCTTGAGACCGTTTATCCAATCCATAGAATCCATGAGTGATGGTGCGCATTTGTTCACGCCAGTTTGCGCCTTCTGGTTTTCCACCATAATCATCGGCTAACCATTGTGGCATCGGATAGACGCCCCAGGTCATGTCAGGAACAAAGAACGACGACATGCCTATAGAAATATATAATTTCCGCTGCGTAGCCCATTTAACCCATACATCAATCCAATTCCTGAAAAAAGCTTCGTTAATATTTCCCTCGCCATCAATCATCTCCTCCATGAGAATGTTGTGTAACGGAACAAGGTTAAAACCATTTTCAGCAAAAAAGTCCATATCATCTGGCGTGAACAGTGTTTCATAGGGAGAATCAGCGCTCGATTTATCGGGTTTATTCAGAAGCGGGTGGTGATCGACGTCCATTCCATAGATCCTGAATTCCTTACCATTTCGCATGATCCGTATTCCTTCCGTATAAAGAAGGACTTCCTTTGCAGGACAATAACCGTCCCCAGTCGCATTGACCTTCCCATAGAAGTGACACGGTTTCTTTTTCTCGGCACGGACATCGTTGCTGCTAGGCGTGATTGTTGCTGGTAATTCTAGCTTGTCTTTAATCAAGCTGTCAGATGAACACGCAAAACACAGTGCCAGCAAAACAGATAAGATAGCGGTTTGAGTAGTTCTTGGCATGTTAATGTTTCCTTCTCAGCAAAGTTTATTCATCAACGCGGTTATCCGTCGACAAAGGTGCCCGGTTTACTTTTCCTGCACGCATTGTCTGCGGCACAACGAAATACCTGACATAGTTGGGCATCTTGCCAATTTCAAACGAGATTCCCACGACATACACTTAGGTATATCGATAATCCACATCAACAGCTAACAGCATTAAAAAATACCTGCACGGGTTATTTTTCGATATTAATTATTTTGCGTATTGATCGACATGCGATTGTATTCGATTAATTACATTGTCAATCTTTATTTCTTCATCAGTGTTGATTGTCAAGACAAACGGCCGCTCTAAGCTGGCAAACGGTTCGGTTATTGTTAGTTGGTGCGCCAATACCTCATGTGTGGCATCAGATACATCGTCTTGGTGTTTGGCGCGTTTTTCTATCCGGCGGCGCAATATATTCAACGGTGCCCGGTAATCAATTATTAAAAAAGGAACGTGCATGGAGGTAGCCAAATCAATGAATAACTGTCGCTGCTGTTGTTTTAAATTGGCTGCGTCGATAATGACGGAATAACCCGCTGCCAACATTTTTTTTGCAATTTTCACCAATTGCATGTACGTCCTGCTTGTTGCTTCAGCTGTATAAATCCCCTGCTCAACCGCACCGGAATTCACTTTGTGCGGTGGAACCTGGAACAATCGTTTGCGTTCCACATCCGAACGTATTTGAATTGCCGGAAATTTTTCTAGTATCAATTGACTAAGGTATGATTTCCCGGAGCCGGACAAACCGTGATTTATCAAAAGGCAGGGAGAAGCTGCGTTCGTGTAGCCTTCCGCCAAATGTAAATACTGAACAAAATTGTTAAATGCTTCATGATAAACCTGCGTGCCTTCAGCCTCCTGATTTGCGCGTATTGCATCGACTTTTGCTCTAACCAGCGCGCGGTAGACTTTATAGAAAATCAACAACCGGACACCCGCATAATCTCCAGTTATCTCCAGATAACGATTCAGAAAGCGATTTGCCAACGCATTTTGTTGCCGGTCCTCAAGGTCCATAATCAGAAAAGCAATGTCGCTAATCACATCAATCCAGAAGAAATTTTTATTAAATTCAATACAATCAAAAATAATAATTTCGTTATCCCACCAGGCTATATTTCGCAAATGCATATCACCGTGGCATTCCCGAATAAAACCCTTGGTTTTGCGCTGCCGAATAAACTCAGTGAGTTCATCAAACTGCTGTTGACTCCAGCGTTCCAGTTTATGCAGCACGGATTCAATGCGAATATTGTCCACACAGGTACGAATATGCTGAAAATTTTCCAACATGGGTTGCCGGATATGTTCCAGGTCACCAAATATGCTGTCCGTGGAAGCCGATTTAATTGCCAAATGAAAATTTGCGACGTTACTGGCTAATTTATCAATAATGCGATGATCCAGTTTTTCATTCGATGACAAACGATCCAGTTGCGCCGACTGTGGAAACTGCCGCATTTTGACCGCATATTCGATCACCGGCCCCCGCTCTTCCAGATTGGGTTGCGCCGCTGAGCCGCAAATAGCAACAACCTCCAGATATAGTTGCGGTGCCAAGCGACGGTTAAGCCTGATTTCTTCCTGGCAATAGAAATGGCGTTTCTCCAGTGACGAAAAATCGAGAAAACCCAAGTTAAGCGGTTTTTTTATCTTATAAACATATTCCCCGGTTAAAAACACCCACGAAATATGCGTCTCGATAAAATCGATTTTTTTAACTGTATGCTTAAAAAGCGCTGGATTCTGTAATGCTTCGATCAATGACACAAGCGATTGTTTTAATATGTAATCAATAAATTAACATAGTCACGTGGAATTTTCCGGTCCCAGCTGAAACAATACACGCGTTTATCACCTTCGTAAGCGTCCAAATCAGCGAGCAGATGAAAATGCGTCGCTGTGGAAGTAAGCGTGGTGCGTGTAATCGTTTTCATCAGCCAATCATTACGCTTGAATCAACCAATGCAATATTTTGTATCACCTGCTTTGTTCAACACGGATCCATAATTTATGCCACACTTTAAGACACTTTGTAGCGAGGGTCCCGCAAGACGCATTTTCTGATTTAAATAGGGCACAAGACAGGTCGTTAGAAAATCTCAATAGCCAACAATTGCGTCTATTGATCCGGAAAATGATTGTAAGCGTTTTTCAGTCTTAATAAGAGTTCTTCGGGAATATAGTTTTTTTGCCGATTAACCTCATTAACCGCCAGGAGTGAATGAAAGCAATAGATCTTTTTCTTTCCAATCGGCTCAAGTAAGGTTTGATTAAAGTCATCAAGTCCAATGACAAAAATATTTTTTGGCATGAGATTAAAAATCAACCGGCGGAATAATTCCCTGGATAGATAACCCGTAATAAAATTAAGCGCTTTCTACTACCTGGCCGGTTATTAAAGCACAGGCATTTTTTTAAAAAATTGTGCGCGCTTACTAGTAAACTTCATCAAGCGCCTGTTGTCAAGAAGCGGATGAAATAGTAGATTTGTCCGGCCTGCCTGAATCCAACAGCTTTTTCATGCAATGTCAGAATCTTCTGACAGCCACTTCCGTCGGCTCAATTTAACAAACGCAAAAATCGCAATTCACCAACATATCGCCGCAAATCGTTAAATTACGCACCCAGCCAGAATTTGCCGCAGGCTAATTGAATGTAGCTATTCGATTAACTAAAACGCTTGTTACGCCAAGGATAATTCTGAATGGAACTCATCCATTGTTTGACTGGCAGGAAAGGCGTCAAAATAAGCGTTAAAATCAAAATTGGGAAGATAAAAGTCATAAAAAATTCCGCTACATCACGAATGTAATCCCACATCCGTTTTGCAGCAGCAACCTCGCCGACATGTAAAGGAATTCTTAACCGATCATATTCAAATAATGCATCTTCACCACCAATATTGAGATACAGCGCATAATAACCCTTTTTATCCAATTCGGCTTGCATCTCAATGATACCCTGGGGATATCGTTTGGGACGCACCGCTGATACTATGCGGGTATCTTTGAAACTTTCCGCCATGTTCTTATCTTCACCGATAAGTTCCTGTTCAACCAGCCGAATGCCAATCGGTATTTCTCTTAGATCTTCATCAACCAGGTCGGCGGTGAAATAGGCTGTCCCTGTCCTGGATATCGCATGACAAAATGGCTTAAAAACCCCGTTATCTGTTTCATTCTCAATGTCTTCGGGTTCAACGTAAACACTGAAATAAGTTGCGTAAAAGTCATTAGTGATAAGACAGCCGATGCTTGTCGAATAATGATGTTGCACAGGACCACTTTTTTCACACGCGGTTAGCAGCGGAATACTGATGAACAGGAGCAGGTACAGAAAGGTAATGTATAATGTTCTCATGATATGTTAACGCCTTATCTAGGATAACTCCTTATGCCAACCTATTGATTAAACATTAATTACGCGTGTCAATCAGTGTCTTTTACGGTAAATTTGAATCGTCCAGTAACGATGTGCGTATCCGTGGACATAACACGGTACCGTACCGTATAGGTATCTGGCGGGAGTTCGGGCGTACTGATATAAATATGTGAGCGATCTAATCTTGCCTGTGTAATATCTTTATTATCAACCCGTTTACCTGCACTATTAATAACGGCAAGCGCCTTGAATTCGCTCGCCACATTTTCGTTAAACCATACATTTACCTGTCTGGGAGATTCATTAATTGTGCTATCCACTGCAGGTTCAGATTGCACTAATACGGCATGTGCTAAAGCAGGCAATGGAAAAGTAAAACTTATTATAAAAATTAGAACTAACAGCCGATTGGCTGTAAAAATACCGCAGTGTCTTACCATAAAATTTTCTCCATGTAGTCGATTGGAATTAATTAGCCTGCATAATTTAATGAATAACAAAACCCGAGCGAAGTTAACGCGTAAAGAGTCAATTGATCACAGTCCCCTGACTGGCATTATTTAAAAATTTTCCAGGCCAGTCTGCTCGGTTGTTTGCTGGGTTTTTCCGTCCACATGGCTAAAACCCCTCGCGGTGTAGAAACCAATTTTGGGTGCGTGGCCGCATTGCCTGCCACGGTTAAGCGTTGCGGCGTTAACCAGCTTGCACCGTCATTCTTAGCTCGCGCATAAAAAATACTCAAACCTTCTGCTTCCATCTCGTTCCAGATTGCAATTATTCTGCGGCTGGTGAGTGCTGCAATATCACCATGAATTGCCGTATCACCGAGCCTGGTCGGGATAGTCCAGGATTGGCCATTATCACCGGAAGAAAGATAATATAAACCGGGGTTTTGCTCGACACCCGTCCAGACAACACCCTACAACTGAACAGCATCGTTGTCTTTGATATAGGCTAAACCCCCGCCTGCATGCGGACAGCCACTGAAATTCCAGTTAAAGTTACCAACCGTACTGACGCGTCGCCAAAGTTATACCCTGGTCAGAGGATTGCATAAGCGACATATCTCGCGGCGACATATCCCGATAAAGGATACTGAGCCCATTTCCGGGAGACTGCGCAAAGGTATTTGGACAGCATGAACAGGTTGAATCGTCCAGCGTAACCACTTGGCTCCATTGTTTGCCACCATCAATGGAGCGAGCATAGCGAAGACTCTGATAACCGCTTTCATCAGGGTCCTCCAGCCAAACAGCATGAAAATACCCGTACTGATCTGCAATCAGATCGATATAAGCCTGACTCCCATCTTTGTCTTCGGCAGGATTGGGCCCTGGTTTCCAGGTAATGCCATGATCCTCGGAACGTACACCTGTCATTGGTCCCATGCCAGGCAGCGCCCCTTTTGTTTGCCACAATGCAACCAGGTGCTTATCTTTGGCAGCCAGTTGAATATCATTGCCACGACTGGCAATTATTTCAGGCGATTGAACATCCAATGTGACCGGACGTTTCCAAACATGTCCGCCATCATCAGAGCGGGTATAAAGAATAGAAAGTTGCTGATCATTCGGTGTTTTTTTTCCACCAGCAAGAACGTGAACAATCTCTCCGTCGACATACACATCGAATGTTGAGATATCATAAAAACCAAGCGTTGACTTCGCATAGGAAGCAGTAGAAGTGGCAAAAATAGGCGCACAGCTCAAACACAGCACAACCACTGCAAAAATCAATCCGGTGTTTTTATTAAATATCATGCGGTAATCTATCGTGTACATGGCAACATCAATTCAGAATGCCTTTGAAAATAGTGTCATAGTCTTCTCGGGATAAAGCGCCGCTGATACCCTGACGTTCATGATTTTTATTCAGAAAATAAGTACGTGGCAATTCACCGTACCACTTTGGATCAATTTCATGGCGTAATCTTTGTGCGTTTTCATCGGCAAAAGCCCAGTTATCCAGTCCGGTCAGTTCATTTTTAGCCAAAACTGTCTGGATTTGACCTGATACCGATACATCGTCGGTAGCCAACATGACGATATTGATTTCTGGCCTGCTTTCTTTCAGTTCATTCAGCAAGGCTATTTTTTCCATACAGGAAGAACAGGTAGTTGACCAGATGGCCAGCATAAATGGCTTGTCAGCATTTTCTTCAAGCAACTGTTGATAACTTCCAGGAACAAAATGTTTTAATGACATTTTCTCTGCATAAACCGGCGTCATGACGAGTAACAAAACAAAAAAACAAATCATATAAATTCTGGAAAACATCGCTATCATTCTCCTTGTAAGTGTGGTTGCTTGATTATCACTATTTGCTAAAATTTCAATATTAAGCCCAGGCGGAAGTTAACCGGCTCAACCGGATGCAGGTGAAAATCATCGACGCCTGCGCTTTGCTCACCGGGCAATCGCGACGTGTAAAAATAAGTAATCGCGTCATCTTTACTATTCAGCATATTGAAAACTTCCGCTTGTAGCGTTAAATATTTGTTAACTTCGTAGCCCAGCATCGCGGATAGCAAAAGTGTGCTGTCTGACCGTTTGCTATTGTCTTCGTTTAATGCGCGCGGCCCTAAATACCGTAACCTGGGTCCGCCAAAAAAACCGCCCAATACATTGTGAACAGTTGCGCCGGTAGCAAACACCAATTCAACTGAATTGGGAACATAATTTCCTTCTCCCGGCACATTGTCACGAAAACGTGCGTGAGAGACGCTCAGATCGGCATCAAGCAGCAGCCATTCAGCAGGTTGGTAAAAATTGGCAAATTCAAGTCCATAACGACGGCTGGGTCGGCTGGCCACGGTCGCCCCCTCATCTCCGACAAAAAGCAGCTCCGAATCAAGATCCATCCACCAGAAAATCAGAGCACTTTGCAACCCCGGTACCCAGCTCGTCCGTATCCCGGCTTCTGCACCATATGTTCGCGCCAGCGGATCGGCACGCGACACTGGATCGCCACTTGCCGGATCAATACGCGTATTGACGCCGCGGGCATCATTGCTATGAAAACCAAAACCACCATTCAAATAAAATTCAGTAGCCGCCCAGGGACCAAAAACCATGCCGAGCTTTGGGCTTACTAAACCGTCGTAACGGACACCGTTATTTTGTGGAATGTTGCTGTTATTGACGTCAAAGCGGAAACCGTCAAAACGTACACCGAGACTGGTACGTAACCAATCGTTCCAATGCGTTCTATTTTCCACATAAGGACTAATGCTGGTCTGCCAGATAGTATCCTTGCGAGTCGTTTCGAATTTTTTTTGTGCATGGGTCCCGGTTAACGCGTTGTGAATGTTATCGTTGCGCATCTGTATGCCGAACGTGGTTTCTGAATGCGCCGCACCAATGTTGTGCAAAATTGTGTGGCTAGCTTTAAACCCTGTCGTCCAGCGATTGTCCGGCTGACCGAATTGATCGCCACAGTTATTAAAAAGTGCAGGGTTGAATTTGTTTCCAGCTGTTAAACCCGCCAAACCCGCACAACCAACCGGATTAGTATTTTCATTATCATCTAAAAAAAAAGTAAAATTTGAAAACAGTCTCAGCTTGGAATAAATGCCATAAGCCATGAATTGCGTGATACTGTTTTCATCTTGATGTTTCCATTCACCCGTCAAGCTGTAACGTTGGCTGCTGCCGCCATCGGTCGGATCCAGCGCATCAAATCGGCCAATCATGCTTTGGTTAAGCGCACGCCGGGCGACTTGGTCGGTTGCCCGCCAGTCGGACTGCGTCGCCATCGCGGTTATACTCCAACCATGGTTGCCATGCGTTTGGCTATACCGCAGTACACCGTTAAATTTCAGGTAATCATTTGCGGTCGTCCACGGACCATCATTGTGCAGGGCTTCACCCGCATACAATAAATCCCCACCGCCCAGTTTAGAGGAACCCGCAACCAGACCGCGGTAATAATTAAACATGCCACCGGTGAATTTAACAATGGTTTCCGGCAAGCGCTTAAAATATTGAATATTTGTCGAGCCGGCACTGGAAAAATCGCCCGTGTCAGCATAACTATTCCCTTTTCTGTATTCTAATGTTTCGATTAATTCGGGAATGAGGAAATTGGTATCTGTCCATCCCTGGCCGTGCGAATGAGAAACCTGATTGACCGGCACCCCTTCAATCTGGGTCAAAAAATCTGTGCCATGGTCGAGATTAAAACCGCGCAAGAAATATTGATTGGCCTTGCCTTCTCCACTGTGCTGCGTGACGATCATGCCCGGGATTGTTTCCAGTGTTTCGCCCGGCCGGTTAATCGGCCGAAACCTTATTTGTTCCTGACCCACCCTGCCTTCCGAAGCGCTATTGGCAATGCCAATCATTGAATCAGACCGTCCGGTAATCACCATTTCGTTGAATATGACATGCGCGGTTTTGAGGGTTTCCGATTCTTTAGCCGCTGCCGTTTTTGATGTTTCAATCGACGATTTGTCGGTTTCCTGTGCATTGACATTACTGCTGACAAAAAAAGCAAAAGACAACACAGCCAAACGCGCAATCAGGATACCGGCACTATGCAGTAATAACGTTGCGAACACAAAACCAGCCGTATATGAAATCAGACTTGCCGAAGTTGAAATTTCCTGGCCATGCGCATAACCGTGAAAAAAAGCGAAGAATGCAATAATCAGCATGTTCAACGGCGCACATAAGCGAATTTTACGGACAGCAAATATGCTTAATATGAGACAGGACAGCAGGATCATGAACTCTGCATTCGGGATTGCAAAACTTGCAGCGCCAGCCAGCCCGCCCACGCTCATGACAATGACAAATACCAGTGGCAACAGCCAATTTGCCTGACCACGCAGCTGCGCTGCCCAAACACCCACCGCAACCATTGCCACAAGGTGGTCCCATCCTTCCAGTGGATGAGAGAAGCCTTCACTCCAATCGTCGTCAAAAAATAAGTGAAATACTGGAATACTTGTCAGTATAAAAAAAAGCAGCGTGATTAATCCCAAGGCGAAAACAAGTCGTTGCTGATTGAAGCTGGAAAGTGCTGA
>BQJA01000101.1 GCA_021604405.1 Nitrosomonas sp. | reverse complement strand
TTGCTATTCATTTAAAATTGCGTATTTGCACCAATCTGAATAAAAAAATGCATCCAATGCTAACAATTGCGGTTAAAGCCGCACGCCGCGCGGGCAGTATTATCAACCGTGCGTCACAGAATCTTGATTTGCTAAATGTCTCGCGTAAATCGCACAGCGATTTTGTCAGTGAGGTCGACGGTGCGGCGGAAGAAGCCATTATCAAAGTTTTGCTGGATGCTTATCCAGACCATGCCATATTGGCTGAAGAGAGTGGCGCCCGCGGTGATCACAATAAATCGGAATACCAGTGGATTATTGATCCGCTCGATGGGACAACCAATTTTTTGCATGGTTTTCCCAAGTATAGTGTATCAATTGCATTGATGCATCGGGGTGTTCTTAACCAGGCGGTGGTATATGATCCAACAAGCAATGATTTATTTGTTGCCAGTCGTGGGCGTGGTGCTTTTCTCAATGACCATCGAATACGCGTCAGTAAGCGCGCACGGCTTGCTGATAGTCTCATAGGCACCGGTTTTCCTTTTCGCGAGTTTTCTCATTTGGACGCATATCTTGCGATGTTCAAGGATTTAATCCCTCGCACGGTCGGCATACGTCGTCCGGGTTCAGCTGCGCTAGATCTGGCTTACGTTGCTGCCGGACGTTATGATGGATTCTGGGAAATCGGGTTGGCACCATGGGATATCGCGGCTGGCTGTTTGCTGATTACTGAGGCCGGCGGACTGGTTGGCGATCTGGAAGGAAATGATACACAGTTGCAATGCGGTAACATAGTGGCCGGGAATCCAAAGGTTTTTGGGCAATTATTACAGGTGATTGCGCCACATTTAACTGAAGAATTGTTGAGCGCAAAGAAATGATCGCGCATGAATTAGCGATTATGGCGCTGTGACTATGATAAGGATTGCTTTTCGCTATTTTCTTTCGTTTCAACCAGTGACCCGAGTTCCTCCAATGGTGGAAGTTCTTCAAGCGAGCAAAGATTGAGATCGTTCAAAAATTTCACAGTGGTCGCGTATAGTGCGGGTCTGCCGGGTACGTTCCGGTGTCCAATCGCATCTATCCAACCTCGTGCCTCCAATGTTTTGAGGATGGGACTGGAGACAGTCACCCCGCGAATTTCTTCAATATCGCCACGTGTTACGGGTTGCCGGTAAGCAATTATGGCCAGCGTTTCCAGCACGGCGCGCGAATAGCGAGGCGGTTTTTGTGGATTAAGTCGGTTGAGGAACGGCAGCATTTCCGGCTTGGTATGAAAGCGCCAGCCACCTGCTACCGTGACTAATTCAATACCGCTGTCCGCCCATTTTTTGCGCAGCTCTTCAAGTAAATGTTGCAAAATATCCGCATTCAACTCATTGTTAAATAATTTTTTTATTTCATTTAAGGGCAAAGGATCCTGAGTAGTCAGCAGAGCTGTTTCAAGGATGCATTTTGTTTTCTCAGAATCGAGTGAATCGGCGGCGCTAGGCAGTTGCGCTGGCTTCAATTGTTCTGACATAAATCATTTCAAAAACTTTTGATTGTTTGATTTCCACGAGCCTTTCCTTGGCAAGTTCTAGTAAGGCAAGAAAAATTACGATTACTTCAGGTACCGTGGCAGACGGGCTAAAAAAGTCATAGAATTCGACGGTATCACGATCGTTTAAATGACGCATAATGTGACTCATATGTGCGCGGACAGAAAGTGTTTCGCGCGTTACCTGATGATGGCGATTGACATTTGCGCGAGAAATTAGCATAACCCAGGCGTTACGTAAATCATCCAAATGGACATTGGGTGGCTGTTGAGTGGATTCTTTTTCAATCCATGCCTGGACTAATGCAAAATCCCGCTCAGCATGCGGCAATTCATTCAGTCGCAATGCGGCGAGTTTGATTTGTTCGTATTCCAGAAGGCGGCGTACCAGCTCAGCACGTGGATCATGTTCATTTTCAGTATCTGCAACAGGTTTTGGCAGCAGCATTCGCGACTTGATTTCAATCAATAGTGCTGTCATTAGCAGGTATTCTGCCGCGAGTTCCAATTGATGCGCCTGCATCATTTCAACATAAGCCATATATTGCCGGGTGAGTTCAGCCATTGGAATGTCGCGTATTTCCAAATTGTGCTTCCGAATAAGGTAGAGCAGTAAATCCAAAGGGCCTTGAAAGGTATCGAGAAAGACTTCTAATGCATCCGGTGGAATGTATAAATCTTTCGGAATCTCCATTAGCGGTTCGCCGCATACTTTGGCGACCGGTTCTTTGTCAATAGAATCGATAACCTGATTCATTGGTTCAGGCTAACATTAAGTATATACTTTTCATATTTGAAATTGCACGATGATACCCCGCTATTCGTGGCGAAAGCCACGTGCGAAGATGCCACATTTGCCGTTTTTTGCAAAGCCCGGCAAAGATGTCACGCATTAAGGCAGCGTGTAATGCTGGGCATTGCCAAGTAAGGAGATATCTTCTCAAGAATAATTAAGTCCCATGACTTCCCTGACATCGCGCATCGTTTCTTCAGCGAGCTGATTGGCTTTTTCACACCCATCCGCAATGATGTTACGCACTAGTGTTGGATCTTCTTCGTATATTTTTGCACGTTCATGCATGGGTTCTTGTTCGGCCAGTACTGCGTCAATCACCGGTTGCTTGCACTCAATACAACCAATTTCTGCACTTTTGCAGCCATGCTGCACCCATTCCTTGGTTTTGTCATTCGAATAAAGCAGATGAAATTGCCACACCGGACACTTGGCCGGGTCGCCCGGATCACTACGGCGAACACGGGCTGGATCGGTAGGCATGGTTCGGATTTTTTTGTTGATACTGGCGGCGTCTTCCCGCAGGCTGATGGTGTTGTTATAGGATTTGGACATTTTTTGTCCGTCCAGGCCTGGCATTTTTGATGCCTGGGATAGCATAGCTTCTGGCTCTGAGAGAATCATTCTGCCACTTCCCTCCAGGTAGCCGAATAAGCGCTCACAATCGCCCAGATTCAGGTTTTGTTGCTCATCCAGCAATGACTTGGCCTGGGCGAGTGCGCTTTCATCCCCTTGTTCCTGGTAGCTATTGCGCAATTCGCGATAAAGTTTGGATTTCTTGGAGCCGAGTTTCTTTATGGCGGATTCCGCTTTTTCCTCAAATCCTGGCTCTCTGCCGTATATGTGATTGAAGCGGCGGGAAATTTCCCGGGTGAATTCGAGGTGCGGAACCTGGTCTTCGCCAACTGGCACGCGGTTGGCACGATAGATCAAAATATCCGCGCTCTGCAGTAGCGGATAGCCAAGAAAGCCGTAGGTGCTTAAATCTTTCTCAGACAATTTCTCCTGTTGATCTTTGTACGTGGGGACACGTTCCAACCAGCCCAGTGGCGTGATCATTGACAGTAAGGTATACAATTCTGCGTGTGCAGGAACTTTCGATTGAATAAACAAGGTGGCCCGGGATGGATCGATACCGGCGGCCAGCCAGTCAATGACCATGTCCCAGGCATGTTGTTCAATAAAAGCCGGGGAGTCATAATGTGTCGTCAGTGCATGCCAATCAGCAACAAAAAACAGGCATTCATATTCTTGTTGCAATGTTACCCAGTTTTTTAGTACGCCATGGTAATGCCCTAAATGCAGGTTGCCGGTAGGTCGCATACCAGATAAAACACGATCAGCAAACATCTTAAATTCCTAAGTTAATGTAAGGCTAGATATATAACCCGAACAACCAGGCCAACACTTGTTTTATCGATATTATGGCTGGCCAGACGACTGCACCAAGGATGCCGCTAAACAGTAATAGTAGCAAAATTATAAAGCCGTAGGGTTCGATTCGAGCGAAATGTTGCGCGATGCGTTGTGGTAGCAGGCTGACCGCCATGCGGCCGCCATCCAGTGGTGGTAACGGCAATAGATTCAGCACCATCAATATGACGTTTATTTGTATTCCTGCAATACCCATCAATATCATTGGTGTGGCAAAACTGCTTTCTGGTATGGCAAGGCCAAATTTAATGACGAGTGCCCAGAATATAGCCATAAGAAGGTTAGCCGCTGGTCCAGCGGCGGCTACCCAGAGCATGTCGCGCTTTGGTCGGTGCAGATTAGTAAAGTTAACGGGAACCGGTTTGGCCCAGCCAAATAAAAAACCCGCACCCATGGTTAATTTGCTCAAAATAAATAGTGTTAGCGGCACAATAATCGTGCCAATTAGATCAATATGTCGTACCGGATTCAGGCTGATACGTCCCGCGGCGTGCGCGGTAAGGTCGCCATAATGTTTGGCGACATAACCATGCGCGGCTTCATGCATGGTTATGGCGAAAATGACAGGTAACGCATAAATGGCAATTCCTTGAATAATACTATCCATGCGTTATTCCAAAAGGTGCAAGGTCCCCTTTACCTTGCCGCACAATTTCTGGCGCGTCACGGGTCAAGTCAATGACGGATGTCATTTCTATGCCGCAGGAGCCTGCGTCCATAACCAACTCAACCTGGTGCTCAAGGCGCTCACGAATTTCTTCCGCATCATTAAGCGGTATCTCGTCCGCGGGTAAGATTAAGGTTGAGCTTAGCAAGGGTTCGTTCAACTCCGACAACAAGGCATTGACCACCGGATGATCAGGGACCCGCAGCCCGATGGTGTAGCGCTTGGGATGCTGCAAACGGCGCGGTACCTCACGGCTGGCCTGAAGGATGAAGGTGTAACTGCCGGGCGTTGTTGCTTTCAGTAAACGATATTGGCGATTATCCACTTTGGCGTAATGCGAGATTTCTGCTAAATCCCGGCATACCAGTGTGAAATGATGTTTATCGTTAACCTGTCGTATTGTACGTATACGTGTCATCGCGGCCTTGTCGCCGATATGGCAGCCAAGTGCGTAGCATGAGTCGGTCGGATAAACGATGATTCCGCCATCTCGCACAATTGTAGCAGCTTGCCGTATCAATCGCGGATTCGGGTTGTTTACATGAATAGAGAAGAATTGAGCCACGTGAAAAAGCGTTTCGTCAGTTATAAAGAAGTGTATGTTACCGTATGGACAAAGAAAGTGGGCAGATTCATGTCGTTCTTGTCCAATCGTGCCATACTGGCAGGCAGCCGGGCGGTAAATCAGGCAGTTGCCCGAGGTCATAATAACTTTCATCGGGTCCGTGAAAATCTGAGCCACATGAAGCCAACAATCCAATCTGTTGCGCATGATGGGCAAAAAACAGTGCTTGCTCTTTGGTGTGGCTGGCGGTAATGACTTCGATTGCCGACCCGCCTGCCTGGCTAAATTCAGTCAGCAAATCATTTAGCACATTTTTACCCAGTTTGTAGCGTGCCGGGTGAGCAATGACTGCCCGGCCGCCGCTGCTGCAGATCCAGCCAACCGCATCGCTTAATGTTGCCCATTGGTGTGCGGTATAGCCAGGTTTTCCCTTGACCAGATATTTCTTGAACACAGATTTGATATCTTTGGCGTGACCTTTTTCGACCAGAAAGCGTGCAAAGTGCAGGCGTCCGATCAACTGCCCTTCACCCGCATGCTCAATTGCGCCCTTTAGACTACCGTGGATTCCAGCTTTGTCAAGTTGGGCTGCAATATTGCGCGCACGTGTTATTCTGCCATTTCGAATGGATAAAAGACCCTGTGCTAGCGGTGGGTGCAGCGGGTCGATGCCAAGACCTACAATATGTATTGTGCGTCCCCGCCAGCTAACAGAAATTTCCACGCCGTTAATAAGTGTGATATTTTTTGCAGTTGCTTCCTGGCGTGCTTCGTCCAATCCTGCAACATCATCGTGATCCGTTAGCGCTAGAGTTTCGACGCCACGTGTGGCTGCGCGCGTGACAAGTTGAGCAGGTGTCAGTAAACCATCGGAAATCGTTGAGTGGCAGTGCAGGTCAATATTGAGCATAAACACGAATTAGCAAGTTTGCAGGCCGCATCATAACAAATAACTGACATGAATAAAAATGACTAAGGCGGATAATCAACAAATTTTTTTAATTTATCAATAAGGTAAACCTCGGGTATGAGTAAGCAAATGACGGTCTGGCATCATCTTGCGGCTGCGCCGCATCGTAGTCTTTTTCTGGTAGGTGCGCTGCAAGGGGTGGCGACCATGTTGTGGTGGGTGTTTGACCTGGCCGGACGCTATGGTGTGGTGGGTACGCCATTTTCATGGCAGGTGGCGCCGATGTGGGCGCATGGCTTTTTAATGGTTTATAGTTTTTTCCCATTTTTTATTTTTGGCTTTTTGTTCACTACCTATCCAAACTGGATGAATGGCGCAAAAATCAGGCCCCGCCATTTTCTTGCGACGTGCCTATCGTTGTTGATCGGCGTTGTATTATTCTATGTTGGCTTGGCAACCCATACAGCAATCCTGGCAGCTGGGGTGGTAATCATGCTTGCGGGATGGAGCGTTGCGATCTATGCCTTGCTGCATGTGTTGTTTGGCGCATCAGGCCAGGAAAAACGTCATGCGATAGTTACGGGTGTTGCCCTGTTATTTGGCTGGCTGGGTGTGGCCGCTTATCTGTTGTGGTTACTGACGGAGAGTTGGACCATGTTGCATTTCTCCCGTGTTGCCGGTATCTGGTTTTTTCTGTTGCCAATTGTCATGACCGTATCACATCGAATGATTCCCTTTTTCTCCAGTCGGGTATTAGAGAACTATGTAATCGTCCGGCCATACTGGATACTTTGGCTGATGCTTGCCTGCTCAGCCGGCCATGGGATACTGCTATTATCAGAACTCTCGCCTTATTTGTGGCTGGTTGATTTTCCGTTGGCTTTTTGTGCGCTGTATTTGTCTTTTAAATGGGGGTTGCTGCGCAGCTTTCGCGTCAGTTTATTGGCCGTGCTGCATATTTCATTTGCCTGGCTGGTTTTGTCGATGTTGTTGTATGGGTTGCAAAGTTTGATATTAATGCAAGGTGAAAGCAAGGCAATGCTATTCGGTCTGGCACCGTTGCACGCACTTGCCATTGGATTCTTTGCCGGTATGGTGCTGGGTATGGCTTCTCGCGTTACGATAGGACATTCAGGCCGACCACTGGTACTTGATAATTTTACCTGGCTACTCTTTATTGGTTTCCAGGGCGCCGCCTTGTTACGGGTTACCGCTGATATTGTGCCAGTGGTCGCTCAACATGCCCCGCAGCTATACTTGATGGCGGGTATGGTTTGGCTGGCCTGCTTTGCATTATGGGCGGCGCGTTATGTTCCGGTTTACTTGAGACAGCGGATTGATGGAAAGCCTGGATGATGTTCGACTATTATACTTGTCTCAAGAGAGGATGATTCTTCGTTGCGGGAATGAGCTGGCCTTGCTTGAATAGTTTAAAGCGCAGCAGATTTCCGTTTAATCTTCAACGCAAAAGCAATGAGGGCGACTGAAAAAAAATTGTGCAAAGTTACAATGACATCAGCTTCATAATGTGTTTTCTTGGGGCAGTCTGGTGAGGACAGGCTGTCCTATGCCGTTATATTTTCAAGCCCTGCTTCTATTGTCCAGGCACACTGTATTGGCTACGAGAAGTTGAGCAGTTGAAGCGGCTCAATAGTTGGAATTCTAGGTTCGCTTGACCAATTGGTCGCGGGTAGTCGCATAAGTCAAGCCGACAATAATATACGGCGATATATCCCGTCCTGCCCCGATGACTGTGAACTGGATGACATACGCTCAGTCACTTACCGACAAGCCCATGAAAGGCATGCTGACAGGGCCGGTCACGATGCTGAACTGGTCTTTTGTGCGTGATGATCAGCCCCGTTCTGAAACCTGCAAACAACTGGCGCTGGCTATCCGAGATGAAGTGCTGGATCTCGAAAAAGCCGGTATCCCTATCATCCAGATTGATGAAGCTGCATTGTGTGAAGGTTTGCCTCTCAGAAAAAACATGTGGAAAGATTATCTTGACTGGGCGGTGGCGTCTTTCCGCATTGCCGTGAGTGGTGTAAGGGATGAAACACAGATACATACTCATATGTGTTATTCCGAATTTAATGACATTATCGAACCCATTGCTGAAATGGATGCGGATGTCATCACTATCGAAACCTCCCGTTCCGATATGGAACTGCTGGATGTGTTTGATGCCTTTCATTATCCGAATGAAATTGGACCGGGAGTCTATGACATTCATTCGCCAAATATTCCATCGGTGGATGCAATGGTTTCGTTGATGCAAAAAGCAAAAAACGTATACCGGCAGAACGTTTATGGGTCAATCCGGATTGTGGCTTGAAAACGCGAAACTGGGATGAAGTTAAAACTGCGCTTGCCAGCATGGTAAAAGCCAGCAGAATTCTGGTTCAGGCGGGATAAACAGCTTTTTTACTGAAAAGCAGTGCTTGTAAAGATTTCTGATTTTTAAGCAAGGATCAGAATGTGCAGCTCCTTTAAGTTAGTATATGCCAACAATAAGAAGCAATAAACTTGTAATATGGATCTGATCTCATTGACGGATATCCCCGTGCAATTTGGTGTTGTGCTGAATGTGCAAATCACCTATCTTTAGCACGTCAACATAATACATATTAGAGAGGATAACTATGAACCCATTATTAACTGTCAAAGGAACGATTGTCATTGGTTTTATACTTGCATTTGCTGTTGCTTTCGGATTGGGTAATGGCCTAGCTGGATTGAATGCCACGGTCTGGCTGCATGTTATAGCGGGTGTCTGCTGGATTGGTCTGCTTTATTACTTTAATTTTGTTCAAGTCCCTGGGGTTAGCGATGCATTAGCGAACCCTGACGGCCCACAACCCGCCGCAATTAATAAATACATTGCACCAAGGGCGCTATTGTGGTTTCGAATGGCGGCGGCAGTAACCTGGTTAACCGGTGTTAGCGCATTGGCCCAAATCGGGGGTGGTATGCAGGGTATTGTGGACGCATTTATGTTGACAAATGGCATGGCTGTTATTGGCTTGGGTTCCTGGTTAGGCACCATCATGTTATTTAACGTTTGGGTGCTGATCTGGCCAAATCAAAAGAAAATCCTTGGTCTTGATGGCAAAGAACATAGCGCTGCGGTAATAGCCAGCGCGAAAAAAACTGCGCTTCTAGCATCACGCACCAATACCGCTTTATCGGTTCCAATGCTGCTTTGCATGGTTGGATACGGCCATGGGTTGGTGTTCTATTGATATTTTAGTAAAAGAGGAAACAATAATTTGAATTTATTCCCTTTTTCTTTGCGCTTGTTACCAAAGAACAATAGGGGCGTGATGACTTTAGAAAACCGGTTCGTGGCAGATTGCCTGCCAATCCGGAAATTCCGAAAAACGCTTAAATGTGCATTATCAATATCAGTTATTTTTAAGGCAGTTTCGATAATATTCACTACCTCTGAAAAGGAAATGTTGTAAGCGGCGTGAAGGTGTGGATTGAAAAGCCCCGAATAATCAGCAGCGCTTTATCGCTGCCGGAAATAGCAGTCCTGCCTTGATTAAGATTGCAACACAGTTTGGATACCACCACTAACTATGACAATTTATCATCAATCACTAAATTTTTCGATAACTAAGAAGCGGTTAGAATTCATTTTGAGTTGGTTGCATAGCGAAGGGGGCTCGATCATTTAGTATGCATCTGACTCTGACTATTCCTCGTGTCGTTGAACAAATGAACTCCCTATCGATACGGTAGCGAAACGTGGAACTTATAATACAAATTGCCACGTATCGCAAACTATTAATTACAATTTATTGAACGATCTAAAAACTAATAAGAAGCTTTTGGTTTTTCTAACCAGAGACAATCAGAAATCAGACACATACCACCCAATTCCTTCATTATTGGTTGTATCTCGGCAAGCACTTTTTGTGCTTTCTTTTCTTGGCAAGCAAGAATAACGACAACATTTCCATCATTAAGAGTCACATCACCATTTTCTACGGGACCTCGCGACCCTAAGCCACCAGCATGTTTTATTATGGTATAGCCGCGTATATCAGATCTCGAAAACAAACTAGCTATTTTAGAGAATTTATCTTTACTTATGACTATTTCGAGTCTTTTCATTGCTATTGTATTATCCATAATAATTTCTTCTCCTAGAAGGATTAGTAAATATTAATGCGTTAAGCCGATAAATTTTATCTTTTTCCATCCGCAATACCAGAGCAGCCAAACGGTTTGTTTTTTTTGAAAAAAGTATATAAAGATTACATAACTGCATGTATTTAAGCGTTAGTTTGAATTGCTACAATTTTTGTGACGAAGTATGCACAACTACCAAACCATTCAAAACTTCTTTCTTGATACGCGTCATCACGATCTTCTAGAAAATTTTGGCCTGGAAGATGTCAATCTGTTTTTCGCTAACGCATGCAACTAAAAACAGTACCAAAATGGCTATAATAAAAAACAGATTATTTCATCGTATAAGTCTCCTAGATTTTGATGAATGTTAGTTATAAATATGGTTCTGTCGAAAAATAAATGAATTTTATTACTTTGCTAGACTGCAGTTTTCGCCATTTTTCGACGTGAATTCTTTATAACGTAACCAATGTTAAGTTATCGTTAAGAAATGCTACTCAATATGCAAATATCACCAGAAACAAGGAAAAAAAGTCAATAGAAAGTCAAATCTGTTGTTATATATGCTTTTAATATTGCTGCCGGAAAGTAGCCGGTCTGCCATTGAATGAGATTGCCAAACAGGTTGGTTTCAGTCACTATGACAACATATCGGTTTCGATCGTAAAATTTGATCAGCGGGTTAAGGAAGATCCACAATTCCGGGATGTCAATCAACAACCAGAATTTACCACCTATCAACATGCAAAAATTTCCAGTAAAAATTATTAAGTAATTGTATTCTAATGAATTATGTAGAACATCTTCAATGTTGATTCCGGTCCTTTCCTGGCAATTTTTGCATGTTGACTAACAGTTGATGGTTATGGTTTGCCGGTTGGGTTTGAAATCACCGGCGGAAAAGTCAATGATTGTTCTGTAGCACCTGATTTGATTGCCAGGAAACGGTGTCCGGTCTCCGTTATAGGTACGCCAACAACATGGGCCGTAGTTCAGTATCATAGAGCGTCTGGGAAGCTGGTTTGAGAAAACAGTGCTTGAAGAACCTTAACACCTGGCGACTTACTTTTGAGGTGTAAC
>BQJA01000100.1 GCA_021604405.1 Nitrosomonas sp. | reverse complement strand
AATACATTGTTGTCCACACTTTGGGTGTGCTGTGTAAACTCGAACATTTTTTCTTACAATAAAGTGTAACGCGTCGATTACAAATGTAATGATGGACTTTTTTTCACTTGCAACCGCGGAATATTTATATGAATGATTCTGTTCAAATTATTCCACTGCTAAATCTTGTACTTGTGTTAATCCCGGTTTTTCTGGTGATCGGCATTCTGTGGAAGTGGTCACTGGGACCCGCAAACGCAGCCTATGCACTGGGCCGTATGCTGGTGCAGTTGCTGCTCATCGGTTATTGTCTGATGTACATCTTTGAAGCAGAGAATTTTTTGATCGTCGTTGCGGTGCTTTTTGTGATGGTGACAGTTTCCAGCTGGATTGCACTGGGCACGGTTAAAACCCGCCGGACCACACTTTATAAACAGGCATTGATTTCCATTCTTATTGGCGGCGGCATTGTACTTGCCATCGTCACGCAAGGTGTTCTGCATTTGGATCCCTGGTACCTGCCTCAATATATGATTCCGCTCGCCGGCATGGTGTTTGCCAATTCAATGAATGCCGTCAGCCTTGCAGTGGAACGATTAAACGCTGAGCTCGAGCGTCAGGTTAATTTTGACGATGCCCGCAACATTGCCATGCATGCGGCGATGATTCCCACTATTAACTCCATGCTGGCAGTGGGACTGGTGTCATTACCCGGTATGATGACAGGTCAAATACTCTCGGGAATTTCTCCGCTGGTGGCAGCGCGTTACCAGATTATGGTGATGTGCATGATCTTTGCCGCAGGGGGTCTGTCGACCGCAATATTTTTAGAGATGTCCCGTGAAAAGTTTACAGCACTGCAGGAAAAGGATACTTGAGGTTTGTGGGGTGAGTGGGAAAAGCTGTTACATCATGGGGTCCGGCAAGTATTGTGTTACTTTTGATGTTTTGTAATGAATTCTGACTTAGGGCGGCTATTAAGGGTGACCCTGGTTAAATATTAAATTCCAGGATGCAGGCCACATTCGCGCTTTTCTAAACTTTTTGTAGGGTCGAAATAATTGGATACAGAAGGCAATTGATGCTGTTGTAAATAAGATTCCATGTCTGTGAACGTCCAGTCCAATAGCGGGCAGACTTTTAAAATCCTATTTTTTGTGAAGGATAAGTATTCCATTTTCGCCCTGAATTCTGTTTGCTCTCTTCTAAGTGCCGTCAACCAGATGTTGGGCTTTAGCTCACTTAGACCACGCTGGAAGGGTTCCAGCTTCACCTCAAATGTAAATTTGTTATGTTTTTCTTCGTCCTCTAACGTTCATGGCGTATTGACCGACACCCCTGATGATGAAAGAATACCTATATTGTTCTTCAGTTTTAATCGATGTAACGAAGTGGCTCAAAAACCGGGGATGCCGTCAGTGTTACAAAACATAAAACTGATAAATACCATTCTTTTTTTCATGCTTTCAGGCGTGAGGGTTTGTTGTTGCCTAAACTAGCATTCTTTCACGTTAATTGAGGGATTCCACCATACAACGCTTCTCTATAAGCCACTGTGGTAGCCGGAACATAAATTTTCAGATTCAGATTCAACAGTTTTTTTAATAGTAAGACACATTCATAGGTCTCTTTGGTATTATAGCCGGAATCCGCCCACAGTACCGGTATGTCTGGTTTTTCTGACACGGCCATATGTAAAAGGACGGCTTCCTGGGGTCTGAAGTTGGAGGAAACAATAATATGCGCTGGATCCTTTTGCACCGCCCATTTGATAATTGCGAAAGGACTTGTTTCGGAAAATTTCTTATTTGATTTCCTGATGTCATCGTGATCCATATGCAGCCATCGTTAAAATTTTCTTGGATGAATAAGACCTGAATCCCTTTGCGGGGAACCATAGCAAACAAGTTAAACCGCGTCGAACCTTTTAATAGCGGAATTACCGATATATGACCGGGTGAAATTTTGGATTCTGTTGTAACGAGCTGCGGAATCCAAGCTGCTTTGGTGTAGCACTGTTCCTGCATTATCCAGTCTGTATGAGCCATCGGCACTCAAACAGTGAGACCATCCCGGTTCCGTGAAAATTAGGAACGAACATTGTACCACCGTCATTTGAATGCTTACTCACTCACGATAGGATACCCTGCTTCACGCCAGGCTCGAATGCCGCCATCCATTGACCAGATATTGGTATAGCCCATTTGTTGTAATGTGTCGGCTGCTAAAGCGGAACGAAATCCGCCGCCGCAATACAATACAATGGTGTCCTGTTTGTCTGGTATCAGCGTTTCAATATCGCGTTCGATAATGCCTTTTCCCAAGTGACATGCGCTGACTGCATGGTCAAGCTGATATTCGTGATCTTCGCGCACATCGATAAAATGAAACGTTTCCCCTTGTGCCATGCGAGTATGCACATCAGCCACTGTACACTCTTTGATCCGTTGTTTTGCATCATCCACCAATTTTAAAAAGCCTGGATTATGTTGCATTAATTTCTCCTATTTGCCAAAAACCGTCATGATATGTGTTATGGGTAGGGTTTTTCTACGCCAAGCTACAAATACACTGTTAAAAAAATTATGGCGTCAAAACCGGTATAGTCGCTGAGTATTGCAATACTCATTACTGCTCCGCAACAGTGTGCATTTGATCGTCAGTTCGATGCTGATCCCCCGCCAATACCTGCAAATCGTTTTCCCAGCTTAATAATTTGTCATGTGCATGTTGGCGCTGGGTGGGTGTGGCGCTGTTGTGCACTTGTGCAATTGTGCCGCAGATATGCATCGCCAATATTTCCTGGTAGAGCCGGTAGCCAGGATCATCAGAACGAAAGGTATGTTCCGCCAGTTTACGCAATTGATTAACCGCCTGCTCAGTTGGTACAGGTCCGGAAGACAGTCGCTGCAAGGTAACCAGCGTCAGCTGCTGCCGGCGCTGGCGCTCGAACAGCCATTCTTCAGGATCGAATGGTGAAGATTCGGCGTTGGCCGCAATCAAACTGTGTTGAGTATTGTCAAGCCTGCCATATAATTGCTTGAAACGCTTGGTGGTTCGCTTGATAGATGCATTCAGCCGATCTTCGGGGTCTGTTTGCAGATATTTGTGGCGCAGTTTATCGTTACTTTTGGCATAACGTTGTTCTAAGTGCCGCCATTGCGGCTCGCTGAGGATCATTGCTACCGGGGTTGCCAGTTGCACGGCATGATCCAGAGCGGGTGAGATAATGTCTTGGAGTTCATCGGACCAATGACAAACCTGCGCAGGTGTCAGCGGCCCTTCGATCTGACGGCGAACAGACGACAACCAGCTGGCATATTCCAGTAGTTGCGTAGTGCGGTGCCAATCGAACCAGTCACGAATCGCCTGCTTGGCAGGTGTCTTTTGTTCTTGGTCAAAGCCTATATAACCGTCAAGCCACCACCACGTCAGACGCGGCCCATGATCGTAGCCCAGCCGTGTAATGCTGCACCCGCTTATTATCAACAGACCGGTTACGATGAAAGCTGTTGCCAGTGTTTTATGTATCAGTCGTTTCATGTCATCCGAATAAATATCAGACCATAAACTGCCAATGGAAAGCGCTAATGTTCAATGACGCAGATATGGCGCCGTTTCTTCTTATATACTATCCAATATGGACACAACGTCAGCCAGTTATTGAAGGCAATACCTGTGTAATCAACATCAATTTAGCGCTAAGATAAAGATGCAAAAACATCGTTAGTTTATCCGCTGCTTCATTAAAATTGACGTGGACAGGTTTATGCAGTCGATACACGCAATATAAGCCACCATCATAAATACTGTACGCGTTGCAGCATCAGAAAACAAATTAACACTATAATGCACAATTCCTGAATGAGCTAATTTCGTGCGTAACATTTACCAATGAAAAAAACGATTGCACTCATAGCACTCATACCGGCAGCTTATTTGTTTTTTTGGCCGGTACCAATCGAACCGGTGCGCTGGAACGCCGCTGCCGCACCCGGATATACCGGTCCACATGCGCCGAATAATCGGCTCGCCGGTTTGCAATTGATTGCGCTGGGTGATAATCAAGGACCGGAGCATGTGGCATTAGGCAAGGACGGGGATCTGTATACTGCCGTGGAGAACGGAAAAATCGTGCGGATAAAATCTGATGGGGCATTGCTGGAGGTATTCGCCCATACCGGCGGGCGCGTACTCGGTTTTGACTTCGATGCAGACGGTAACCTGATTGCCGCTGACGCAATGCGCGGCGTATTATCGATTGCACCTGGCGGCGCGGTCAGAATGCTGTTCGATCAGGTAAACGGCGATCCGCTTCATTATCCCAATAGTGTCGTGGTGGCAGGCAGTGGCAAGATCTATATCACCGATTCATCCAGCCGTTTTGCACCGTCTGACTGGGGAGGGACGTTTCAAGCAAGCACCCTGGATATTGTCGAACAATCAGCCTCCGGCCGGGTGCTGGAACATGATCCAGAGCAGAACACGACACGTATTGTCGCCAAAGGATTGAGTTTCGCGAATGGTATTGCGTTGTCCGATGACGAACAGACGCTGTTTGTCAATGAGACTGGACGCTATCGGGTGTGGAAAATCTCGATAACCGCTGACGGTCTGGATGTCGCTGAGGAATCGCCGCTAGCCGGCATTTTGTTCGACAACCTGCCCGGTTTTCCCGATAACCTGATGCGCGGGCAGACGGGCAGAATCTGGCTGGGTTTTGCCAAGCCACGTAATGCCATGATTGATTTCATGGCTGACAAGCCTTTGTTGCGGAAGATGGTAATGCGATTTCCACAGTTTTTATGGCCAATACCCGAAGCCTATGGTCATGTCATGGCATTTACCGAAGACGGCCGGATAGTTGTCGATTTGCAGGACCCTTCAGGTGCCTACCCGGAAACCACATCCGTTACCGAGACTGCAGACAGGCTGTACGTGCAAAGCCTGCATGCAAAGAGCCTGGGATGGTTGCCCAAGGAAATATTGCAGGAAAAATGACAGCATACGAACAGGTGCGAATACGACCCGTATGCCAGGATGCTTGTCGACCCCGTCGATTTTCCTGATATTTAACCGGCAGATTGCTACAGTCTGCAGCCGTTAAAATTACGGCTTAATGACCGAAAGCCCAGGTGGTTTTCTATTGAATAATCTGAGTCGCGGTATCCAGATAACGTATTCCTTCTGTTTTTGTGCCTTCTGCATCGCCGGTTTCCGAACTCACATGAACGGCTTCGAGTGTTTCTGCAAGTTTAGTAATAGTTGCATTGATTTTGTTCAGGGCGTTTTCTAGCGTATAAGTCAGCTCATGCACTTGCTGCATATCCTGCGGACTCAAATCATCCTGGTTCAGAATGCTTGACAGTTTTTGGTTGTATTCGGAAAAATTGCTCATTGCCTGTCCCAGTGTTTCAGCCGGTTTTCCTTGAAAATGTCCTGATTTCTCGCCAGCCATCGTGACCGCGGCATGACCGAGAAACAGGACCGTGGCGATCATAAGAACCGTATTTTTCATATTGTCTCCTTTAATAACTAAAGTTGTGCTCACGAAGTGTTGCGCAAAGGTACCATATCTGATCCGTCTCATATAGGAAGGCAAAATTGTTGTTTTGCGCGAATAGAATAAAGCACCTATTTATCTGGCCTCAATTGGGCCCTGGTTTATCCGGCTCGCAAGAATGCTGGTGTTTAACTTGTATGCCGCCATTTGAATTTTATCATCGCAACTCTTTGGATATTGCTATTCGTTATCCGGTCATTCATTAATTTTACCAGTTGAGCCATTTTGTTTAGCTAATAAGTTATTTCTATTGCTGTCGTAAAATCCCGATTTCAATAGCACATAGAATAGATTATTGTTTCTGGTGACACAAACCCCCGTTGTTGTTTGACAGATTATTCTTCTTTCATTAACGTACAGTCTGATATAAAGCTATTAGGCTGTTGCTTTGGACGTTAAGTTTCGCAACGGATTGTGTGACATTGCCGACTAAACGATCGCGTTTGGTGGTTGGCGGTCAACAAAATACATCCCACAGCTGGCTTAAACGAAAAGACGTGGCCACGGTTTATTAAATCGCACAATTAAAGCAGAAGGTAAATTACACTCGGCATCATGATCAAAAAGTGCGTTCCTTTTTTGCAGCCCTGAAGCAGTTTGCCTATGCGCTGGCGCAAAGTGGCTTTTCGCTGATTTATTTGACGCCGGATGAAGCAGTATAATGCCAGACTTTAACGGCGTTACTTGACGCCATAATCAAACCGCATGGTATCGAAACCTTCAAATATCGCAACCGGATGAAAAACGCCTGATAAACCTGAATCACTGTGATGAAGTCCTGCCAATCATGTTAATCGACGAGCTGCAAGGGATACTCGACCGGCATAAACCGTGGCTGGTAATTACCGGTGCCGGGGTCAGTTTAAACTCCGGGATACCGACATATCGCGATGACAATGGCGACTGGTTGCGCAGCGATCCGATCAGGCATCACGAGTTTCTTCAATGTGAAGACAAGCGGAAGCGTTACTGGGCGCGAAGCGCAGTTGGCTGGCCAGCGGTTGAACGAGCGCAACCCAATGATGTGCACTATGCCTTCGCAGAATTGGAGCGGCGAGGCTACATAGCAGGGCTTATTACACAAAATGTTGACCGGCTGCACCAAAGAGCGGGACAGCAAAAGGTGATTGACCTGCACGGGCGGCTTGACCGGGTGCGTTGTTTAAGCTGCGGGCAATATGAAGCGCGCCGGCATCTGCAGATTCGCTTGCTGGCGCTTAATCCATTTTTAAAATCGTTCACTGCCGAATTAGCGCCCGATGGCGATGCTTATGTGGAAGATGAGATTATTAAACGGATTACACCAGTTAACTGTTTAATATGCGGCGGCATTTTAATGCCCGATGTTGTTTTTTTTGGTGGTACGGTTCCAAAACGAACCAATCTTGCCACTGCGCAATTATATCAACGAGGTAACGGCGTATTAGTCGTCGGTTCGTCATTAATGGTGTACTCCGGTTTTCGTTTTTGCAAGCTGGCAAAACAAGAGGGCAAGCCATTAATGATTATTAACCGCGGTAAAACCCGTGCAGACGATGTTGTCGACTACAAAATTGAACGGGATTGCCTGGCGGTTTTATCGGCGCTAATCCGCTGCGAGCTCCCTGCATCTTAGTAACAACCTTATTTTTCTTGTGAATTTTTTAGTGATAGGTATTTATAGTACCGGTTAATGGTTTGTCTATCGTCGCAACAACGAAGTGGGTTATAGAGTTGAGATTCACATGCCCAAAGTGAAATGCAGTTGCGCCGGATTTTCTGATACGTCAAATTCTATTGACACAGGAAAACATTCAATACCTGGAAATGGACACCAGTAGCTATCATGATGTAAGCCCAGGTTGATCGTGTAGGGCTGTGTCGCATCGGTTACCCGAAATAACATGCGATTCCCCGAGGTAGGGGTGATTTTAACGGTTCCTGAGGCAATTTTTTCAAAAGAAGTTTTCCCGTCATTGACAATGGGTTCAATAATAAAGATTTTTGTTGGCACGTTGTTCGGTTCAACGGTGATTTCTTTTTTTACGTAATTGGCATAAAACTTGTGCACAAGCCGGTACATGATTCCGGAATGCGCACCACACCGGGAAGTCAGTTTGCCTGTCGCGATAACTTCAAAGCAGCCGGATAGTTTTTGCACGGCAAGTTTGGGAATATCCGCGTCATATAGATTGGTATAATAGACGTTGCCCAGGAAGCATTCAATGCGGAGAGTTAAGGATAGCAAATTATTCTCAACCGGCATGTGCATCGCCTCATGTCTGATATAGCGGGTTTGTGAAGATGTCTGTAAATAATCCTGTTCGCCGAATCCTTCAAACCAGAAATTGGTGATGCTGCCGCCTTTCGGTACAGAATCCCTGCCATAAGTCTTAATTTGACCATAGGCGGAAACTGTCGCCATTATTTTGTTTGTTCGTACGACGGCGACATTAACGGAAGGAAAAAAATTTATCCAGTTCTTTTGCTGTGCGGGTATGCGGGGCATTTAGGAGACGTTTGGCCCATATTCAATTGCTGTCGCCATTGCGCATTATCGCGCGACCGTCAGGTAATTCGAAGGTGGAAATGTGCTGTCATGTTTTGACGCACTGGGGCCGGCAGTAATCCATCCATCCTGGTAGGCCTGGTTTATCAAGTAGTTCAGGCAAAGTAATTCCGCCGTATGAAAACGAGGACCCAAGTCTTTAAGTAATGCCAGGCTGTATATCGCGCTGTGGGCGGTTTTTGTTCCACCTTCATAGGTCCATTTGAACGATCGTGTTCCCCATGAATTATCAATGGAACCGTCGGGATAAATGAATTGCAGGTGAACATCCATGAGTTCAGCAATTTTTTGTCTCCACCCGGCATCTGAAACACGCAACGCATAGTAGGCCATGTTCCCCAGCGAATGACTGATGTTATAACCCAGATCAACACCTTCTCCGTATTTTCCTTCGCCGCTAAGAAAATTGTCAGCATTAATCTTTGCAAGCACCTGCAGTGCTAATTGCCTGGCTTTACGTTTCCACGCTTTTTTTTTGGTATGACAGAACCTCATAAGCAGCCTGCAATGCAACGGTTCTAATGGTTTTGTAATTCACAGGGGCACGTAACAGTGGACAAAATCCATAGTGCAGATCGTTACTGATCCAGTAAGCCGCCTTTTGGATGGATTTCCCATTTTGCCTGCTTCTTCAGCGACAATTGGTTTTTTAATATGGAATAGGCATCGTCCATCGCAAGACACTGGTCGGCGGTCGTTCCTTTCCAGCGCCAGGGTGTTTCTTTCCAAGATCCATCGAATTTCTGGTTTCGGATCAACCAGCTGTCTAAGCGAACCGCGCTTTCCAGATATTTAATCTTCTGGCTGTGTTTATAAGCTACCGATAAGGGAAAAACTGCCTCCGCTGCACGCGTATGAATCGGTGTTTTATCCGGATTGGTATTTGGGGATATCAGCGCGCCGGCATTTGCATTGGCTGGGTTTGTTATCTGTGTCGTTATTAATTTCGCATAATTTGTATAACAGACCCAGATGTATTGCCCGTGTTTTCATGCTACCGTACTTATTTTGATTTATGACATCGCAGTTTTTTAAAACGAAATAATTCGGGGAAATGTCCAGGACTTTTGTTCCGGGTACATCAAGTAATCGAACATCCGCTTTTTGATACCATTTGTCATGGTCAAAACACATGCGTCTGTATGTGCTTTTGGTACTATGCACGACAAAGATTGCTATTTCATTAAACTATACTGAATGATTAACTTTGATTTTTATGATGCGTTATATCTAACCGTTTTCGAAAGTCATAGTCATGATTTTTGTGGATAAATCTTTAAGGAAGGCAATGAAGTGGTTATGTCTGAAAACTTGTCAGGATATCTTCAAGCGGCGGCTGTGTTTTTTGCATTCGTCCTGGTTTTGTTGGTGACGATGGAAACTTTTGCGGAGCAGACAAACAATCAAATTGAGACCATTCGTTTTGCTACTTTTAATGCTGCTTTAAACCGTGCTAATGAAGCTGAATTAATAACTGACTTATCGACGCCTGACAATGCGCAGGCTAAAGTGATTGCTGAAATTATTCAACATGTCAATCCTGATATTTTGCTCATCAATGAATTTGACTTTGATGAAGATGGGCGGGCTGCGAATTTGTTTAAGCAGAATTATCTTGCCGTCAGCCAGAATGGCGCCGGTCCTGTTGATTACCCGTATGTCTATGTTGCACCATCCAATACAGGCGTGCCGTCAGGAAAGGACCTGGATAACTCCGGAAGCATAGGCGGACCCAATGATGCATTTGGGTACGGGTCGTTTCCCGGCCAGTTCGGTATGGTGATTTACGCAAAATATCCTATCGTGAAACATGAAATCAAAACGTTCCAGACATTTCTGTGGAAGGATATGCCAGATGCCCTGTTACCGGGTAATCCGGCAACATCTGAACCCATGGATTGGTATTCAGCGGATGCGCTGGAAATTTTCAGGTTATCTTCGAAAAGTCACTGGGATGTCCCGGTCGCTATCGGCAACGCTGTCGTGCATGTTCTGGCCAGCCATCCGACACCACCTGTTTTTGACGGCGCGGAAGATCGAAACGGAACACGTAATCATGATGAAATTCGTTTCTGGGCGGATTACATAAAGCCTGGCAAGCGCGGTTATATGTATGACGATGATGGTATTTATGGCGGCCTGCAAGAGGATCAATACTTCGTTATTATGGGTGATCTGAATGCGGACCCGCTTGATGGCGACAGTACAAATAATCCAGTCCGTTTGCTTCTGAACCATCCATTGGTTAATACTGAAATAACACCTGCCAGTGAAGGCGGGATAGAAGCTGCAAGCAGAGATGGGCAGGCCAATGGATCGCATTTGGGTGATCCCCGATTTGATACGGCAGATTTTGCGGATTTCGCGCCGGGTAATCTACGTACTGACTATGTCTTGCCATCGAAACAGTTGAAAATCAAAAATGCTGGCGTTTTCTGGCCGGTTTCCTCAGATCCTTTGTTCAGCTTGATTGGCACATTTCCCTCCCCGGGTTCTGATCACCGCCTGGTATGGGTTGATATAAACGTTCCACAAGTACATAAAAAGTAAATTTATTCATACACGATATGAGTACTGGCGCATTGACTGAGGATTGAAGTAGATCTCTTTGGCTGGTTCACCTGAGCTTAGATAAAGCGCTAAAATGATGCGTTTTCAGACCCAGGCAGCTTGATGAGTTGTCAGGTCTGGTAGTAGACTTCGTGTAATGTCAGGTTTTTCGAGATTTTTGTGGAATCAATTATGTGTGATATATCTAACAATCGATTGTTAATCCAGGTCATTGGATTGGCTTTGCTATTAGCCGGCCACTCGGCAATCGCCGAAACACCCGCGTCAGAACCATCTGAATCAGTTCTATTGCTGATTGGCGAGGAACAGGATCTGAGGAACTGCAAAATGCTGGGTAGAGTCACAGGTGCTACACAGGAAAGCGACCAGGATGCAACCTACCCGGAACGCCTGATTATCGCCAGAGATAATCTGCGCAACGAAACCAGAAAATTAGGCGGCAACGCCGTTCATGTCCTGCAAAACAATGC
>BQJA01000099.1 GCA_021604405.1 Nitrosomonas sp. | reverse complement strand
GGCCACGATCTAGCGTCTGCACGAGAACTCAATAACACATTGCAGTCAGTGTTTCCGGAAGAATCGATCTTTCGTATTGATCACTTTCTAGGAAAAGAGGCGATCATGAACATTCTTTACTTTCGTTTTGCCAATTCCTTTTTGGAGCCGATCTGGAACCGGAATTATGTCAACAGTATTCAGATAACTTTGGCTGAAGATTTTGGGGTCAATGGGCGCGGGGCTTTTTATGAAGCTACAGGATGTTTGCGTGATGTAGTCCAGAATCATCTGTTTCAGATCGTTGCACTGCTTGCCATGGAACCGCCGTCCTACCGGGGTTATACCGCCGTACACACCCAGAAAGTGGAAGTATTCCGGGCCATGTGTTCATTGGAACCGAACAATATGGTACGTGGCCAATATATTGGTTACCGGGAAGAGCCGGGCGTGGCGGAGGATTCCGATGTGGAAACATTCTGTGCGCTGCGATTGTTCATCGATTCCTGGCGTTGGTCGGGTGTACCTTGGTACTTACGTTCCGGTAAATTCATGCGTGAGAGCGTTGCTGAAGTGTTGATTCAATTAAAACCACCACCGTCTAAGTTGTTCGCCGATTCACATCCAAACGATGGCAACGCGAATTATCTGCGTTTTTGGCTTGCCCCTAATTCTGCTATTGCACTTGCCGCGCGCGTTAAGCGTAATGGTAAAGAGTTCGTTGGCGATCAGCATGAACTTTATCTAGGTGGCGAACGCATTATAAAACAAGAAACTGAAACCCCGTACGAGCGATTGCTAAGCGACGCCATGGTGGGTGAAGGCGCGCTTTTCGCGCACAAAGAAGGGGTAGAAGCGGCTTGGGCAGTTATTGACCCTGTTCTTCAATCGTATCACCCGGTTCATCTTTACCAGCCTTACAGCTGGGGACCCAAAGAAGCTGACAAGCTGATCGCGCCGCACGGAAAATGGCACAATCCCCGTCCCGGCCAAATCGGCGCATGATATTGCAAGCTTTGGTCACGGGGCATACCATAGCCTGATTCATTAAAAATATGGCTCGAACTGGTTCCGGACATGCTGCGTAATCGTCTCGGGATTGTTATTTTCATGTTTACTTACATTATCTACCGTGAGCTGTTGGCTTCGCCGCGCTGGCGTAAGCTGGCGACAATACCGAGGCGGTGATCGCTGAATTTACGCATGAAGGTGTATACGAGACCACACTCGCTGCTCAACTTCAGCGTGAAGACGCGCAATTTTTCGCAACGTCTTGAAAAAATCTCTGATGGCGCGCATTGCATCAAAAAGCACCAGACTGATAAAACCGCATACCGGAGCAGCCAGACAATGACGAACACAGCACAACTTGATCAACTGTGCATCAATACCCTGCGCACACTTTCTATTGATGCCGTACAACAAGCACAGTCCGGGCATCCCGGTACGCCGATGGGTGCTGCACCGCTCGCCTATTGTTTATGGCAACGCTTTCTGCGTTATGATCCTGAGAATCCCGGTTGGCCAAACCGGGACCGTTTTGTATTATCCTCCGGGCATGCTTCGATGCTGTTATACAGTCTGCTTTTTTTGTCCGGTGTCAAAGCGGCTCCCACAAGCGATGATCGGAATGGTCTAGCGGTGACGCTGGACGATATCAAACATTTTCGTCAGGCTGGCAGCCGTTGCACCGGCCATCCCGAGTATGGCTGGACTACTGGTGTGGAAACCACCACCGGACCACTTGGACAAGGCGCAGCAACCAGCGTCGGCATGGCGATTGCCGAGCGCTGGATGGCGGCCTCCTACAACCGGCCTGGTTACCCTTTATTCGAACATAATGTGTATGCCTTATGCGGTGATGGCGATATGATGGAAGGAATCAGCAGTGAAGCGGCGTCGTTGGCGGGCCATCTCCAACTGGCCAATTTGTGCTGGATTTATGATCAAAATCACATCAGCATCGAAGGTTCAAATCGTCTCGCCTTCACTGAAGATGTGGCGGCACGCTTTATTAGCTACGGCTGGAATGTTGCGCATGTGGCTGACGCCAATAATTTGGATATATTGACGCGTAGTTACGGCAAGTTTCTCGATACGCATGATCGTCCTACACTCATTATCGTGCAAAGCCACATTGGTTATGGCGCACCGCATAAACAAGACAGCAAGGAGGCACATGGTGAAGCGCTTGGCAGAGATGAAGTGCGACTGACCAAGACGTTCTACGGCTGGGATCCTAATGCTCAGTTCCATATTCCGGAAGATGTTGTAGAAAACTTCCAGCAACAGTTTGGCCGCCGCGGCGCAATCCTTCGCGCCGCTTGGATAAAACAATTTTCAGCTTACCGCAAAGAACATCCGGCACTTGCCGAGCAGATTGATCGCATGCAACACCGTGATTTGCCAGATGACTGGGACAGTACCCTACCCTTTTTTCCTGCCGATACAAAAGGTATGGCGACACGCGAGGCATCTGGAAAGGTAATCAACGCCATCGCAGAAAAAATGCCTTGGCTGGTTGGGGGCGCAGCGGATCTGGCACCATCGACTAAAACTTACTTAAGCTTCGAGCTTGCCGGCAGTTTTCAATCGCCGGATAAAGCGGGAAATTATCATGGACGCAATTTACATTATGGCGTACGAGAGCATGCAATGGGTGCTATCACTAATGGACTTAGCCTATCGGGTTTGCGTCCTTTTTCTGCAAGTTTCCTGGTTTTCTCAGACTATTGCCGCGGCGCGCTGAGGCTCAGTGCTATGATGAAGCTTCCGGTCATTTCGATCTGGACGCACGACTCGATCAATTTGGGTGAGGATGGACCTACGCATCAGCCAGTTGAACAGCTTGCCTCCTTGCGCGCGATGCCGGGCATGATCGTGCTTCGTCCGGCGGATGCAAACGAAGTCGTCGAAGCATGGCGGGTAATCATGCAGATCAAGGATAGTCCGGTTTGTCTGGTATTGTCGCGCCAGGCATTGACGACGCTGGACCGCAACCGGTATGCACCAGCAGATGGTGTGTCACGTGGCGCCTACATACTTGCCGATAGCCCCGATGGCAACCCTGAAGTATTATTGTTGGGAACAGGCAGCGAAGTGGCATTATGCATTGCAGCATATGAGCAATTAAAAGAGGAAAAAATTAATGCGCGTGTAATTAGTCTGCCGTCGTGGGAATTGTTTGAGAAACAAAATCAGGAATACCGAGATAGTGTGCTTCCACCACAGCTCAACGCGCGCGTTGCTGTCGAGGCAGCTTCCAGCTTTGGTTGGGAGCGTTATATTGGCTCTGGCGGAAGCATCATCAGCGTGGATCGTTTTGGTTTGTCCGCACCGATCACGGTGGTTGCGCAGCGCTTCGGGTTCGACACTGCGGATGTTGTTGCTGCAGCCAAAAAACAAATGGCGCGGCATACCTCAAGAAACTGAGCGAAAAGTATCATACAAGCTCCTCAAGCAGATTTTCCCATCCCTTTTGAATACCTGCCGGCAAGAACATGGCCGGTATCAGCCTGGAGTATTCACGGCTTTGGACGAGGAGGCCGCTTCTGACTGGTGAGCGGGATCATTTGCGCTACTGGCGGGTCGTCGGCTCGCGTGCATTGGGGTATCAATTCATGTAAAGAAGCTAAGAGCTTTTATACCAAGAATACGGGGCTGGATACACCTATCGCAAAACTTACGATCACAGGACTCAATACCGGAGAGAATCGGTAAGTTTACTTGTTACGGCTTGATAAGGAAAAATGGGAAGATACTGATTATGCATTGCTGATTACAGAATAAAGTGGCTGTTAAAAGTGATTACCGTTGCTCGTATCTGTGCATCCGCAACCGAATTCATAACCAACGTCAGTAAACTTTAAGCCGATGTAATGTAAACAAACTTAGACAGAAGCATAGCTGAAAAGCCAGCCATATAAAAACTGGGTGATTGCACGACTTAAGCCGCCGCGATACATTGTTGATGTTCCTTCCATTGCACGAAACATCTGACGTTTCTAATCAACACTTACTGTGATTAGCCATTGTATATTGGAAAGAAAATGTTTATGGAGGTTGAGAGCAGTACAGCATATAATTCGAATCTGACCACGATTATCAATCGGCTCCGTAATAAAAAAATTCTTTCATGATGAGTGACTAACAGAGACATTAACCTACATGATCGATACTAAATTGATCGATACCGCATGGCGTGAGCTATATAAATCAGTGATCGAGTACAAAGGCCAGCCTGTGGGAACCGTAGCGGCACGTGACCCGGGCAGCGATATTCTTAACTATGATCATTGTTTCGTCCGTGATTTTGCAGTTTCTTCATTTGCGTTTCTGATGCGGGGCGATACTGAGATAGTACGCAACTTCCTCACCATCATGGTCGAGTTGCAGGGAAAGGTAAAATATATGAGCTGTTACATGGCCGGCAAGGGTTTGATGCCCGCCAGTTTTAAAGTAGTTATGGCAGATGGCAGTGTTCAACTCGAGGCAGATTTTGGCGAAAAATCAATTGCACGAGTGTCACCGGTAGACTCAGGACTTTGGTGGTTGATTGTGCTGCGCGCTTATGTCCGTGCCAGCGGTGATACCATGCTTATAAAACAGCCGGAATTTCAGCAAGCCATAAAATTGACGCTAGAGCTTTTTCTTGAAACACGTTTTGACATGCGCCCAACATTACTTGTTACTGATGGCGCTTACATGATCGATCGTCGTATGGGGGTCTACGGTTACCCTTTTGACATCCAGTCTTTGCTCTTTGCTGCACTGTCCGCAGCTCGAGAACTTCTAGCCGAAAATGGTTACTACTACCGCTCAATTACAGAACGCTTAACTCAATTAAGCGATCATTTGCATCAGTTTTATTGGCTTGACTTTGAACAGCTTAACACGATTTACCGTTATAAAGTTGAAGGGTACGGCAACCAAGTCATCAACGCTTTCAATATTCAACCTAGTACGATCAAACCAGCGCTGATAGATTGGCTGCCCGTCGAGGGTGGCTATTTTGCCGGTAATGTGAGCCCCGGACGTATGGATTTTCGTTATTTTGCACAAGGCAACTTATTGGCAATCATTTCGTCGTTGGCCACTCAAGATCAATCACACAAAATCATGGCTTTGATTGAGCAACGCTGGCATGACTTGGTTGGACAGATGCCTGTAAAACTCTGTTATCCTGCACTGGAAGGTAATGATTGGGAAATCATCACGGGTGCTGATCCGAAAAATTCTGCTTGGTCCTATCATAATGGAGGTAACTGGCCTTTCTTGCTTTGGCTGTTTGCAGCGGCGGCACAAAAATCAGGTCATTCAGCACTAGCCGCTCAGGCATTAAAATCCGCCGCAAAAAAACTAGCAGACGAATGCTGGCCCGAGTACTTTGATGGTCACTATGGTCAGCTCGTCGGCAAGGAAGCCCGACGCTTCCAGACTTGGTCCGTAGCGGGTTTTTTAACCGCTTATCAGTTACTTGAACAGCCAGAACACCTGGATTTACTTGAATTCTCACCTCAGTCGGCTGCGAATACTTGAAACTGATACGCAAGCGTTTAAGGTGCATACGCAAACATAGCCTGTCGCATCATTTGCGAACTTGATCTTTATACAGACTTTTGTGTCGAGTCGCTGCAAATGGCTATCTAAAATTTTGAAACGTATTACATATACAAAAACAGGAAATTAGATGGTGGAAGAGATTGGAAAAAGAAAATAACCAACAACTTATAGATATCATTGATCTAAAGGATAGCTCACTATCGTTAGATGATATTGCGTTAATCGCAAATGATGATGAAGTCAGAAAACGCTATGAAAACAAATATGGCAGCCATCTGTATGCTAAGATTCTTTTGTTGCTGACCCATGAATCTTATGGACAAGATGAGGCAAAATCGCTCTGGAAAAAGATTATGTGTCACTTAAACGACTTAAATCATAAGCTAGGCAGAAATGTCGGTATATCGGTTGCAACATTAGATTACCTGTCAAATATAAGAAATAAATTGTCAACACCGGTAATCATTGAGGAAGACAAAAGTATATTTGTTTCAAAGACCACGACAAAGGACGAACTGACGGGTTTATACCTCAAAACGGTTTTTGATGTTGTATTAAAACAGCATATTGAAGAAACAAACAGAGATAACACACCATTGTCCTTGCTGATCATAGATATCGATGACTTTAAATCAATCAATGACACCTATGGGCATCTAACGGGTGATCATGTACTTAGCAACATAGGCCTTTCCATCAGCGACTGCGCAAGAAAAATGGATTTTCCTGCACGATATGGCGGTGAAGAATTCGCAGTCATCATGCCTGGCGCCGATACAGCACAAGCTTTTAAAGCTGCTGAACGAATTCGTAAAATAATATCGCAGCTAAAGTTTATCGAATTTAATGTCACGGTAAGTATTGGCGTAAGCCAAGCAAACCGCAAAGTCGACACACCAGACAAATTAATACATGCTGCGGATACCGCATTGTATGAAGCAAAAAACAAAGGGAAAAATTGTGTTGTCATAGCTGAACAGCATAACAATGGTGAAATACCAGTTCGCCATTCTTGAGATGATTATTGGCCACACCAACTGATCTGTGTGCGTCCTCACAATCCAGTATTAAACCGATTGGTTTGTAATAGACGCAAATTCAGTCATTTATCACCAAAGGAAAAAGTTATGAGTGAGACACTGGATGTAATTATCGTCGGCGCGGGCAGTGCGGGACTTTCCGCACTGCGGCAAGTGAGAAAGCGCACCCAACGCTTCGTGATTATTAATGACGGTCATTGGGGCACTGTATGTGCCCGGGTTGGTTGCATGCCGTCCAAGCTGCTCATTGAAGCAGCAAATGCTTTCCATCGTCGAAGCACCTTCGAAGAGTTCGGTATTCATGGCGCCGACCGCCTCACCCTCAATATTCCGGACGTATTGCGGCGCGTGCGGCGATTGCGCGATGATTTCGTTGCCAGCACGCTGAAAACCACTGAAGAGCTGGGTGAACGCGCGATTTCCGGACATGCGCGCCTGCTTGCACCCGATAGACTGACAGTAAACGGCCAGGAACTGCGCGCGCGCAATATTATTATTGCCACCGGCGCGCATCCGGTTGTACCGTCGTCATGGCAAAAATTGGAAGAGCGGCTTCTGACTACCGATACTTTGTTCGAGCAGGAAACATTGCCTTCTCGTATGGCAGTCGTAGGTATGGGCTCCATCGGGATTGAAATGGCCCAGGCACTTTCCCGGCTCGGTATTAATGTCGTGGCATTTAACAGTAATCAGGCTGTCGCAGGATTGACTGATCCGCAAGTTAACTCGATCGCAATAGAACAACTGGAACACGAATTTCCGATACATATCGGCAATGAAGCTGACCTGGAAATTTTGCATGATGGTGTGCAAGTATACGCTGGCAGCACGAAAGTCATGGTCGATTGTGTTCTTGCTGCACTGGGTCGGCGCCCCAATATTGAAAATCTTGGTCTTGAAACGCTGGGCGTATCGCTCGATAAACACGGTATGCCACCCGTCAATCCCAATACCATGCAGATAGCAGATCTACCCATATTTATGGCTGGTGACGCCAATGACCAAACACCCCTATTGCATGAAGCGGCTGACGAAGGCTACATCTCCGGAATAAATGCCACCCACGCGAGTTTAGTATGTTTTAAACGCCGGACCTCGCTCGCCATTGTTTTTTCCGACCCAGACATATCAGTGGTAGGATGCCGTTTCCAGGACCTGGATAGCGAGAAAACCCTGACTGGAGAGGTGCACTTTGATCGCCAGGGGCGTGCGCGGGCGGGTCAGCGTAATAAGGGGATTATGCGCCTTTATGCCGATGCAGAAAATGGCCGTTTACTGGGCGCAGAAATGTGCGCACCGGCCGGCGAACATATGGCACATTTATTGGCATTGGCTATTGACCGTTCGCTCACGGTGCAGGATATACTGCGGCTTCCTTTTTATCACCCGGTTCTGGAAGAAGGTTTTCGCACGGCATTACGGGACCTGGCAGCACAGCTGCCCACAGGCAACGAATCGGATCTGGCCACCTGCGGCGCATTCGACATAGAAGCGCTCGATTAATATCGGCTACATCGCATTATCGTCTATACATAAAAAATTGTGGTTTTATGTAGATGCTCTAGGTAGTGCCCGGTCAGGTATGCCGGGAATTTAGCCGCCAGGCACAGATACTGAACTGCCTGCGGCCGCCGATAATAATAATCGGTGGCCCCTGATATGGCTCAAGCGTTTACCTTTACAAGTCGCCGCCTGATAGCGCCGGCTACCTTTTTTGTTTTTTTGTGCAGCAAGTCCCTGCCCAGTCGGAGTACCTCACGATACAGCACATCCTGTTTCTCACGAAGAAGGATACGAAACTCACACTCAGCAACCGGTTTCATCACACCGGTATCAAAGCTGTCCAGATACTGACGCAGCACATCAAGATCATGATGGTCTCCAAGCAGGTCGCTCAGTCTTTTAAACCCCTTATGCCATTGACTGGCCCATTTTTTATCAACACCCTTGAGCAACTGAAAATGATAACGCAAGTACTTGGCTCGCTTGCGCCAGTCATGCAGTTTAACAGGATCGTGCTTCGACTGTGCCCGCTTCCAGCCTTTACGCGCACGTCGGTAAACCCGTTGTACGCCGGCTGTCAGCTGATCAGCCGTTACCCCGGCTGCTGACCCCCTTTCAATACCCCCGGAGGCAGCATTGTCCAGTTCGTCAACCACGACGTCAATACTGCCCTTGCTGATGTCCGCAGAATTCACCATGCGGTCACGTCGCGCCACCAACTTGTGCTGCAGCGCTGTCATGCGTGCAAACGTAACCTGACTGCCATATGTCTGTTCCAGCATCTCGTAACTCTCTATCAACGCCTGAGCATCGCGCACGGTTGACAAAGCGCGTCCCGCGTCGCGAAAGCGCGCATTCTGCTGCCGGTAACCTTTCTTACCCAGGTTGGGCCTGGCCATGCGGACAAGGCCTCGCAGCCGCTTGAAGCATTTGCGAGCTTCGTGGACGCCCGTATTCTCATCACCGCCGGGTGGATCATGCAACTTTTTGCAAGCAAGATCAATCTGTTCGGCAGCAATCTGCTTGAGGTTTTTCTGTAATGAATTATCTGGCTCGAACTGATAAGACATTATTATTGCCTCCTCCACGTCACACGACACTGGATATATGCGGCTGCATAACTTAGCGATTTATATCTTTGCAGAGAAGCAATCGACACTATGCAAGCAGGTTGCAATATCCCGCCGCAATGCAGCGGCGCCAACAGTTTGTGCTCAGTTATACCTACCATACAGCAATACTTTCGTCATTGCCCGTTTATGTTCCCTGCCACCCTTGCCGAACAGGCCGGCAAAAATGGCTCTACGACGTGTACCGACGATTTTGATGGCCAAAATAACCGAAGAAAGTTGTTAACAGCCACCAGCACGACCATCCACCATATCTCATCGAGATTCAGCGCACGCCAGGGACCGTACCCTTGATTTGGCAGTATGGGCAGCAGCACCACAAAAATCAGCAGCAGCTTGATGCCCGCCTTGGGCTCTCCTGCTTGAAGCGCCTGCGGTCTATTCATACAGCAACGGTCTGTCTCAGCGACAGCGTCGTAACCACGAAAAATGCCACGCCCAGATAGTAAAACACCGGCTGTTCTTGGTTCATAGCTTACACGTGAATTGAACATGTATGCCGGGATTCTCAACGGGCTATGTCTGTAGTATCAACAACATAAGCAGTATTGTACAAAACTGCTCCAGATCATCCGATTTACGCGTTGTTATCAAGTCAGTATCCTCAACAACCGGACGATCATTTCAGTGTGTCAGCGGCGACCTAATCCAACAATAAAAATCATCAGACAAAGCGTCATGCGCTCCAGGTGCTGAATGGTGCAGCAACCAGACTGGCATTGTAATAGCGTTTATCCGCGGTAATTTCCTCGCCGACCCAGTCGGGTTTATCGAACGCCTGCTGTTCATCATCCAGTTCAATTTCGGCGACCACAAGTCCGGCATTTTCACCCTGGAAATCATCTACCTCCCAGGTCATGCCAGCGTGTTTAATGAAATATCTGCGTTTTTCGATCAATGGCCGCAAACATAGCTGACGCAGCATGGATTCAGCATCGTCTACCGGAATCGAATATTCGTATTCTTCACGTGTCGCATGTCGGGTGATACCCTTGATAGTGAGAAACGCCTTATCATCAGTCATTCGTACCCGTACTGTGCGCTCCTTGTCAATACTCAGGTAACCCTGCACATAATTGCTGTATTCCGCGCTGCGCCAGTCATCACCGGTCACCAGAAACTTGCGTTCTATCTCTTTACCCACATTAATTAACCTCCAGTATCGAATTGTGACCGATATTACACAGCATCTGCACATAGAATTGATTTCCCCGACCAGTCAGGTTTAACACCCTCATGGTTTTCAACGCGGTTTCTAGATTACGAGATTTAACCGCTGATGACCATTGAAGCAGCGGCACAAGCTATCCCTGCTAAAACAGTTACTAAAAAGGATTTTAATGAAATAAACTATACGCTATGTGAGTTTGGATATCGATGATCCACAGTACCGCGGTCCGAAATAAACAAAACGATGAACGAAGTGACTGATTTCAAACGCCGACCAATGAAGAAAGGATTGCAAAGCCAGCTTGAGCAACTCGGTAAGCATTTTTCTAACCCACCTTTCGATTCGACTAACAGCTCATTCGTTTTATTCGGTCGGACTCCAATAAATTGATGTGACTGCGTGCATTTAAGTTTTACTAATTCCACTCTACTGGGCAGAAACACCCAGTAGAGGGATCATTTAACGCATTAAAGGTACTCTTACTGATATCGGGTTTTCTCTTACTGCTTTTTTAACCTTCCTGAAACGTCAAAATGTTGAACTGGATTTCTTTACAGCAGATCCAAATCATCGTCTTCGTCATCAGCTTCTAACAATTGTCCTCGCACCACGCCGGCCGGGAAAGCCGCACTATGCACATTCGCGTAGATTTTTCCTGCGCGCATTGCGAAAGCTAAGGAAGCAATGTTATTGAGTGGTACGCCACATACTTCATTTTCTTCGGATGCGTCAACCGGTATGATATCGCTGTTGCTCAGGGTGCCTGCCACTGACCCAGCACTTACATCTACTGGCGGTTCTACAGGACCGAACAGAAAAGACACGACGGGTCCATTCACGCCCGCGGACGCACAATGTAGATGCGCCTGTATA
>BQJA01000098.1 GCA_021604405.1 Nitrosomonas sp. | reverse complement strand
GCGTAACGCTGCACGCTGGATCAAAACACTGATTCGATACGGCTTTATCAAATCAGCTAAAGCTTAATTTACGCCAATTTTTTTATGGCCTTGACAAGCCAGGGTAACATGCGTCTGTCTAACGGTTTCTTTCACGTTAACAAAAAAGGTAATGCTAATTTTAACCGCCCTGAATCAGTATCATAGAATGCACATAGGTGGCTACCATAATTAATGGAGATCCCCTCAAGGTCAATATGAGCAATTTGACTCGCTGCATGCTCATGCAAGGCAGTTTCATCCTTTACCTGACCATGTTCAAGATAGGCTAATAGATCAGTCAAACGAAATCTTCTCTCGCGTCTGACGCCAATACGCAGGCATGGCAACTTGCCAGCATCACTCCAACGTCTTAATGATATTTCGCTGGCATTCAGTATCTTTGCTGCCTGCTTAATATTCAGAAGCGACTCAGCAGCGCTTTCAGTGGTGCTCATACACACTCTCCTAAAACAATTTCTATTTATCTTATTTAATTATTCAAGTAGTTATTCTGTTTTTTTATCATTTTCAATTCTATCTTGCCTGGGTCGTCTCACATAATTTACCTGTCCCTCACAAAACACTTGACTTTTAGTATAGCATGAGCAACTATGATAGTCATTGACTATTAATGATCAAGTATGATCATTAATATTAAAAAACAATACCACCAAATATATCGAGAAAACAAAGGATATCAAGATGAATTCAATTCCAGGCACCTCAGATAATTACAGCTTTTATAGCGCGTTGAGTCATCCGCCATTGCGGGCTGCAGGCAATACACCTGATTTATCAATCTACCGTCCTCAGGGAACGCCTGAAGTCGGTGATTTTCGTTACCAGGCGCCAACCGAAGGTTTGCTGCAGATAGGCGGTCCACACAGTTCCGACACTGAATGGTCAAGTAATTTCGAAATTGCATGGACCAAAATGGGAGATAAAGGGCCGCTGGTTCTTTTTTTGCATGGTGTTCCAACCAATCGTTCACAATGGGAAGAAGTACAAGGATACGTATCACGTTTCTGTGAAACGATTTCAATAGACATGCTGGGAATGGGGGAGAGTTCCAAACCGCGCCTTTATGGCCGCAAAAATAATCCGGCACCCAATGATATGTGGAACTGGGTCAATGATGTTGATTACATTGAAAAACTGATGCAACAAGAATATCCAGGACGAAAGTTCATCTTTATTGCCGATGACTGGGGAAGCGGAATCGCTTCGCATTATGCTGCCAAACATAACGATCGTTTAGAGGCATTTGTACAAATGGATCCCATTGCATTCGACGGCTATCCGGTTAATGAAATACAGGCTATCGGCAGAGCCTCCGAAATTCCCAATACACAAGAAGGCGATGCCCAATTTGCGATGGTATTTGCAGCTTTTGATCAGACGCTGGTGCAAATTCTAAAATCAATGGTGCATAACCCTTCCAAATACAATCAATATAACTTGCGGTATCTGACTTTTCCTTATGTTGATGTGGATTATGAACGCAATAATACAGGTGATGGAGTTACGGATGTCGCAAAATCAACTACCATGCACTTAAAATTACACAACATACGCGTGCTAGCAGATCGTGCTGCAGTGCTTAGCCCAGCTCTGCTACTGCCATATCATCCGCAATATAATCCAACTGGCGTGCAATACCAGAATATCACCGCTCCTACGCTAATCATGTGGGGTGAATACGACAATATGATGCCGGCGGCACAAACACAACGATTTGTTAATGTGTTAGGAACGGATGATGTGCAAATTACCTACATACCAAGAGCAGGACATTTCCCAGCCACAGATAATCCTGATTATGTTGCAGACACGATCATTAACTTCATCCGGCGGGTGGTGGGACGCAGTTCCCTCGCTGATGTCTATGTGGGAAATCATGGCATTTGGAAAGGTGATGAACGTCAAATGATTCAGGAATTGCGGGTTTTGCATGGTATTACAGGCTAAGGGTGTCGCGATGATCTGCATTCAACAAATAAATTATGAATACAACTTCATCTGGAGAAGTTTTTATGGCACCAAAAAATAACGACTTAAATACTCAGACATGGCTTGAAAAGTATGGCGACTATCTGTTTAGCTACGCATTGCTGAAAGTGAAAGACAGTCATCTCGCTGAAGACCTGGTTCAGGAAACTTTTCTGGCAGCCATCACGGCAGCAAACTCCTTTTCCAGTCAATCTTCAATAAGGACCTGGTTGACAGGTATACTCAAGCACAAGATTAGCGATCATTTTCGACGCCAAGGACGTGAGGTTTTGATTGATGATCTGGTTGACCAGAATGAAACAAACAGTTTGGATATTTTTTTTAAAGCAAATGGTGGCTGGATCAATAAACCAGATGCTTTTCCCAGTCCTGAAGCCGCTTTGCAACAACAAGAATTCTGGAAAATTTTTCAGCAATGCTTGGCCGGCCTAAAGCCAAAACAAGCTGAGGTCTTTCTTGCCAAAGAAATTCACGGCATGAGCAATGCAGATATTTGTAATGATTTTACGCTCAGTTCGACCAATGTGTGGGTGATAATGCATCGCGCCCGTTTGTCTCTTAGCAACTGTTTGAAAATTAACTGGAAAAATTAAGAGTAAGCAATATATGTTGAATTGTAAACAAGCCAGTCAATTGGCATCTCGGGCCATGGATGAAAAATTATCATTCTGGGAGCGCGCGGCACTAAAAGTACATCTATTTTTATGCCGTAATTGTACTAATTTTACGCAACAGCTTAATTTTCTGCGAGAAGCTTCGCGTCGTTCCAGATTCAATCGTAATTTTCAACTCACTGCAAAGGCCAAGCAACGAATCGCCAGCGCAATGAAATCCAAACAGGATGGCAACTGATCGTATTGAAAAATCATGGCAAGGTTATTGTGCAATCCATTGGGTACATCCATTAGCAAGGAGAGTGACAAAATGTTGCAAGAACGAATTAAATTGACGCCCGAATCAACGTCGCCTATTTTGCTTGAAATTAAACAAGCTTTCGGGGGACGTGTTCCGAATTTATTTAAAGCCTATGCCAAATATCCGCCGCTGCTAGAAACTAACTGGAAAAAAGTCAAAGAAATATTACTCAACGGTAAGCTGCGGCGAAAAGTCAAGGAAGCTATTGCAGCGGTAATTTCTCAAGATAACGGATGCAAGTATTGCGTTGCTGCACATACTGCAGCGCTGCGCAGTATGAAGGTCACTGAACCGCAAATCTCGGCAATATTACAAGGGTTATTACCTGAAGATTTTACTGAAAAGGAAGCAGCGCTGATAAGATTTACACGCAAAGCCAATCAGAATTGGCACAGCATCAGCAATGCCGACCTTAAAGCATTATTTGATCTTGGCATTGAAGACGATGAGTTACTGGAAGCATTGGGCACTATGGAACTTTTTATCGCATTTAACCGATTCGCCGATGTGATGGGAATTGAGATCGACTTTTAACTAAATTGAATCGATGTTGCTCTTTATGAAGGCATAATAAACATGAACCACATTGAGCATCTAATTAAAAGCCTTTTTATCATGGCTTCAATGGTGGAAGCGCGAGATCCTTATACAGGTGGCCACTTGTGGCGCGTTTCTCAATATAGCCGCATCCTGGCTGAATACGGCGGGCTACCAGCCAATATTGTTGCACGGATCGCTTTGGGCGGTTTTCTGCATGATCTTGGAAAAATCAGTGTCCCCGATGCAATATTGAACAAAGCGGGAAAACTTACTGACGAGGAATACGCGGTTATCAAAACCCATACGGAAGTTGGAAGTCGATTGCTGTCTGATCATCCTTTGGCTGATCTCGCACGTTTCGCCGTGATTCAACATCACGAAACACCCGATGGGCTGGGATACCCGCAAGGCCTAACTAATGAGCAGATCAGCGCGGATGGGAGTATCGTCGGTATTTGTGATGCCTTTGATGCAATGACCAGCACGCGGCCATACCGCAAAGGCATGCCCGTAGAAAATGCCTTGACTATCATTCAGGTCAATCTCGGCAAACAATTTCACCAAGAATGGGGAGAGAAATTCATTAAACTAGGTGAAGCAGGATTTCTGAATCACATCGTTGGACATAGTGAAACCGGCATTCCTTTGCAACAGTGTCCGATATGCGGTCCTACCATTGTTGTCAGCAAACACCATCAGCATGGCGATCATGTTTTTTGTCGCGCCTGCGGCAGTGAAGCGTTGGTCAAGAAAGTGGGATCAAACCTGGCAATCGAAGCAACAGGACGACATGGTGCTCCTAGTGATCTCGAACCGGAGGTCGACAACGATTTGCTCGCCCATCTGGCGCAAGAAAGTAGCAAACATATCACGATCAATGCGACCCACTCCAAGTCGTTCTGGCATTAGCCAACCTGAGCTTTATCGGGGGCACGACGGGGCTATCTCTTTTCAATTACGCAGGTGTTCATGCATTGCTGCTCTCGAGTGCCGCTACCACGTCTTTAATTTGCTGTTCGACAGCGATGGCTATGTAGCCGGTTAGTTCGAGTTTTCGATCCTCGAAAACATCAATGTCCTGGCGCTTGCGTTCCCATTCGACAATTATTTGGTCACGCTGTCGTAAGAGCACCTCTACCTGCGGCCGGAACAATACCAGCATAGCGGAGATCCAAAGATTAACCGGCCACGAAGGAAAAGCATGATCAACCTTGAAATAATCAAGCATGGCAATCACATCCTCGGCTTTGTACCATGTTTCTGCCGTAACCCAACGATTGGTGGCGAATAGTCCAATAGGAAATCCATAAGCATCCATCGAAATGCCAGTGAGATGGGATAGCGCATCTTTTTCCTCTGCCCTTAGCTCATTGCCAATGTAAGGTGCGGGCGATATCCCAGCAGGCATGCCTGGCTGGCGCAGAAAAGTGTGAAAATGGCCGTTCTCATCGGCATCTGTGCGATGCGCATGATAATAATACTGACTATGGGTCTCTGCATCAAACACGTCATCTTTTGGGTAGTGCTCCAGTTCGTAGAACTTACCTTGTCCTTTTAGAACCTCCCCGACAATATTGAGCCCGCCTTTTTGCAATACCCGATAGCACTCGATAATTTGTGCGCCAGCCTCAGCCATATGTTCAAGTTGGGTGCGGGACAATGTAGTAAAATTGATATTATCTTTTTTCACGGCTATGTTATCCAAAAAAGCGATGAAGCCTATACCAGCACCTCATCGTAAGCTCCAGGAAAAGTGATACTCTAATTATTTAATGCCTTGCAGCGCAAGGGTTCATGACTGCACAAGGATTCTTCATGGCAGCGCAGGGATTCACCACACATGGGTTTTTTGCCGTGCATGGATTTTTGGCGGCACATGGATTATGTGTATTGCCAACCGGCTTAAACGTTCTCTGAAGTACTGATGTGTAAGCAGTTAATGCCGCAAGTTGACGCGAATCCCAGGCGAATGGTTTACTTTGCATTGGTTTGATCATACATAATTGCACCATGCCTTCCAGCGTAATTGATTCCATGCCGGCGGCATCTTTTGCCATTTGCACAGAGTGTGGGTAAGGCTTGGCAAAACCAGGTTGTAGCATCGTAGTGCCATCCTGATGGCAGGTCGAACACGACACGGAATTGTTGCGACTGATTGCCTTGCTGTTCCATAAATCTCTACCTTCTGTCACCAAAGCCAGCATATCTCCCTGATACGGTTCAGTTCCATTAGGTCGAGTCACCAATTTAGGATCCACTCGATCACCAGCTGCACAAGGATTCTTGGCTGCGTAAGGGTTTTTAGTTGCGCATGGATTCATGGCTGCACAGGGATTTTTTGTCTGGCACGGATTTTTTGCGGCACAAGTGTTAAATGGATTACGCTCACCAGCACGTGGCGCACAAGGCATACAAGGTGCGGCGGCGGTCGATGTCATTGTCGCGCCAATTGCCGCGCCAAACAGAGCGGAAATGACTGCCGCGCTTAACGGTTTAATTTTGGTCTTCATGATTTTCCTTCCTTAAGAAAGAAGCTTTTATGTAGCGACACTAGCATTACTAATATTTCTTTGCAGCACAAGGATTCTTGCCAGCACAGGGATTCTTGGCTGCACAGGGACTCTTGGTACTACATGGATTCTTGGCCGCGCAAGGATTCCTTCCGGCACAGGGATTTTTTTTATCATGCTGGTGCTGCATTTTCGCCTTTGGTGCGCAGGGGCTGCATGGATTACGTTCTGCAAATGTTGGCGCACTTAAAGTAAATGCCATCAGGCTGGCCACCATGGAAGAGGTCAAAAGTTTCTGTTTTGCTTGCATTATCAATTCTCCTAAGGTTAAGTCGAGAGGTTAAAGTAAATAGCCATCAATGGCCGGTTTGAATCAAGAAGCAGATATGAAACATCTGAATTCTTGAGCCTAAGTCGAATGCAGCTGGACTTCCTTACAATGTGACGCACCTGATTTAGTTTTATAAGCGAACTCGAGTAATGTCTTCAGTAAATTGTGCTCGCGTTAAGTTACTGACAGAACGTCAAAAAATACCGCATAAAATGTAGTTGACCTTTTTTCCTTCAAACCAATGACGTTGATTAAGAACCTATCGATGATGTAAGTATCCGCGTTTACTATCGACTAACTTACAGTTATTAATTAAAAATGGACTTGGCTAAGACTGCGATCAGATTTTATGAAGAATGACCATGCTCCAGCATAAATGCCATTACCCCTTGTTTTCATGATGAGACAAGAATCACTATCAAGCGCGTTGAATTACAGGTGATCTTGTTAGTATTGCAATTACTGGCAAGTGCAATGCAGGTCAAAGTCAATGCCTTTTGGTTTTTATTGGGTAAAACGCTAATCCAGAAGTCTACAAATACCCATGAATAAGAAGGATTATCGTTGTTGTGGCGAAGCGGAACTTACTGATTAATCGGATAACATCGTATATAGAGAGGAAAATAGCGTGAAACAACGTTGGTTAATATTCATTTTACTCGGTCTGATGGTCGGGTTATTTTTTGCATTTGACCTGCAGCATTTTTTTAGCCTGGAAACACTCAAGGCAAGCCACGACGATTTACAGCAAGCTTATCAGGCTGAACCTTTTATTATCATTGGTATATATTCTGCTGTTTATATTGTTATGGCGGCACTATCTTTACCAGGCGCTACTGTGATGACGCTCGCCGGCGGTGCCATATTCGGATTATGGATTGGCGTACCGGTGGTATTGCTCTCCGCCACGATTGGCGCAACTTTGGCTTTTTGGGTAGCACGATATGTGTTGCGTAATACCGTGCAGCGCCGCTTTGGCGAACGTTTGACAATTATTAATAATGGCCTGAAACGAGATGGCGCATTTTATTTATTCTCCTTGCGTTTAGTACCTGCCTTCCCTTTTTTTCTGATCAACCTTTTGATGGGATTGACTGCCATTCATAGTGCCACCTTTTTCTGGGCCAGTTTGTTCGGCATGCTGGCTGGCACGACTGTATACGTTAACGCAGGCACCCAATTAGCAGCTATTTCTAGTATAGCCGATATTTTATCGCCTGCATTAATCGGGTCATTTATTTTACTGGCTGCATTTCCATGGATCGCTCGTTGGGGTATCGGAATTGTCAAGACGCGCCGGCTCTATGCGCGTTGGCCTAAGCCTGCCCGGTTTGATCGTAATCTGGTAGTAATTGGCGCGGGCGCTGCGGGATTGGTTACTTCCTATATTGCAGCAGCAACCCGAGCCAAGGTAACACTGATTGAAAATAACAGGATGGGTGGCGACTGTCTTAATTATGGCTGCGTGCCGTCCAAGGCATTAATTCACACAGCTAATTTTATAAAACAAGCACAAAATTCTAAATCGTTAGGTATTGCAGATACAAGTATTGGTTATGATTTTGCTGATGTGATGGCACGTGTCCATCGGGTGGTAAAAACAGTCGAACCGCACGACTCGATAGAACGCTACACTAAGCTGGGTGTGGATGTATTGCAGGGTAATGCGCGCATTACTTCACCTTGGTCCGTCGAAGTGAATGGACAAACAATCACCACGCGCGCCATTGTCATTGCGACGGGTGCGCGCCCCGCCGTGCCCAAGATACCAGGACTGGAAGCTGTTCGCTATTATACATCCGATACCATTTGGTCATTAACAGAACGTCCAGAACGATTGATTGTATTGGGTGGCGGTCCCATTGGTTGTGAAATGGCGCAGGCTTTCGCTCGTCTGGGCTGTCAGGTGACACAGGTGGAACGCGGAGATTTGATGATGCGCGAAGATGCGGATGCAATTACATTGGTTAAAGCTGCGTTACAAGCCGATGGCGTTCGTATGTTAACTCAGGCTGAAGCTATGCGTTGTGAAGTAGATGCTGATACGCAGCGTTTAATCGTGCGCCATAAAAATGGCAAAGAAGAGGTGCTGGTATTTGACGCGCTGTTATGTGCAGTTGGTAGAGTGCCGCGTACGGAAGGTTTTGGTCTCGAAGAATTGGGCATTCAGATTTCATCACGACACACGGTTGAAACCAATGCATGGTTGCAAACGATTTATCCCAATATCTACGCGTGTGGTGACGTGGCCGGACCATACCAGTTTACGCACACGGCAGCGCATCAAGCCTGGTATGCATCAGTAAATGCTCTGTTTGGGGATTTGAAGCGCTTCAAGGTGGATTATTCAGTGATTCCGTGGACGACGTTTACAGATCCGGAAATTGCCCGCGTGGGTCTTTCTGAGAGTGAGGCGAACGCGCGTAACATTGCTTACGAGGTAACTCGTTTCAACCTGGATGACCTGGATCGTGCTATTGCTGATGAGGCGGCGCATGGTTTTGTGAAGGTGCTGACGGTGCCGGGCAAGGATCGCATTTTAGGCGTGACTATTGCAAGTGCGCATGCCAGTGATTTGCTGGCAGAATTTGTGCTGGCGATGAAGCATGGTCTGGGCCTTAATAAAATTCTAGGCACGATACATACCTATCCCACCTGGTCGGAAGCCAATAAATATGCAGCTGGAGAATGGAAGCGCGCGCATGCGCCCCATCTTATACTCCAATTGATAGAAAAATATCATACGAAACGACGCGGCTAGGAGAGTGAAGATGTGATTATTACTCGCATGTATTTTAGTTGCTGCAAAAACTGCATCAATCGACTGATCTAGTCCACTTGTTTGGGTGATACGGATTTAATTAGAGAATTGTAATTAATAGTTAGAAGATGAATTGAACGAGTCAATAAAAATTCTGTAGAGTTCTAGGCAAGTTTTTATTTTGTTCCAGCACATCTATTAAGAAAATACTTGGAGTTTTTTAAGATGATGACAAACAAAAATATTAAGCCATTACGTAATATTTTATTTCTAACCTTGTTCTTTTTGGTAATAATACCATGGGTTTATGCAGAGCCTCCGAAGAATCTTGTCAATCAGGGCTATAGTGTCGTTTCTTATTTTGAGAAAAACAAAGCGGAAATGGGACAAGCTGAATTTAGTGTTGAATATGAAGGTAAACTTTACTGGTTTGCTTCAGCAGATCAAGTAGAAACCTTCAATTCCAATACTACAAGGTATCTTCCAATATTTGATGCTTTTTGCCCTTATAGCCTTACATTGGGACGTCAGGTACCCATAGATCCTACTAATTTTAAAATCATTGCCGATCAGTTGTTGCTATTTCATATTAGCGATGAATCAAATGGGCTAGAGGAATGGAATCGTTCTGGTAACGAAGAAGAATTACTGCACCGTGCAAGAGGTGCATTCTTATTGTTGGAATTCTAATACCTATTTGAAATTAAAAAAGACTATATCGTAATTGCTAGCGATACCAAAATAGAATTTTTGATTATGACTGGAAACTGAATGACAAGAAATGATTTTACTGTATAGAAAATTGCAGCATATTCTGGAATGTAGTTAGTCGTTGCCGGCATATTTTTGCAACAACGGCCTACAAGCATACTGCTAAGGATGTTAATAGCGCAAGGGGAAAACGCTCATGAAAAAAAGCTACGTTTTGTTTCTTATAATTCTTTCTTTAATAACCAGTATTACGCAACCCTACGCTGCATCCATGAATGGTTTCATTCTGGATGGTGCGCTTATACCGGAAAATGAGATTTTTTCTGGTGGTCCTCCAAAGGACGGAATACCGTCGCTTGATAATCCAACTTTTATCAAAGCCTCTCAAGCCCATTTTCTGCAAGACAATGACCGGGTGCTGGCATTAGTGAGAAATGGCATAAGCAAGGCTTATCCTTTGCGTATTTTGAACTGGCATGAAATCGTTAATGACCGGTTCGGAGATGAAGGAATTGTTATTACTTATTGCCCTTTGTGTGGTTCCGGTACAGCGTCTAAAGCCACAGTGACAGGAAAATTCCTAGAGTTTGGGGTATCAGGATTGCTTTATAACAGTGATGTGCTCATGTACGATCGGCAGACGCAGTCATTATGGTCGCAAATTTTATCGCAGGCAGTAACCGGACCCATGAAAGGAACCATATTACCTGCCGTAGCTGTCACGCACACAACTTGGGATGATTGGCGTAACCGTTACCCGGGTACGCTGGTATTAAGCCAGGAGACGGGCTTTGATCGCAATTATCAAGCGAATCCTTATGATGGGTATGAAAGGGATAGCAGTATCATGTTTCCGGTGCGATTTCGCTCAGAGGGTTATCATCCTAAGGAGCAAGTACTGGGATTGGTTCTGGATGGAAAAGCCAAAGCCTATCCATTTATAGAACTGGCCAAGGGACCGGGTGAAATCAATGACATGCTGGGCGATCATCGCGTTCAGATCCGCTACAATCATAACCATAAATCTGCCGAGATTTTTGATGCGAAAGGAAAATCTTTACCTGGTGTGGTTTTATTTTGGTTTGCATGGTATGCATTTCATCCACAAACTGAGATTTATCGCACTGATTTTGGCAATAAAACTGAACGGTAATAATTTGAGGACGTAAAAAAGTAGGTGTATTTTTATCCAACTTTTGAAAAATTCTATTGTGGAATGCAGGACAGCATCGATGTTAAAAATATTGTCCGTCATGTCCCTACAGTGTAACCCCTGAGTAACCCCGTAATAAATTATCAAGTGTATAATGAATATAACATATTGAATTAATGGTGCTGTTGCGCAGAATCGAACTGCGGACCTACTGATTACGAATCAGTTGCTCTACCAACTGAGCTACAACAGCGCTTATGCTTATGAAGTTGAACGCGCAATTATAGTGATTTGGTGAAGAGTGGGCAAATATTAAAATGCCTGGATTATTTATAACGGTTTGCGTGTAAATAATTTATCCACTTGATAACTTACGGTTTACTGTTTTGGTGTTGACAGTAAGCCCTTATTTGGTCTGTTTGGAATGTTTTGTCTGGCAAAATAAAACTTTCTTGAAATTGACATTTCCCCAACAACTTTCGTCTAATTTCGGCGAA
>BQJA01000097.1 GCA_021604405.1 Nitrosomonas sp. | reverse complement strand
ACCTTCAGTAAAGGTGGGATTGCTGGCATTGCCGGTCAGGGTGGGTTCGTCATTGACACCTACCACCGTGACCGTGGAAGCGACGGAGACCGAGGCGGTGTCGTCGCCACCATTGGCCGTTCCGCCGCTATCCTGGATGCTCGTCAGCGTTACCACACGGTTGCTGGTACTCGGTGTGTTGCTGTTGTTCTGGTACGACATATTGTCGATCAGCGTTTGGGTCGTTGCCGTGGACATGGTGCCGCCGGTGAGTGCAACTGTTGCCGTTGTGCCCACTACCGTGACGCTGTAGCTGAGACTGTTTCCGGCAGTGCTGCCGCTGGTGCCGTGGGTCAGAATAATAGCGGTACCGTCGATGTTGATGACTTCGCTGATGCCGTTGGCCACGTTGTTGACGGTGAACGTAAAACCCTTGATGGTCTGGCCAGCTTCAACGGTGCTGATGCTGGTACCGCTGAACAGGCTGCCCGCGGCGCCGCCTTCGGTAAAGGTCGGATTGCTGCCGTTGGCAGTCAATGTCGGCTCGTCGTTGTTCTGGACCACGGTCACCGTGGACGCGACAGCCAGCGATCCCGTGTTGTCACCGCCGTTGGCGGTGCCTCCACTGTCCTGAATGCTGGTCAGCGTCACCACGCGGTTGCTGGTACTCGGACTGTTGCTGTTGTTCTGGTAACTCATATTGTCGATCAGCGTTTGCGTTGCCGCAACCGACAAATTGCCACCAGTCATGGTAACCGTGGCAGTCGTGCCGATAACCATCACGCTGTAGTTGAGGCTGTTGCCCGCCGTGCCGCCATTGGTGCCGTGGGTCAGCACAATCGTGGTACCGTCAACATTGATACGCTCGTTGCTGCCATTGGTAACGTTGGTGATGGTGAAGCTTAACCCGGTGATGTCCTGACCGGATTCCACGGTGTCGATGCTGGTGCCACTGAACAGACTGGCCGCAGCGCCGCCCTCTGTGAAGGTAGGATTAGCACCCGTCGCGGTTAAAGCGGGTTCGTCGTTTACGGCGGTTACACTCACGGTGCGCGTATCATTTGCACCGGCAGCATTTGTATCGGTGGCGGTAAATGTGATAGAACGGTTTGATGTGCCCGGATCATCTGAAGTACTGCTGTAATGAATGGCGCGGGCAACTTGTTGCACGAGCGCGTTGGTCGCATTGCCGTTAAAGGTGATGGTGAGTGCCGTGCCATTGGTCACTGTACCCTCGGCGGCGCTTAAAGTGCCAATAACGGTTGCACCGTTTAAAAGATTCGTGCCACTGGTATTTATGGTGCCAACAGCATTATCAACAATACTCAGTTGATCACTTGCTTCATTATTGGCTGTAATCTGTACGACTAATGTGCCGCCGTTCCAGTCGGCATCCCCGTCTGCATCAGTGAGCGTTGCGGCAGCATCAACTTGTGTTGCAGCCATGTTTTCGGTGTAAGCGAGATTGGCGTTGTTGATGGATATTGCGGGTGTGGTATTGGCTGGAACAGCATCGGCAATAACGACATCATCGATTAATGCATTGACAACATCTACATTTGCTCCATCAACACCGATAAAGCGTATTTCGTCGGCATTTTCAAAGATATTGTCTGTAAAGGTAATTGTTTCAGAATCGGAAGTGTTGTTGGGAAAGTTGGCGCCAGCCGGAGTGAAAGTCTGATTGCCCAGCAGAGTGCCGTCCCTATAGGCGTGAACCGTCAAGCTGGTATAGGTTGAACCGTTGCCGCTGCCGAAGCCGATGGACTGAAAATCCACTTCCCGGCCATCCGTATAGATGACAACATACTCGCCATCTGAACCGGCGCCATAAAAAAAATCGTCAAATGTGTCATCGACGGATCCAGTTGAAGCAAGCGTCAAAGATCCATTTGCAACGCCCGTTGAATTTTCATCGCTGACTATTTTAAAACTTATCGTCCCGAAATCAGCCGTCGGGTGAGTTGCTGTAACAAAATTTGTAACTGTGTCGTTGGTGAAATCCAGCGTATTGGTAGCAAGGGTGGTGGCAAAATGCTTGAGTTTCTCTTCACAAAATGCAGGCTCCGCAGTAATATTGCCCGTTGCCACACGCAGTTTCCAATCTCCCCCGTATGCACTATTTCCAGTTAAATTATCCGATGCAGCAATATTTGCGCCCGTAATGTTTGCCAGGCTTTCAATAAAAGCCCGGCCAGTTGCATCCTTTGCAACGTCACAGCCATAAATATGAATTTCAGCATTTTTCCGGAACCCCGCTTGCCAGGAAAACAATGCATGCCGATACTTACTTAACGTATCCGTTGATAAAACACTATTGCCGAGCGTCAAACAGCCAATTTTTCCATGTGAAATAATATGGATCTCATCAACGTCAGCCTGTTGCTGCAGAATGTCTGTAATCTGCGCTACACCATCTTGCTCGCTATCAAGGACATGCACTTCTATGCCTGCATTAACCCCATTCACCAAGGTCTGATAATCATCAATACCTCGATCAATAAATGCAATCGCTTTACGTTTTATTATTGATTCAGGAAATTTCCAGTTTAAAGCTCTAGGGAGTTGGGCGTCGACCATAATAATACCTCGTCAAAGATGTGCAGTTTCAGTGCTTCTTCAGAATCAATGCATCGATTAACCACAGCATCTATATTATTCATTCAATTAGTTCATAGCATTAACGGTATAACCCATAGCTTCTTTACAAATACTTGATGCTTTAGAATAGGCTGTGATTAATCCGTCAATAGGTAAAGTCGATTGAGCAGGAGAATATTATTGTTCTGAGATAACATCAGGTCTTTTACAATGGCGAGTTCAAAAGAAATCCGGATTTTAGCGAGCAAACTAAACGCGTTAACACACCCAGCAAAAATGGCAGAAAATTGTGGCACGCGATTGATTGGGAAACAAAGAATTCCTGAATTTGCGAAACAACGCCTGGTGACCATGGCGCCAAAAACAAATACATACCAGCAAAGCTGGTTGTTTTAGCGCGTATTATAATTTCAATGAAATTCCGAAAGATGCTGAGAGACTTTTTCATCCAGGTCATCTTTCCAGCTTTCTGGTATTACTTGTTCAACCTTTTCCAGCATGCTCAGGGTACCTTGTCGCTCGTCATCTTGTTTTGATTGCTGCTTGGCAGCTGATAACCATAAATAAGATTTTGCAAGATTCTCAGCAGCAGGCATGCCGGTCTCTTCTGATAACGGCGCGTTGAAATATAACCGTGCTGTCTGATAATAAGCAGGCAAATATCCCTGACTGGCAGCCATTTCAAACCAATAAAGCGCCTGGCTTCGGTCATTCAATACATTCAGATTGATAACGCCGAGCTGATAGTAAGCTTCCAGGGAATTTTTCTCCGCCGCATAACCATACCAAACAGCGGCTAGATAAGGGTCGCGAATTGATTCTTCGCCACTTAAATAAAATCGTCCCATTTTTAACTGCGCCGGCAACGAACCGGCTGATGCTGCCTGCTGACAATATGCCAGTGCTTTTTGCGGATCTTTTACCACCCCGCTCCCCTGCATATATAAATCAGCGATTGCACATAAGGATATTGTGTGTCCCAAATTTGCAGCTTGTTGGTACCAATGAATGGCGGCTGCATAGTCGGTGGATTGATGAATACCATCCTGTAAACATTGCGCAAAAAAATGATTGGCCGCCGGGATATCGCCTTTCGCTGCTTTTTCATACCATTGACAGGCAACCGCCTCATTTTGCTCAACATCCCAGCCTTGCTGATAAAACAATGCCAGCGTAAATTGCGCCAGATGATTCTGTTTCTTTTCGGCATAAAACCGGAAAGCATTATATGCTTTATGATACTCACCTTCTGCCAGCCATTGCTGCGCTTCAGCCAACACATTATCCGTATTTTGTTGCGCATGCACAGCAGACGCCCCTAAGACGATGATCAAGGTGATCGACAGTATTATCAACTTACATTTATTTATTGGCATCATCTGTTGATTTATCCACGATTTATCGAGACACTGCTGAACAGGGAATGTTCAGCAGCTATCAGAAGGATATAAAGGGTAGAAAAGTGCGTAATTTAATTTCGTGAGGGATAAATGCCATTTATCGCAATAATCCAGTGCATGGCGATAAATGGTGACCGGTTTTCATGGGGTTTCCCGCCACCAAACGGGTTAACGGTCACCGCGCCCGGATTCATGGTGACATTCGGCGCCGTATTAGAATAAATGTTCTGGCGGCTGAGGACTGCCCACACATGACCAGCAGGACCCGAATCATTACCGTCAGCACTTTGCGCATGCACGGTTGCAGTCGGGGCAATTCTCGGAATTTCGGTTTCAACCAACGTCACGGTTTCAACGCCGCCTCTTTGGCCAAGCGCATAATCCATCAAACCAGGACCATTTCCTACGCCAATTACGGAACGGCCTCTTGTGTCGGGCAAAGCAAAAGTGCTTCTGCCGTCACCACCATAAGTCGTACCCAAAAGCGAAAACAAACTTGAATTAGCGGAAATTGGTAGTAGTTGACCCTCAGCAAACGCAAATCCTCTGGGCGCGAAGCTACCGGCAAAAACACACATGGTGGCAAGCATGGGATCTCCACTGCAAGCTTGTGCCTGATTACTGAACAGGACACCGGAAATTAATGAAACGGTGACGGTGAGGGATAAAGCAGAACGACGTAATAAATTTACCATGTATGGCTCCTATTTCGATTAATGGTTCACTACAGGAATGTATCGTTTTGCCAATAATCCTTTTTGAGGTGACTAACAATACGCCAAGCCAATGAATCCCGCAGATAAGGAAAACACTGGAAAGCCTCAATCTTGCCTTGACCGTTCCTGACTTCCTTAATGTACCATTTCATTGATTTGTATTAATCGAGTGATATAACACCATAAAACAGCTTAATTCCTTACCCGGCTGCTTTTGTGAGAATTTACCGCAATAAGGAGAGCCTTATATGAGCTTTTTATCATCATGCAATTTATTTCTATCCACTTTCACTGCGAAGAAAAGCCGCAAAGTCGGCGGCCGGTATCGGTGCACTGTACAGGTAGCCTTGGGCCTCGTCACAACCATTGCTGCGCAGGAATTCCCGTTGCGTTTCGTTTTCTACCCCTTCAGCAACCACAACCAGCTGCAGACTATTTCCAAGTGCAATGACGGCACGCGTAATGGCCATATCTTCGGCATCATCTGGAATCTCGCACACGAAAGATCTGTCAATTTTAAGCCGATGCAGAGGGAGGCGCTTGAGATAACTCAGTGACGAGTACCCGGTACCAAAATCATCGATGGCGAGCATCACGCCCATCGCTTTTAAGTCATCGAGGATCGCAATTGTCTGATGTGTTTGTTGCATGATTAATCCCTCCGTAATCTCCAGCTCCATATACTGAGGATCCAGGCCCGTTTCATGCAGCACGCGATCCACAGTGGTGAGGATCTCGCCGCGTGTTACCTGAACACTGGATACGTTTATCGCGATGCGCAAAGGTGGCAACCCCTCTTTCTGCCAGGCTTTCGCCTGGGTACAGGCTGCATTCATAACCCATTCACCGAGTTTCACGATCAGTCCGGTGGATTCGGCCATCGGGATAAATTCTGTTGGCAGAACCAGCCCGAGTTCAGGGTGTTGCCAGCGCAGCAGTACCTCTGCGCCGACGACATGACCGTCGTTTAGAGCTATCTGTGGCTGATAATAAAGCGTAAATTCGCCACGCTCCACTGCACGGCGCAGACTTGACTCCAGCGCTAATCGTTTAAAGGCTGCAGCGGTCAGGTCTTTGGTATAAAAATGATAGCTGCTTCCACCATGCTCCTTGGCCCGATACAAAGCACTATCGGCATTCTTAAGGAGCGTTGTGACATCCTGTCCGTCATCAGGGAAAAGACTGATACCCACGCTGCCTGAAACATACGCCTCATGCCCATCCAGGTCGAACGGTTCAGCGAGCACATTGAGGGCCTTCTCCGCAACTATCCCTGCACCCTTGGGGTCCTGCAGCTCCTCCAATAGCACAGTAAATTCGTCACCACCGAATCGGGCAACCGTATCCTCTTTGCGCACGGTATCAAGCAGTCGCTCCGTGACCACTTGAAGCAGACGGTCGCCTGCCGGATGACCAAGACTATCATTGACATCCTTAAAATGATCTAGATCGAAACACAAAATTGCAACGAGACCGGCCCCACGGCGGGCGCGTTCCAATGCATGCTCCAAACGTGCGTGAAACAGCAGCCGATTCGGCAGACCAGTCAGCGCATCATGGTGGGCCAAACGCTCGAGTTGTGCCTGAGATTTTTTGATAGGGGTAATATCCGAGAATACGCTCACGTAATGCGTTACTTGGCCGCAATTATCGACGACGATGCTGATATTGAGCCATACCGGAAATATTTCACCATTCTTGCGCCGCTTCCATATCTCGCCACGCCATCGTCCTGTTTTCATAATCGAGGCGGATATGGCCGCATAGAACGGTTCGTCATGTTTGCCTGAACGCAGCACCTGTGGCGTCTTGCCGACAACAGCGTTCTGCTCATAACCGGTAATTTCGGTGAATGCCTTGTTGACAGCGAGGATCCTATACTTATTGTCCGTAACCATAGCGCCTTCTGCGGTGTTTTCGAAAACGGCTGCTGCCTGGCGTAACGACTCTTCTGTGCGTTTCCGTTCGGCGATCTCTTTTTGCAGATCGGCATTGCTCTCGGAGAGTGCGGTTGTACGCTCCATAACCCGCATCTCGAGTTGATCGTTAATTCTGTCAACGCGCGCTTTTTCCTTTTCCAAATGGCCTATCAATTGCGCATTTTCGAATCGCAGCTTCAGCTCGCGCTTGAGTGTCTTATGCATCCGCAGGGCATTGAGTGACAAGAATATAATATACATAATTGTCCCGGCACCAATCGTAAACTCCAACTTCCCGCCGATGATTAACAGGTAAATAGCGGTGGGGAGCAATGCAGGGAGTGTAAAGGCTAAAAAAGCACGCTTGAGGACAGAATAGGCGGCAACAGCGCCCGCTGATAGCCCACCTATCCAAAGCAGCACGAAACTGATGTGAGAAACGGACCGGTCGGGGATGAGAATGATTGTCGCCATTCCCCAGGTTATGCCGGACGCTGCCGCTCCTGCAACAAACAGGCCAAGCCAGTACTCTGCCTGTTCATCTCTACCGGCATACCGTTCGAATCTATGGATCAGGTGTAAACGAAACGCGCTTATCACGAGAACCAGAGTAAGCCAAAAAATGAGAATTAAATGCGGCGTGACCGTCCAGAACACGCCAACCAGAAAAAGTGCGGAGGCTATAGAACCTGCTTGACCGACTCGAAGCTGATCATAAAGCAATTCGACCTGTTTGAATCGGAAGCGTGATCTTTCCCGTGCCTCGAAACTTTGAGTATCCTGATTAGGACCGTGCCTGGCGGTCGTGTCGCGGCTCATGAACGTCATCCGGTAAATTGCGTTCTTCAATGATGTATGCTGTCTAATGTGGCGTTTACCGGGTCAAGCAACAAGCAGATTTCCATATTAACCCTGCGTAAATGCTGCTGGCGACAAGTCGCCCGGTCTTGCCTGTTTGCGTTGCCGGTTATAAAAGATTTCTACGTATTCGATGGTCTCCTGTATTGTTTGCTGTCGTACTTTTTCGGATTGGGCGGCATAGACAAAGAACACCCCCGTTAACCGTGCCCAGCCGAATTGATTCTTTTGCCAATACTGCTGACCTACTTTCTTGCCCAGTTCTGAGTGAGCATGCTGGAAGCAATGGACAGAATGACATACGCCAAAAAGAAATAGAATCCAATACTTACTTGCGACTCCACCGTAACCCCTTGCTGTCCCATGTTCTGCAGAGAGAGATAGGTTAAAAACATCGCGACCACAAACACATCTGCCATACTCCACTTGCTCAAAAAATAAACAACCGCAGCGTACGCCTTTTTTTGTCCGAACCTTGGCCAGAGCAACATCCACACGTTCAGAAGAAGTTTCAATAAAGGTAGTATCACTGAAAACAACAGGAGCGCCCAGGCCACCACGTGATTCTTCGCCTTAAAAAGGAGTGCAATGCTTTCCAGTATTGACTTGGTTTGATACTGATAATAAATCTTACCGTAAAATACCTGATCAAACCCTACTTCCTTATTTTTGATAAACTCAGTAAAAGGCAAATATTTCGTATATGAACCTTCCTTGAGATACTCATAGACATGCGCGCCGGAGATCTTTACTGGAATTTTAAGATTCTCACTATAGACCTGGATCTCCATGCTGGGCGCGTCCACCCCGATTCGCAAAAACAGAAGCGCAGAGAATGCCAATGACAACGCTACGGAAGCGCTGAGATAAGTACTTTTAAGATAAAGCAGAATGGTGAATACCACCATCCCGACCGCCAGCCACACGATGATGACGGCGTGCCTGTCTATTCTTTCCTGACTTTCGTTAGCTTGCGCAATGATCTCATTATGTTTATCCATGGCCGCCTTCTGGGCAGCTTTTGAAATCGGGTTCCACTCGTTAACGTTCATGAGCCGGTTAACCATGAGCAGTGGTTCAGTGGATGCTAATTTGATCCTGGCGACTTCTTTGGAATCCTCAACGATCTGTACGGATATGAAATGACCGATCACCAAGGTGATAATTCCCAACAGCAGAACTGGTGCCATGGCATGTATTTTCATCTAAACAGCAAAGGCTTGGTTGATCATGCCATGTTCATGTGAGGTAATTATACAGCGCCATGATTTACTCAATGACCGCCTTTTTGATCAGCGTATCCAGTGTTTCCGGTATCTTGATATGCCTTGCGCGCACAAAATGATGCGCCCGGTTTGACATCTTCTTCCAGACTTTACGGATAATATCGAGCCACTTCTCTTCGGTGTATTCAGGATGCTTAGTAACAAAATCGACCAAATAGTGCTCGATAAAAACCAACCCGGCAATATCTTCCAGTAACTGGACTTCCGGATTGGTCTTGAGCGATTTTTTGCCAACGATCTGTTTCACGCGTTCGATAAATTCACGATCATAACCTACAACCATGAGCAAGTTGGCCACCGTGTCAGCATGAAATTTGTAAAGCCCGGTACGCCATAAATAATAGCCCTTGCGATCCATTGGATAATCGCTGCGGGGTGATTTCCAGCGTTGGATATGCTGCGCTCTGACAGCCAGTTTTATTGCATCATCCGCATCGGATGCATAGCGCTCCAACATATCTGACATACGGTATGAATAAAGCAATTCTTTCGGCCAGTTTGTTCCGTTACTGGTTTCCTGATTCGGGTCTTCATTATTTGCAGCGTCAATCAGTGCGATTGCCTTGTCATAGCGTTGCTGTGTCATATGGATACCCATTCAGTCCGGCATTTATTTATGCAATAACAGGATTAAAACATATTTTTTACATTGTTGTGAGCGTGACCTGCTGCCATGGCATGACCGAAAAGCAATTCCCGCTTGGCGTTGTGTCGCAGTATTGCGCATTTTTGGTGCTCCGTCCCTGTTTCGGATATTATTTCATATTATAATTTCCGCGCACTATATTATTACAACTTAAGCGATTCATACCGGCATGACTGCTCACACACGCCCGCCTTCAGGAGAAAAATTATGAAAAGACGCACTTTTTTACAAGGTTCTGCTATGGCTGCCGTACTGCCGATCATTCCGGCATGCTCACGCTCACAAGTTGTTGGCAAAGCATCCATCCCGATTACGCCCCTCAGCAAGCCGCACCATGAATGGCGTAAATTAGTTTCACCCAGGGCCTATCAAATACTATTTGAAGAGGCAACCGAACGCCCGGAATCCAGTAACCTGGTTTATGAAGATCGTGACGGGACTTTCGTTTGCGCGGCATGTTATCTTCCACTGTTTGAAAGCACCCATAAATATGAAAGCTGGACCGGCTGGCCTAGCTTTACCCAGCCCATTGCTGGACACGTCGCGACAAAAATCGACTTCAAGATGATCTGGCCACGTACGGAATACCACTGCGCGCGTTGCGGCGGACATCAAGGCCATTTATTCAGTGACGGTCCGCCGCCGCACGGAGAGCGCTGGTGCAATAACGGCATTGCATTACGATTCGTGCCAAAAGACGAACAGCTGCCAGCACTCAGGCATTGAACAGTGATTTCTTAAACGATTAGCCCCTGGGTCAGTTCACTTCAATCCTGCATCATACGACTTTCATGTTATGGATAAGCGTAGCTCGACTGAATACCAAGCGGCAGGCCTACGACTGTATAAAACAGCAGGAAAATCGTCCAGATAACAAGAAAGATCGCCGAATAGGGCAACATCATCGCCACTACCGTACCGATTCCCGTATTCTTTACGTACCGCTGGCAGTATACAACCACAAGCGGGAAGTACGGCATCAATGGTGTGATAATATTTGTGCTGGAATCACCAACGCGGTATGCGGCTTGTGTCAGATCCGGCGAAATACCGAGTTGCATTAGCATCGGCACAAGGATCGGCGCAAGGAGTCCCCATTTTCCACTGGACGAACCGACAAAAATATTGATGAATGCGGTGAGCAACACAACACCGACGATCGTGATGTACGAAGGCATCGCGAGCGACTTGAGTCCGGCCGCACCTTGTAAAGCAAGTAGAACGCCAAGGTTGGACTGACTGAACGCATACAAGAATTGTGCGATAAAAAACATGATGACGAGATAGTAAGCCATTTGCTGCATGGCTTTTGTCATTCCTTCAATTACGTCTCGGGTGCTGGTCACGGTTCCAGCTGCGATTCCGTATACATAACCCGGCACGATGAACATCAGAAAAATCAGCGAAACGATAGAGCGCATCATCGGTGCGGCGCTGGCGGTGAGATCACCGGTTGCATCCCGCCACGGCGAACTGGCCGGCCAAGCCGTAACAACCATAATGATGACGCCGATCAGGAAAGCAATTCCCGCCGCACGCAGCCCCTTACGCTCATTCGCCTCAAGCGCATGCATGGTTGGCAGGGCTTCAAGGTCGCCATCAAGCCCGGTGTTTTGCAGGCGCGGCTCAACGATTTTTTCCGTCACGTACCAGCCTAACCCAATAATCAGGACTGATGAAGCCGTCGTAAAGAAGTAATTATTCAGCGGATTGAGTATAACGTTCGGATCCAGGATCTGTGCACCGGCCTGCGACAGGCCCTGCAACAGCGGATCAAGCGATGACGGCACGAAATTCGCCGAAAAGCCTCCGGACACACCAGCAAAGGCGGCTGCGATACCGGCCAACGGGTGTCTGCCAGCGGCATAAAAAATGATGCCGCCGAGCGGTATGACAAGCACGTAGCCGGCATCAACAGCAGAGTGGCTGACGATACCAACAAAAATGACCATCGGTGTCAGCAGCCATTTAGCCGTAACACTCAGTAATCCCCGCAAACCGGCATTGATAAAACCAGTATGTTCGGCAACACCAATGCCAAGCATCGCCACGAGCACCACACCAACTGGATGAAAGTGCGCGAAGTTGGTCACCATAACTGACAAGAATTCGGTTACTGCCGATCCTGACAACAGATTGTTGATGAC
>BQJA01000096.1 GCA_021604405.1 Nitrosomonas sp. | reverse complement strand
TGCACCCCGCCTATCAACATCAGACCGCTCACCAGCATCGCTATCTTCAGCCAAAACTTGGCAATCATGTTTTTCTCCTTTTGCTCAAAATCTTTTCTCCTTTTGCTCAAAATCGTAGCTATATTTTTTTATTCTAACTTTTTATTCTAAACACCTTAACGCGCCTGAAATCCTCTTCCCACACGTTTCATCATTAACCATGACAAAAGCAAGCGTACTGAGTCAACTCTGCACTGTCAAGAGAATTTAGGCTGTAAAATACCTTCCGCGACAGAACGGTTTTGGTAATTTTAGCACTTTAACTTTCTCTCCAACTTAATGTGCTTATTTTGGGCCGCGTGATATACAAGTCGTATCCAGAATAAACAACTCAGGCCATCGTCTTAATAGCTGCGGATAACCGGCTCTTGTGACGGGCTGCTTTGTTTTTATGAATAATTCCCTTCTCAGCGATGGTATCTATAACACTAACCGTTTTGTCAAATACCGCCCGCGCTTCACCTTTGTCGCCCGCTTCAATCGTCTTTCTGATCTGCTTGATAGCAGTGCGTAACTTTGAACGCGCACTAAAGTTGTGCTCACGGCGCGTAATGATCTGTCTTGCACGTTTTCTTGCCTGTGCACTATTAGCCATAAAAAAACCTCTATTCCATTATTGCTGAAAGTCGCGGATATTACGACGATTCCATCGGTAATGCAAGCGATCACTCGTCTATCCCATTCACTTCCATGCACTTATTTACAAAGTAAGTGTGAAGAATAGTAATCATCAAAGATCGCAACAGTGGCTCACGGTTACGAAGCATTCTTTAAAAGAAAAGATCTACTAAAAAATTTTCACAAAATTGTTATTCGTCTATCTATTGCCCAATGCCTGAATCAACAATTTTTCTGCCGGCTTTGCGACTTCCGGTCCAGGATGAACTAACGCAGAATACATACCTTAATGCATATGCACGCGAAAACTTGCATTCAAAATACTTTATCTATATAGTACGCACCGATTTCTTATGCTAACCGGATTTTATTCGGTGATAAATATAAATAAACGCGATGTCATCATTTCAGCGCAAGTGTTTACTGTAAAAAGTATTATTATTTATTTGCACAATAGCTATGTGCATGAACAGAGAACAAAAAGAAAAACCGCCCTAATTTATAATTCAAACTGGGCGGTTTTTCTCCGATTACTCGGTATATCAATCGTCAGCTAATCCTTGCCGGCGGGCGCTCCTAATCTTTCGCCGGATTCAGGATCTTCATACAGGCTTGGTGGATATTGACCTGGTTTCTCGCCTCCACAACCAACCAGGAATAAAGCAATTAACGCAGCAGCGAAGAGTGAGTATTTCATGTTCTAATCTCCTATATTAAAAAAGACGATTCAAACAATAATATTGTACGTTTAAACCCTTCATGTTTCGAAAGAAGTGATTAATCGACCAAGCTAATCCTTGCCGGCGGGCGCTCCTAACCTTTCACCGGATTCAGGATCTTCATACAGGCTTGGTGGATATTGACCTGGTTTTTCGTCCGCACAACCAACCAGGAATAATGCAATTAATGCAGCAGCGAAGAGTGAGTATTTCATGTTTTTATCTCCTATATAAAAATTTTAAGACAATTTTAAGACGATTCAAACAATACTACTGTCTGTGTTTCAGCCCTTCATGTTTTGAAAGACAGATCTTAATTATTAGCAGAATTAAACATGACTGTCTAGGAATTTTACCAAATAATTTATGCGCTTCAAATTATTTGAAATAACAGTTTACTTCATTAATCAATACGATATAACCATATAGATACCATTGATAAAGAAGGTCATTAGTTTCGTCATCTAGCTCACTGCATGGCCTAATTTCTTGTTCACCCGCCAATTCTTTTAATGTCTCACGAGCGTCTCCCGCCCCTATCATATGCAGTTCCCCATTTATAAACATTTTCTTTTTTCTAACCAGCATGCGGGTTTTTAAATCCAGTTGCACACCATATTTTTTTACCTGTTGAATAAAATTTTTCCGGCTGAATGGATTTGAAGGACGGTTAAAAAATACATTAGGCTTCGGCTCGGTCAAATATATACCTAGAAAATTTTCTATATCCATATTTCGCCATTTAATGCTGTCAACAATGCGTTTTGTCTGATGAAGCATTGCCGAACTGATGATTGCCGGATTGACTGGCCGTTGCAAATCCGGATCTTGGTACCAGCCGTCCGCTTTAAGGTGATCTTGCATATAAGTAAGAAATTGAACCATCAACTCTTGATGACTTGGCGCACGAAAACCAATAGAATAAGTCATGCAATCATTCTCTGCCACACCGTGATGCGCATAATTGGGCGGTAAATAAAGCATATCGCCCGATTCTAAAACCCACTCCTGCTCCGGGACAAACTGACGGAGAATTTTTAGTGGTGCATCTTCGATCAGCCGCGTATCCTGTTGAGATGATATCTGCCATCGTTTGGCGCCCTGCCCTTGCAATAAAAATACATCATAGGAATCAATGTGCGGCCCAATGCCGCCCCCTTTGGTTGCATAACTAATCATTAAATCATCTAGCCGGGCATAGGGAATAAAACGAAATTTCATCAGCAAGTCACGTGCCCAGGAATAATAATGATTTACATCATGTACCAACAATGTACTGGGGTCTTTTTTACTAACCTTCCGCAAGTTTAGTGGGCCATGCTTAACAATCCAGTGATCATTACGTTGCAAAATAAGGCGCGACTGCACCGCTTCTTGGCTCGCAAGCTGAATCAAATCATTATGCGTTAACAACCCCTGAAAATCTGGTATTGCACGGCGGATCAATAACGGTTTTTTTTGCCAGTAACCACACAAGAAGGCTTTCGGTGTAATCCCACCCAGAGAAATAAAATGCTGACTGCTAATGTTTCTTTCCCCACAATTCTTTTAGACGCTGGTCACGGCCACAATTGCTTCGGTACAGACGGTACCGAGCCGGATTCTTCAAATAATAATCCTGATGGTATTCTTCTGCGGGATAAAATGTTGTTGCAGGCCATATTTCTGTTACAACCGGTTGAGCAAAGCGCCCTGAGGTTTCTAGTGTCGCTTTAGATTCTTTAGCCAGTTCATGCTGTTCATCGTTATGATAAAAAATGACACTGCGATACGGTGCACCCGTATCACAAAACTGGCGATTTGGCGTTAATGGATCAATAGTCAGCCAATACGCAGCCAGCAATTCAGCAAAATTAGTTTGGGTTTTATTAAATCGTACTTGCACAGCTTCAACATGCCCGGTCTTGCCGGCAACTACTTGCTTATAGGTTGGATTTTTTTCTTCCCCGCCAATATAGCCAGACGTTGTTGAGATCACGCCCGGCAATTTATCAAAGTCTGCTTCCGTACACCAGAAGCAACCGCCAGCAAAAGTTGCGACACCGAGCGCAGTGTGAGTTGATTGTTCCGCTGCGATCGTCATTTTCTCAACATCAGTCGGTTTGCATGCCGATAATATCATCAGCAGCCCTAACACACCCAATAAAGAATAACGAACACGCCTTCTAAAAAACCATGCCAAATCAATCACAGTCATTAAATTAGCTCCTAAGCGCTGGAAGCGCATCTTCCCTTAAAACAAAACGTAGTGCCACGCCGTTGTTACACCAACGCTCTCTTCTAGGTGGCGGGCCATCCTTAAATACATGACCTTGGTGACCGCCACACCTTGCACAATGATACTCGGTTCGAGGAATGATTATTTTAAAATCACGTTTTGTGCCAACGTGCTGCGCAATTGGCTGCGTAAAGCTTGGCCATCCTGTACCACTGTCGTACTTATGCGCGCTTTCAAATAATGGAAGATAACATGCCGCACAAATATATGTTCCATCACGGGTTTCGTGATTTAGCGGACTACTGCCAGGCGGCTCGGTGTCTTCCTCAAATAACACACGAAATGCTTCGGATGACAACAACTTGCGCCACGCATCATGCGACTTTTTTAACGGTTCAATTAACATCGAATCAGCGTTGTCAGCAAAAACTTGCTTATTTGGGACAAGAAAGAGCAATGGGTATGATGCCGCCACACTGATCCCCTGCAGAAATGCACGTCGTTTCATAATAATCCCCTTGTTATCATGTAATGTATAGTGCTACTAATAGACATATCGATACGAAATAAGTTTTCTAAAAAAACTTTTACCCTGTTTGATCATGCAAAAATTTATTAAAAACATTCATGATGCAGGCAGCCATCCAAATCCTGTATCATCTCAGTTTTAGGATTTTATCTAGCCTACAGCCTACATGAAAATTACTTTTCTGGATTTTGAGCAAAATATAGCCGAGTTTGAAGCAAAAATCGAAGAATTACGTTTCGCACAGGATGACTCTGCATTGGACATATCAGCGGAAATCGCTCGTTTAAAAGCTAAAAGCCAGACACTTACCAAAAGTGTCTACGCCAAATTAACGCCCTGGCAAATTTCACAAGTTGCGCGCCATCCGCAGCGACCCTACACGCTTGACTATATCGAACATTTATTTACTGATTTCGAAGAGCTCCATGGCGACCGGAATTTTGCAGATGATCACGCCATTGTCGGCGGATTAGCACGATTTAATGGCCAGTCGGTTATGATTATTGGCCATCAAAAAGGACGTGATACCAGAGAAAAAATTCATCGTAATTTTGGCATGCCCAAACCGGAAGGTTATCGCAAAGCGCTCCGCTTAATGCGTTTGGCAGAAAAATTTTCAGTACCAGTGCTTACTTTTATCGATACACCTGGTGCTTTTCCGGGAATCGACGCGGAAGAACGCGGCCAATCAGAAGCGATTGGCAAGAATCTGTATGTGCTTGCGGAATTAAGGGTGCCCGTGATTTGTATAGTTATTGGCGAGGGTGGTTCTGGTGGCGCCCTGGCGGTGGCTGTCGGCGATGTCGTACAGATGCTGCAATATGCCACCTACTCGGTCATTTCACCCGAAGGATGCGCTTCCATTCTATGGAAAAGTGCCGACAAAGCAGATGAAGCAGCTGAAATCATGGGAATAACTGCTGATCGCCTAAAGGCATTAAATCTCATTGATGGTATTATTGAAGAACCAATAGGGGGCGCCCACCGAGACTATCCAGCCACCATGCAATCGGTAAAAAATGTTTTGCAGGAATCGCTTAGAAAACTACAAGACCAATCCATAGACGCGTTACTGGAAAATCGCCTTGAGCGATTGATGGAATATGGCACATTTAAGGAAGCCAAAATCGAATAACATTATTGACTCAACGAAAGCGGTACTCAAAACTTATATAAAGCAGAATGATCATGTTATCGTCGCATTAAGCGGCGGAATTGATTCAACTGTACTACTGGATTTGCTGAATTCTTTATCCAATCCCTTGCAGTTTACGCTGTCTGCGGTTCATGTTGATCATGGTATCAGTCAAAATGCGAGACAATGGAGTAAATTTTGTTGCAACTTCTGCCGCACATTAAATATTCCAATTACCATCACGCATTTAAAAATCAGCAAAGTACCTGGCGGCAGTCTCGAAGCCACCGCCAGGACTGCACGCTATCAGGTTTTTAACCGTTTACGCGCAGATTATGTGGTATTAGGGCAACATCGGGATGACCAGGCCGAAACGTTATTCCTGCAGTTATTACGTGGCGCGGGCACACGTGGCCTTGCCGCGATGCCTGTTGTAAGAAAGCAAGATTCATATCAAGCACCCCGAATTCTACGGCCACTGCTAGATGTCTCACGTAGTCATATTATGCAATACGCAAAAGAAAAAAAACTAAACTGGGTAAATGATGAAAGTAATGAAAATACTGCCTTCGATCGAAATTTTCTGCGTCATGAAATTTTTCCGCGACTAGAAAAACGCTACCCCGACTATCCAAAAACTTTTTTACGGACCAGCCAGCACCTCGCAGAAGCTTCGCATCTGTTAGATGAACTTGCCGAACTGGATAACAGAAAATGCATGTTGAACGGAAAACTCCAAATTGAACGCTTACGTGAACTGAGCATCCCTCGCACAAAAAATTTACTCCGTTATACATTCTCACGGCAAGGGATAAACCAGCCCAGTACTAAGAAAATGACGGATATTATTCAGCAATTATTTACTGCTGGTACCGACGCAAAACTGCATATCCCTTTTGGTAACGCCGAGTTTCGCTGTTTTAAGGGAGCTGTATATATTTTAGCCAGAAAGGCTATACCCGATAATGGCTTATTATTCATCTGGCGCGGAGAGAAGCAGCTGGTACTGAACCAATTAAACGGCTCAATTAAATTTACGTTTAAAAAAAACAGTGGCATTGATTTTGAGAAACTAAACAAAGATCCCGTCACAATCCGGTTACGTTCTGGCGGGGAACATTTCCGCCCCAATTGCAAGCGGCCTCGCCGCAAATTGAAGAGCTTGTTACAAGAAGCATTAATTCCCCCTTGGGATCGCAGTGCACTCCCGCTTTTATTTAGTGGGGAACAACTGACTTGGGTGCCAGGTATTGGAATTGAATGTGAATTTCAAGTCAGCCCAGGAAAAACCGGACTGGTGCCAACATGGGAACCTGACTGATTGCTCAAACAAAATGTTTATAACGTCTTATTGTTACATGTAACTAAATATTGAATGCATAGGAGATAAGAATGATTCTGGTAACTGGCGGCGCTGGCTTCATTGGCGCAAATTTCGTATTGGACTGGCTGAAACAATCCAACGAAAAGATTGTTAATCTAGACAAACTAACGTATGCGGGAAATTTGCAGAACCTCGCCATGCTTTCTGCAGACCCGAGACATATTTTTGTACAAGGTGATATTAATAATGCCGCACTCGTCTCAAGAGTGCTATCCCTACACTACCCCCGGGCAATCATCAATTTTGCCGCCGAGAGTCACGTAGATCGCTCCATAAATAGCCCAAATGATTTTATTCAAACGAATATCGTTGGCACTTTCCAATTACTGGAGTCTGTCCGGGCTTATTGGAATCAACTAGATGATAAAACCGCTAAGCAAAATTTCCGATTTGTTCATGTTTCTACTGATGAGGTATATGGTTCTCTGAATAAAAATGCGCCTGCTTTTACTGAGTCACATCGCTTTGAACCAAACAGCCCCTACTCAGCCAGCAAAGCATCCAGTGACCATCTCGTAAGGGCTTATCATCATACTTATGGTCTGCCAGTGCTAACCACGCACTGTTCTAATAATTATGGGCCCTTCCAATTTCCTGAAAAATTGATCCCGTTGATGATCGTGAATGCTTTAGCAGGTAAGCCTTTGCCCGTATATGGGGATGGCCAACAAATTCGTGACTGGCTCTATGTCTCAGACCATTGCAGCGCCATTCGTCGCGTTTTAGAAGCTGGAACACCAGGAGAAACTTTTAATATTGGAGGCTGGAATGAGAAAGCAAATATTGACATTGTGAATTTGATATGCGATTTGCTAAAAACATATAAACCAATCGCTAATTATCACAAACTGATAACTTACGTAACAGACCGCCCTGGCCATGATCGCCGCTACGCGATCAATGCTAACAAAATGGCACGCGATTTAAACTGGAAACCAGTTGAAACATTCGAAACAGGTATCCGAAAAACCGTCCAATGGTACTTGGATAATTGGGACTGGATCAACGACGTCCAATCGGGTGCCTACAGAAAGTTAACTGAAAAAACACCAAATTCAGATGAATGCACTTTATGAAAATCTTGTTATTTGGAAAAAATGGTCAGGTAGGTTGGGAACTGCAACGCAGTCTCGCTCCTCTTGGAGAATTGATCGCTCTCAGCAGGAACAGCACGGAATTATGTGGCGACCTAACTGATTTAGATGGCATTGCAAAAACAGTTCGCACGGTTGTTCCGGATGTAGTGGTTAATGCTGCCGCCTATACCGCGGTGGACAAAGCCGAAAGTGAGGCAGAACTAGCCTATCATATCAATACACGTGCCCCTGATGTATTGGCGAAAGAAGCGAAGCGGAGTAATGCCTGGCTCATTCATTATTCAACAGATTACGTATTTGACGGCAGTGACAATCGTCCGTGGGTAGAAACAGACCCGCCATCTCCACTGAATGTCTACGGAAAAAGCAAATTTGAAGGCGAACAACTAATTAATGCTTCTGATTGTCACCATCTGATTCTTCGTACGAGTTGGGTCTATGCTGCTTACGGGAACAATTTTATCAAGACCATGCTTCGTCTGGCCCAAGAGCGTGATCGTTTGAGTATTATTGATGACCAGATTGGCGCACCCACCGGAGCAGATCTGCTTGCAGATATTACGGCGCACATAATTCGAACATCGTTAAATCAACCTGAACTATCCGGCTTATATCACTTAGTTGCCAGCGGTGAAACCTCGTGGCATGGTTATGCCAGTTTGGTTTTTGACTTTGCCAAGCAGAAAAAAATTCCGCTTAAAATACACCCTGAAAATATAACACCGATATCCAGCAACGCTTTTTCCACACCCGCTAAACGACCTTTAAATTCACGACTGAATATCCACAAGTTACAAAACACATTTAACCTCAATCTTCCCTGCTGGCAAACAGGCGTTACACGAATACTTGAAGAAATACTCACTCCATAATTTTTAAATAACCATACGCGATAACAAGCAAAATCCACCGGATATATAGTGAATTGGATCCTACATGTACTAAATCCTGCATAACATTTGCAATGTCATAAATCTGTAACATTACTGTAATACTCTTGCCTCCAAAAATTTTCACTTGGAGGCTAAATGGCGCAAATTAAAGATCTTCTGAACGATCATTGCTCTACTGGCAACAAAAAACCAATCATACTGCCGCTCATCACCCTAATATTGTTTGGACATTTGGCAAACCCAGCTCAGGCACTGGTTTTGTATGTGGATCGCGAAACAAATCAAGTGTATACATCACCGGGTAAGAACCGAGTCAAATTAGGAAAATTTAAGCAGGTTGAAGAAGATGAAACAGTCCATACCACGGAAGAATTACATGAGCTCGACGCAAAAATAGATCAAAAAATTGAAGAGTTGAAGGCTATTGAAGCAAGCATTAAGGAACAACAAAATGAAATCAAAGTTGCTGAGCAAAAAGAAGATGAAGCAACAGAAAAAACAGAATCTGCCAAAAAAGATGAAAAAAAATGGTATGACAATTTTAAAATCGGCGGTTATACGCAGTTTCGCTATAATGCTGGTTTATCGGGCGATTATAAGGATCTTTCATCTCCAGGCGATAAAGGTATCGAAGACGATACCAATTTCTATATTCGCCGTGCCCGACTGGTCTTTTCGGGTGATATAACCGACCATTTAAAGATCTATATGCAAACAGAATTTGCCAGTGGCGATGTGTCAGTACGTGATATGTACGGTGATATCTTTTTTGATAAAAAGAAAGAGTTCCGTATCCGGCCAGGCCTGTCCAAGATTCCAAACAGCTTTGAAATTCTCCAATCCAGTCGGGATCGTTTAGCTTTCGAACGGGCAGATCCGTTGGCCAGCGGAATTCGCAATGAACGTGACATGGGTATATTCTTTTACTGGACACCTGAAAAAATTCAGAAACGCTTTAGCTATCTAAAAAGTAATAACCTTAAAGGGTCCGGTGATTATGGCGTGATTGGTTTTGGTCTTTATGATGGGCAAGGCATTAATGAACACGACCTAAACGACAATGTCCACTTTGCCGCACGGATTACCTACCCATTTGAATTTAAGAATGGTCAATTCTTTGAAACAGGGGTTTATGGCTATACTGGTCGTTTTGTGCCGACTGTCGGCACAAATAATGGGGCTGGCATTACAGCCGCACCAACTTTTAACAGCAAGGGGTACCGAGATGAACGCATTGGTTTCCATGCCATACTTTACCCACAACCTTTCGGTTTACAAACAGAATGGAACTGGGGAAAATCACCGCAACTAAGTGCTGATCGCTCCCAAATTATATCTGGAGATATCAATGGTGGTTATGTTCAAGCGATGTATAAAATCGATAACGCCTGGGGAACCTGGATCCCGTACGTAAAATGGCAGACTTACGATGGCGCTGAAAAATTCACAACAAATGCACCATTAAGCAAGGTAAGAGAAACCGAGGTCGGACTTGAGTGGAAAATCAGACCCGAAATTGAGCTAACTGCTGCTTACTCCAATATGGACAGAACCAATGTCAAAACTTTGGAGCAGGTAAAAAATGCAAATATTATGCGTTTTCAACTTCAATGGATGTACTGATGACAACGCAAATTATCAATATTGGCACGTATTAGATACCGCCATTGGCAGCAAGAGCATATTTTCTTTTCTCAAGCTGCCAAACAGCATTTTTAAAATCAATCAGATTACTGAATTGGGCAATTGCTGCCTCACTATCGTAACGCTACTATATTTCCAGCACCGCCAGAAATGTTCATAACCACTTGGCCAAAGCGCTTGGCAAAACGCTCAGCCAATCCTTCTTTTGCGGTATAGTCAACAATATCTTCAGCTTGAATAATTTCTCGCGCGACATAGTCAACACTACCCATCGCATCGGCAAGCCCTAAATCGATGCTTTTCTCGCCAGTCCAGATAATACCACTGAAAATTGTCGGGTCATCTTTTAAGCGATCACCACGTCCGTGACGCACCACTGAAACGAATTGATCATGGACTTCAGCCAACATTGATTGCGCATGTTCTATTTGCTTGTCATCCATCGGCAAAAAAGGGTCAAGGAAACCTTTACTTTCACCGGCTGTAATTAAACGACGTTCGATGCCCAGTTTTTCTAATGTTTCAGCAAAACCAAAACCATCCAACATGACACCAATGGAACCAACAAGACTTGCCTTATCGACAAATATTTTGTCAGCCGCAGCTGCAACATAATAACCGCCCGAAGCACAAATATCCCCGATAACCGCATATAACGGGATATCGGGATAAATTGAACGCAGCCGGAGAATCTCATCGTTAATATACCCAGCCTGCACTGGACTGCCACCGGGACTATTGATTTGTATAATTACGCCTTGAGTATTTTTATCATTAAAGGCATTGCGCAAGCTTGCATTAATATTCTCAGCACTACTTACGCTATCTGGCGTTAGCATGCCATGCAGATTTATCAGCGCGGTATGTTTATCGATGCTTTTTATCCCTGCCTTCCCAATCCAACCCATAGCAAGAAATAAAAGCAAAAAAAGATATAAAAAAGTAAGTGACTTAAAAAAAATTCCCCAGCGACGTCCACGACGTTGCTCTCTGATAGATGAAAATGCAAGCTTTTCTAAAATCTCTTTTTCCCAATTTTCATTTTTTTTATCAGAATCAACCATAATAAATTATCCATTAAATAAACACACAGTTTCACATTAAAAAAATATACTTTTATTACGCAAACAATTGCTATCGGCAATGATCGCCTCAGGTTTATGGACTGCAGAACTTGAGTTGTTCAATTAAGTCAGTTAAGTAATAGGTTAAGTTCCGTACAAAATGCTAAATAAAGCTAAAAAAACATTTAAAAGTTGGAACCGCGAAAGTCGCTACAAACTAAAAATAAACGACAAAAATGTGCCGACTAGCGTGATATTTTAACAAAAAAAAACCTCATTCATAATGAATGAGGTTTCTTATGGGGGTGCCTGGCGGTGACCTACTTTCACATGCGTTTACACACTATCATCGGCGCAACTTCGTTTCACGACTCTGTTCGGAATGGGAAGAGGTGGGTCCAAAGCGCTATGGCCGCCAAGCAAAAACTGAGCAGGAACAAGTTCCTGCCATTTGGAAAAAGTAAATTAAATTGGATTAAATAACAATCAAATGCATACATAAATCTTAAGGTTATAGGATCAAGCCTCACGGTCAATTAGTATCGGTTAGCTTAACGTATTACTACGCTTCCACACCCGACCTATCAACGTTGTAGTCTTCAACGAACCTTTAGGGGGGTTCAACCCCCGGGAAGTCTAATCTTATGGCGAGTTTCCCGCTTAGATGCTTTCAGCGGTTATCTCTTCCGCACTTAGCTACCCGGCGATACGACTGGCGTCATAACCGGTACACCAGAGGTGCGTCCACTCCGGTCCTCTCGTACTAGGAGCAGCCCCATTCAAACTTCCAACGCCCACGGCAGATAGGGACCAAACTGTCTCACGACGTTTTAAACCCAGCTCACGTACCACTTTAAATGGCGAACAGCCATACCCTTGGGACCGGCTACAGCCCCAGGATGTGATGAGCCGACATCGAG